>NZ_JBEOYE010000003.1:0-335827 GCF_040296945.1 Streptomyces sp. NPDC001941 | reverse complement strand
TGTGACATGTGACTGTTCACGGTGAACAGTCACATGTCACACGTCAGGCCCCTCGCATGTCAGGCCCCGTCGCACGTAGCCTCCGTACGCGGCCGGCCCTGCGGGCCCGGTCAGGCCTGGCCCTCCGCCGGGGCCTCCGTGACGTCCAGGAAGACGTGGCCCGCGTCCGGGAACTCCTCGCGCACCGCCTTCTTGATGCGCACCGCGACCAGCTCCACCCGCTCGCTGTCGAGCCCCGGGGCCAGGTCCACGCGCGCCGCGATCAGCGCCTGGTCCGGGCCGAGCCGCATGGTCAGCAGGTCCGCGACGTTGTCGATCTCCGGCTGCGCGTCCAGCGTGGCCCGGATCCGCGCGGCCATCTCCGGGTCCACCGCCTCGCCCACCAGCTGGGCGCGGGCGTCGCGGCCGAGCCGGTAGGCGACGTACACGAGCAGCGCACCGATCGCGAGCGACGCGGACGCCTCCCAGACCACCTGGCCGGTGACCAGGTGCAGGATCATCCCGGCGAGGGCGAACAGGACGCCGAGGACCGCGGTGCCGTCCTCGGCGACGACGGTGCGCAGCGCGGGGTCGCCGCCCGCGTCGCCGTGCCGCCGCAGCTGGTACAGGGCCCGGGCCAGCGAGGCGCCCTCGGCGAGGAGTGCGACGACGAGCACCACGATCCCCACCGTGTACCCCGAGTGGGACTCCTGCGGTCCGCCGCGCAGCGCCTCGATCCCCTGGAAGAAGGAGAAGCAGCCGCCCATCACGAAGATGCCGACGGCCGCGAGCAGTGCCCAGAAGTAGCGTTCCTTGCCGTACCCGAAGGGGTGGCGGCGGTCGGCGGGGCGGCGGCTGCGGCGCAGCGAGGCCAGCAGGAACACCTCGTTGAGGCTGTCCGCGACGGAGTGCGCGGCTTCGGAGAGCAGCGCGGGCGACTGGGCGATCAGGCCGCCGACGGCCTTGGCGACGGCGATCAGGAGGTTGGCGGCGAGCGCGACGAGGACGGTCAGCCGGGTGTGGCCGTCGGAGCCGGAGCCGCCGGAGCCCTGGAAGTCATCGGCACCGTCGGGGCTGCCGGGGTCGTCCGAGCCGGCGGGGCCGTCGGGGTCCTTCCCGTGGCGGTCGTCGGCGGTCCGTTCATCGGTGCGTGCGGTCATCGCGTCCTCTGGTAGCCGTTCACAGCAGCGGGCCCAGCGGCCCGAGATCGATGTTGAGGTCCTCCGGAGCGAGCCCGAACCGCGTCCGGAGGACCTCCATGCGGTCTTCGAGCAGCATCAGGGTCATGCCGATGCGCTCCTCCTGATGTTCCGTCAGGTCACCGGTCTCCACCCGCCGCAGGGCCTGACGCTCCATCAACTGCCGCAGCAGTTCGATGATGGTGAGCACCAGGCGGGCCAGGTCCCGCTCCACGGTGTCCGGGTCCAGGTCGACGCGCCTGCGCGGGTGCGCCGCCCCGTCGGGGTCGTCCGGGGCCGCGTCGCGCTCCGGCTCGGGCTCCCCCGCGTACCGGTCCAGGGTCTCCCCCGCCAGCGCTTCGAGGGCCGCCGGGTCCAGGTCGACGGCTTCCAGGTCGATGTCGAGCCTCCTCGACGCGTCCTTCACCGCGTCCCCCCTTCCGTGTCGCCCGGCCGCGGGGCGGGCCGCTCCGGGGCCCGTGTGGTGCCCCAGGGCGAGGGGACCTCCGCGCTGACCGAGCTGATCAGGGCGTTCAGGTCGACGCGCACCAGGTCCACGTCGGCGATGCGCAGGGTGAGGTCGCCCCGGATGACCACGCCGCCCGCGAGCAGCCGGTCGAGCAGGTCCACCAGGGCGACCTGGCGCTGGGCCAGGGGCGAGGACGCGGCTTCGGGCATGGTCAGGTCGGGGAAGGTCATCGGGCCGCCTCCGCCCCGCGTGCGGAGTCGGGCCGGTCGGGATCGGGCCGGTCCGGGTCGGGGTCGGCGAGGTGGGCGAAGGAGTACGGGGCCCAGGGGCCCGTCAGCTCCACCCGCACCCCAGGGCGCGACGCCTCGCCGACCCGGGCGGCGAACGCCTCGGCGTCCGGATCCGGCACCAGGTAGGCGGCGTTGAGCACGTTGACGCCCTTCGCCCGGGACAGCCTGGCGTCCTGTGGCGGGTGCAGCGCGGCCGCGTCGGCGCGGGCCGACAGCTCCTCGTGCAGGGCCCGGGCGACGGCCTCCGCGCCGCGCATCCCGTCGTCCCGTCCCTGGCGGTCCCGCAGCCGGCGGCGCAGGTAGTCGCGTCCGGTGGCGGGGGCCGCCGTCGCGGCGGGGGCCGGGGCGGGCTCGGGGGCCGCCTCGGGATCCGCGTACACCTTCACACCCCACTCGACGCGCCCCTCGAAGAGTTCCAGGGCGCGGGTGAAGCGCTCGGCGCCCTCCTCGACGAGCCGTCGCACGCCGTCCTCGTCGCGGCACACGGTGGCGAGCCGCAGCGGCAGCGCGCAGGTGACCGCGGTCAGGGCCGCGACGACGTCCTGGTGGGCGCGCGCGGTGTCGGAGAGCCAGTCGATGTCCTCCAGGTTCGCGCGCAGCGGCGCCTCGTCGAACTCTGCGGCCGGTACGGAACCCACCACGGCGGCCAGCCCGCCGTGGCGCACGGGCCGGGGCGGGCCGCCCGCGACGCCCGTCACGGCGCCGGGCAGTCCGCCCTCGTACGGCCGGGTGACGGCGTAGACGTACAACAGCCGTTCCCCGTCGCTCATGCCTCGTCTCCCTCCTGGGGTTCCTTGCGGGCGCGGGGCGGCTTGCGGCCCCGCGGCTGCGTCCGGCGCTCCTCCCGCTGCCCGTCCTCGTGCTCCTCGTCGTGCTCCTCCTGCGGGAGCGCGGCCCGTCCCGGCGTCTCGAGGGCCGCCAGGCGCCGCTTCAACTCCGCGTTCTCAGCGGCGAGTTCACGGTCCCGGGCGCCGGAGGACAGCTCGGGGTCGCTCTCCCACCAGTCGATGCCCATCTCCTTGGCGCGCTCGACGGAGGTGACGATCAGGCGGAGCTTGATGGTGAGCAGCTCTATGTCGAGCAGGTTGATGCGGATGTCGCCGGCGATGACGATGCCCTTGTCGAGGACCCGTTCCAGGATGTCCGCGAGGTTGGCACCGCCGCCGCCCTCGGAGGGGTAGGCGCTCATCCGGGGTGCGGGGGACGTCATCGGCGGCTCCGGCCCCCGGCGGAAGCGTACTCACGGCGCTTCTTGGCCTCGGTCCGCTCGCCCTCGGGCTCTTCCTCGCACTCGTCCTCGTACTCGGCTTCCGGCTGCTCGGAGTCCTCGTACTCCTCGGGCTCCTCGTCCTCGCCGTACTCCTCGTCGTACTCCTCCGCGTACTCCTCCGGCTCCTCCTCGCCGTCCACCTCGTCCTCGTAGGCGTCCTCGGCGTCGCGGCCGTCCTCGTGCTCGGCGTCCTCGGCGTCCTCGACCTCGTCGGTCTCGTCGCGGACCTCGTCGGAGTCCTCGGCGTCGGAGTCCTCGGCCGCGGCGCCCTCGGGGCCCTCGCCGTCCTCGTCCTCCCGGTTCTCCTGCTCCTCGCGCTCCCGCTCCTCGGCCTCCACGGCCTCCTCGTGGGTGCGCACGACCTCGCCGTCGCGGATCTCGCCGCGCCAGCCGCCCTCGGCCTCGCCCTTCATCGCGATGTGCCGCGCGAAGTGCTTGAGGTCCAGGCGGGCCCGGCGGCCCTGGGCGCGCCAGATGTTGCCGGTGCGCTCGAACAGGCCCTTGGGGTAGTACTCGATGACGAGCAGCACCCGGGTGATGTTCTCGCCGAGCGGGTGGAAGGTGACGACGCCCTTGGTGGTGCCCTTCGCGCCCTCGGACGTCCAGGTGATCCGCGCGTCCGGCACCTGCTCGGTGGTGTGCGCCTTCCAACTCCGCGTGGACCAGAAGACCTTGACCTTCCAGTCGGAGGTCGCGTCGTCGGCCGCGTTGGCGCTCTTGACGCCGCGCGCGAAGGAGGCGAAGTCCTGGTACTGGGTCCACTGGTCGTACGCCTGGCGCACCGGCACGCCGACGTCGATCGACTCCATGATGACGACGGGCTTGTTGCCGCCGCCGCCCTTGCGCTTGCTCTTGCCGCCGAAGAGGCCCTTGAAGCCCTCCTTGACGTTGTCCTTCAGGTGCGTGGCACCCAGCTCCACGGCGGTGCGCATGGGTCCCTTGCCCTCGGCGAGCTTGCGGCCGCCCTGCAGGGCGAGCTTGGCGAAGCCGGGGCTGTTGCCCTCCGCTATGTCGGTGAGCTTCGCGGTGGACTGGCCCAGCTTGCGGCCGGCGCCGACGAGGGCGCGCTCGGCCTGAGCGAGCAGATAGCCCTGGACCTCGCTCTTGAGACGGTCGGTCACGGCCTGGTCAACCACGGCTGCCACCGCCCTTCGTGCCGGAGCCGGCGGCGGACCGGGTGGCCCGCGCGGCGGAGCGGCCGGAGGACTGCGCGGCGGACGTGCCCGACGCGGTCTTCTTCGCGGCGCCGGAGGCACCGCCCGCGGTGCGCCGCGCCGTGCCGCCCGCCCGGTCGGCCGTCTTCTTGGCCGGGGCCTTCTTGGCGGCCTTCTTCGCGGGCGCGGACTTCGCCGACGCCGTCTTCTTGGCGGTACGGCCCGGGGAGCGGCCGCCCGATCCGCCGTCCGACTCGTCCTCGTCGCCATCCTCGGAACGCCCCCTGGAGGAGCGGCCGTTGGAGGTACGACCCTGGGAAGAGCGACCCGAGGACCGGCCACGGGAACGCGAGCCGCGGGACTCCCGCTCGCCCGACTCCTCCTCGTCGTCCTCTTCCTCGTCCTCGTACAGCTCGCCCGGCACCACGCCGGAGAGCTGGTCGCGCACGCCCAGGGTGCGCGAGTGCAGCCGGTCCGCGAGGCCTTCGAGCTGACGGTTGATCACGGCTCCGGTCGCGGCCTTGCCGACGCCGCGCAGGTCCTCGCGCAGCGTGTCGCCGAGCTCCTTGAACTGCGGGTTGTTCTGCAGCTGCGAGGCGGCGAAGTCGGCCAGCGCGCGCGGGCTCAGCTGGAGCTTCTTGCCCGCCACCAACGTGCCGACGGCGAAGGCGAGTTTGGCCTTCTTGGTGCGGCCGAGCAGATAGCCCGCTCCGACCGCGAGTCCTAGCGTGACTCGATTGTTCATCGGGGTGTCGTCCTTTCCAGCCGGTCGAGGAGCTCGTCCTCGGCCCGGTCGAATTCGTCGTCGTCGATCTCGCCCGCCTCCAAGCGCTTCTCCAGCTCGGCGAGTTCGCGACGGACGGTGGCGGGGTCGTAGTAGAGCCGCTCCGCCTCGGCCACCACCTGGTTGAGCACCCAGAAGGTGCCGCGCACCGGGGCGGCGGGCAGGAGCACCAGCTCTGAGAGAAGTCCCACGCTCACTCCACGAAGCTGTAGGGCGGCAGCGGGCCGTTGACCTGGAGGACCAGGTGCGTCTGCTCGCGCCGCAGCTGGTCGACCGCGTCGACGAACGCGTGCGAGGCGTCGCGGTCCACCAGGAAGGAGATGTTGGCGAGCCAGCCGGTGCTCTCGGGGCCGGCGCACACGTCCGCCGTCGCGTCCTCGAGGGCCTGCTGGACCAGGACGGCGTCCCGCGCCTCGCGCGCCTTGACGGCCGCCACGACCCGCTCGCCCAGCGCGAGCTTCTGCTCGTAGGTGCCGCCGCCGGAGGCCCGGTTGGCCTCGCTCATGGCCCGCAACTGGGGGTCCTCGGCCAGGACTTGGTGGAGGACGGCCTCTTCGTTGTGGGTGGCCTTGACGTTGTACTCGACCTTGCCGTCGAGGGCGTCAAGGCGCTCCAGGTAGTGGCCCTCGCGCTCGCCGAGCACCGAGACCACGGACGCGTCGTCGGGCGAGACGCCCCCGAACCGCATCGGCAGGACCGGCCCCGACGCGCCCGCCTCGGCCAGCACCGTCTGGTGGGCGAGCAGGTCGCGCCGCTTGGGCCGCAGGTCCTCGGGGGCGTCGCTGACCAGCGCCGCGAGGCTGCCGTGGGCGATGACGCGCACGGGCCGGGGCGGATTGCCGACCCCGCCCAGCTCCTCCGGGAGGCTCGGGTGCGAACTGCGGGCGATGCCGTAGACGTACGTGCTCACTCCTGCTCCTCCTTCCGGCGCGAGGCGGCGGTGCGCCGGCTGCGCGGCTTCTCGGTCTGGCCTTCGTCGCGCGCCTGGTTGAACGCGTCGGAGATGGTCTGCGCGGCGCCGCTGAGCGCGCCCTTGGTCTTGCCTCGGGCGCCGGACTCCATGCTGTCGCCGATAATGTCGGTGAGACCGGAGGGCTTCTTGCTGCCCGTCTCCAGGTCGAGGCGGTTGCAGGCCTCGGCGAAGCGCAGGTAGGTGTCGACGCTGGCGACGACGACGCGGATGTCGATCTTGAGGATCTCGATGCCCACCAGCGAGACGCGTACGAACGCGTCGATCACGAGGCCCCGGTCCAGGACGAGTTCCAGGACGTCGTAGAGGCCACTGGTGCCACCGGATCCGCCGCCGCCTTGCTGTGCCGGGACGACCGTCATGGTGCGATGCCTTCCTGTTGCGGGTGACTGAACTTCCTTGGTGCGTATGCCTGTTGTGCGCCTGTTGTGAATGGCCGTGCGGGTGGTGCGTGTCGGGTGGTGCCTGCACGGGGTGCGGGACGGCACGTCGAACCGCGCGTCCGGTCCGGCTCCCCGTCGCTGTGTGGGTAAGTGGTGATATGTGATATGTGACGTGCGATGCGCGGTGCTGACCGTGACATCGGTGGGGCGAGAAGTCCGGGGGACCCGGGCCGGTGCGGGGTGCGCTCAGGTGCGGTCCGCGCGACCGCGCTCGTAGCGGCGCAGCCTGCGGTAGCCGACCAGCTCGCCGTCGTCGTCGAGCTCGACCTCGTAGGAGGCGAGCAGGCTCATGGTGTCGGGCACCCGCTCCAGTTCGAGCACTTCGACGTTGAGGTGCCAGCCCTCGTCGTTGCGCTCGAAGGAGGACACCGACTCGACGGTCAGGCCCGTGACCTCGACGAGCTGCTCACGCGCGTGGCGCAGCACCTGCGTGACGCCGGGCCGCTTGCGCGGCGGCGGCTCGTCCGACTCCGTACGGGGCGCGGCCCTGCGGGGAGGCGCCTTGCGGGGTGCCGCCTTGCGGGCCGTTGTCTTGCGGGGCGCCGTCTTGCGGGGCGCCCTGCCTTCCGAGTCCTCGGTCTCGGCGCGCTTGTCGGTGTGCTCTTCCGTGGTCTCTTCGGTGTTCTCTGATGTGTTCGCCATGTCATCCTCGCTCCGGCGGGTAGCCCTGACAGCGCTCTCCAAACCCATGGCCTGGGATCTGACCCTCCGCGCACCTCGATGCGCTTCCCAACGGGCCCCGACCGCCTCCGGTCCTCCTCGGTCCCTGGCCACGGAGTACCCGGGATGCCCGGTGACATGTCACCGGGGACATCGCACCCTCTTCACCGCCCCCCTTCACCGCCCCCCTTCACCGCACACGCTTCATCGCACCCGCTTAACCGCACACCCTTGATCGCACCCCCTTAATTGGTATCCATCGTGCGCATTAGCTAGCCTGGGGGCGTGAAGCTGACCAAGCACACCGACATCGCCCTGCGCGTGGCCATGCGCCTGGCGGTGCTCGACGAGGCCGCGCTGCCGACGACCCGCGAGGTCGCGGAGTCGCTGGAGGTCCCGTACAACCACGCCGCGAAGGTGGTCAGCCGGCTCCAGCACCTGGGCGTCGTCGAGGCCCGCCGGGGACGCGGCGGCGGCCTGGCGCTGACCGGGCACGGCCGCACCGGCTCGCTCGGGCGACTGGTGCGGGAGCTGGAGGGCGTCGGCGACGTGGTCGGCTGCGAGGACGACCCGCCGTGCCCCCTGCGCTCGGCCTGCCGACTGCGCGGCGCCCTCGCCGTGGCCCAGGAGGCCTTCTACGCCACCCTCGACCCCCTGACCATCGACGACCTGGTGCGCCCACCCACGGGCCCGGTGCTGGTCAGCCTCTCGGCCCGCCCCGACACGGGCTGACCGCACACCACCGGGCCGTCACCACGCGCACGCGCCACCGCACGGCCCCGCC
Source organism: Streptomyces sp. NPDC001941 (assembly GCF_040296945.1). NCBI lineage: Bacteria > Bacillati > Actinomycetota > Actinomycetes > Kitasatosporales > Streptomycetaceae > Streptomyces > Streptomyces sp. NPDC001941. The sequence continues at coordinate 327,846 of NZ_JBEOYE010000003.1, read as the reverse complement.
CCACGCCCTTCACGCCCTTCACGCCCTTCACGCCCTTTAATACGCATCCCACATACGCATTACAGGTGCCCCGCCTCCACCCCTCACCCCCGGCCCTCCGAGGAGCCCGCCATGCTCTCCCCCGCATCCGCCGCCACCGTCCGCGCGACCCTCCCCGCCGTGGGCGCCGCCATCGGCGACATCACCCCGCTCTTCTACGACAAGATGTTCGCCGCCCACCCGGAGCTGCTGCGCGACCTCTTCAACCGGGGCAACCAGGCCAACGGCTCCCAGCGCCAGGCCCTCGCCGGATCCATCGCCGCGTTCGCGGGCGCCCTCCTGGAGCACCCCGACACCCGCCCCGACGCCATGCTCGCCCGCATCGCGCACAAGCACGCGTCGGTCGGCATCCGCGCGGACCAGTACCCGATCGTGCACCGGCACCTGTTCGCCGCCATCGCCGAGGTCCTCGGCGACGCGGTCACGCCCGAGGTCGCCGCCGCCTGGGACGAGGTGTACTGGCTGATGGCCAACGCGCTCATCGAGCTGGAGCGGGGGCTGTACGAGCGGGCCGGGACGCCCGAGGGGGAGGTCTGGCGCGAGTACCGGCTCGTCGCCCGGCTGCAGGAGACCGCCGACGTCGTGACCTTCCTCGTCGCGCCGGTCGACGGCCGTCCGGTACCGGCGTCGAAGCCGGGCCAGTACGTGTCCGTGCGCGCCGAACTCCCCGACGGCGCACGCCAGATACGCCAGTACAGCCTGTCGGGGCACCCGGACGGCGCACTGCAGTTCTCGGTCAAGCGGGTCACCGGCGAGGTGGGTGGTGACGCCGTGACCGGTGACATGCCACACCTCACGGGTGATGACATGACCGGTGACATGGCACACCCCACCGGTCACCGTGCACCCACCACCCCTGACGGCGAGGTGTCGAACCACCTCCATGACCACCTCTCCCCCGGCGACCACCTCCAGGTCAGCGCACCGTTCGGCGACGTGGCCCTCGCCGAAGGCGACGGCCCGGTGCTACTGGCCTCGGCCGGCATCGGCTGCACGCCCGTGATCAGCATGCTGGCGCACCTCGCGGCGACCGGGTCGGCCCGCCGGGTCGTCTCGGTGCACGGCGACCGCGACCAGGCCTCGCACGCCTTCCGCGCCGACCTCAAGCAGCTCACCACCAAGCTCCCGCAGGCCACCGCCCACGTCTTCTACGAGCGCCCCCTCGGCGACTGGCCGGCCGAGCGGACCGGCCTGGTGGACCTGGCGGACGTCGAGGTCCCGGCCGGCACCACCGCGTACCTCTGCGGCCCGCTCCCCTTCCTGCGCTCGGTGCGCGCCCAGCTGATCGAGGCGGGCGTGCGCCCCGCGGACATCCACTACGAGGTGTTCGGACCGGACCTCTGGCTGGGAGCCTGAAGCCACCCCGCCGCACCATCCCCTCCCCTCCCTGTTGCCCCTCCCTCCCCTTCCCGGATCCCTCCCCGCCCTGGCGCCTCCTGGCCCGAAGTCGACGGTGGAACGGGGCAGGGGGACACGGAGTGTCAACGGCCGGGAAACAGCGGCCGGAAGCGCGGCTAGCCTGACGGAATGACCGACGAGTCACCCCGGTTCGACCATCTACTGCACTGCGTGCCCGACCTGGACGCCGCCGTACAGGCCTATCGCGAGGCCGGCCTCACGGCTTCCCCACATCGCCAACTCCCGGTCGCCAAGGCACATTTCGGGGCACCGTTCGTCGAGATCGTGACCGTCGAGAACCGGCCGGACTTCCTCGGTACCGACCGGGGCCGGGCGTTCGCCGAACGCGGCTGGCTGCCGTACGCGGACGAGCTCGCGGCCAACGGCGGCGGCGCGCTCACCTTCGCGCTGCGCGTACCGGACGCCGAGGCGGCCGGCGCGCGGCTGAGCGCGGACGGACACCGCGTCCGCACCGGTGAGTTCACGCCCGGCGGCTTCCGTGAGGCGGTGCTGCTCGACGTACCGCAGTGGGCGCCGTACTTCGTCACGTACGTACGGGCGGACGAGCGCACCGGGGACGGCGCCGGGCACGCGGTGGCCGGGCTGGTCGTCGAGACGCCGCGCCCGGCCGCCGCCGCCGTGTGGCTGGGCGAGGTGGCCGGGGTGGCGGCCGACCCCGCGGGGCCGGTGGTACGGCTGCCGGGGGCGGACGTGCACTTCACCCCCGGCCCCTCCGACGCGATCACGACCCTGCTGCTGACCGGGGCGGCCGCGCCCACGACGGAGGTCGAGGGCCTGGCACTGCGCCCGGCCCGCTGACCGTCCGCGTACGCCCGCACGCCGAACCGACCGCCGGTCCGGCATGCGCGCCTCAGCCACCCGGCGCGCCCATCGGCCCGACGCGCCCGCTCCCCAGCCCCTATACCACCCGCTCCACCAGCAGCTTCACCGCCGCCGCGATGGCGTCCGCGTCGATGCCCGCGAGGTGCAGCTGCTCCTCGGGGCTCGCGGACCCAGGCATGTTCCGTACGCCCAGGCGCACCAGGCGCGGACCCGGCCGTCCGTCGGCGAAGGCGTCCGCGACGGCGTCGCCGAGGCCGCCCTCGGGGTGGTGGTCCTCGACCGTGACCAGGCAACCGGTCGCGCCCGCCGCGTCGTTGAGGGTGTCCACGTCCACCGGCTTGACCGAGTAGAGGTCGATCACGCGCACCGGGATGCCGTCGGCCGCGAGGGCGTCGGCGGCCCGCAGCGCCTCGTGCACGGTCAGTCCGGCCGCCACGATCGTGGCCCGGTCCGCGTCGCTGCGGCGCAGCACCTTGCTGCCGCCGATCGGGAAGTCCTCGTCCGGTCCGTAGAGCACCGGCGTCTCGCCCCGCGTGGTGCGCAGGTAGCGTACCCCCTTCAACTCGGCCATTTCCGCGATGAGTCGGGCGGTCTGGTTGGCGTCGCACGGGTAGAGGACCGTGCTGTCGTGCACCGCGCGGAACATCGCCAGGTCCTCCAGCCCCATCTGGGAGGGCCCGTCCTGGCCGATGCTCACGCCCGCGTGCGAGCCGACGACGCAGATCCCGGCCCGGCTGACCGCGGCCATCCGCAGGAAGTCGTGGGCGCGGGTGAGGAACGCGGCGAACGTCGACGCGTAGGGGAGGTAGCCGCGCGTCTGCAACCCCACTGCCGCGGCGATGAGTTGCTGTTCGGCGATGTAGCACTCGAAGAAGCGGCCCGGGTGCGCCTTGGCGAAGAACTCCGCCTTCGTCGAGTCGCTGACCTCCCCGTCCAGGGCGACCACGTCGCCGCGCGCGGAGCCGAGCGCCTCCAGCGCCTGCCCGTAGGCGGTACGGGTGGCGACCTCGTCGCCCTCCTCGAACCGGGGCAGGGCCAGGTGCCCGGCCCGCTCGGCGTGCAGCACCCGCGCGGCGGGGGGCTTCTGGACGTCGACCCGCAGCGAGCGGACCCCGCCGAGCTCCTCGACGGCGGCGGCCGCGTCCTTGAGCGGCTTGCCGTGGAAGCCCTCGCGGTCCTCGACGGCGGCCACGCCCCGGCCCTTCCTGGTCGCGGCGAGCACGGCGGTGGGCCGGTCCGTGGTCGCGCGGGCCTCGGCGAGCGCCGCGTCGACGGCCGCCACGTCGTGGCCGTCGACCTCGACCGTGTGCCAGCCGAAGGCTTCCAGGCGGCGCGCGTAGGCACCGAGGTCGTGCTCGAAGCGGGTGGGGCCGCGCTGGCCGAGGCGGTTGACGTCGACGAGCAGGGTGAGGTTGTCCAGGCCCTGGTGCGCGGCGTGCTCGACCGCCTCCCACACCGACCCCTCGGCCATTTCGCTGTCGCCAGACAACACCCAGACGCGATAGGGCAGTTGGTCCAGGTGTCGGCCCGCGAGGGCGATGCCCACGCCGACCGGGAGGCCCTGGCCCAGCGAGCCGGTGGCCACGTCGACCCAGGGCAGCCGGGGCGTCGGGTGCCCTTCGAGGCGGCTGCCGTTCGAGCGGAACGTGAGCAGTTCCTGTTCGTCGACGGCCCCGGCCGCGCGGTACATGGCGTACAGCAGCGGTGAGGCGTGGCCCTTGGAGAGGACGAAGTGGTCGTTGCCGGGGTGGTCGGGGCGTGCGAAGTCGTAGCGCAGGTGGCGGGTCATGAGCACGGCGGCGAGCTCGGCGGCGGACATCGAGGACGTGGGGTGCCCCGATCCCGCGGCGTCGGCGGCGCGTACCGCGTCGACCCTCAACTGCTGGGCCAGTTCGTGTAGTTCCTGGTTGTCGTCGGAGTCGACGCGCTGTTCTGCGGGTTTCACGGACTCACTCACTCCTCTCGCTGCTTCGCCGGTCCGCCGGGCACGCGCGCGAGCTCGGGGGACGCCGTGTCCAGCGGCACCGACCAGGAGCGCACCAGGCCGAGCTGCACCGCCTGCCGGGGCAGTACGGCCTCCAGCAGCCAGTCGGCGGCGACGCGGATCCGGTTCCCGGGCATGGCACCCAGGTGGTAGCCGCGGGTCACGGCCCCGGCCAGGGCCCCGGAGAGCGGTATGCCCAGCGGGTTGGCGGCGGCGCTGGTGCCGCCGAGGTCGACGACGAAGCCCAGGTCGTGGTGGCGGTAGGCCCGCGCTTCACCGTGCCCGAGCGAGGCCGCCACGTTGCGGGCGCAGGCGCGGCCCTGGCGGGACGCGTGCTGCGCGGTCATCGGCGTGTACTTCCCTGGCCGGGTCAGGTCGGGGACGGCGGCGGCGTCCCCGCAGGCGAAGACCTCCGGGTGGCCGGGCACGCCGAGCTGCGGGGTGACCAGGAGCCGGCCGCGCTCGACGGTCAGGCCCAGTTCGGAGACGAGCGGGTCGGGCCGCACGCCGACGCACCAGACGAGGGTGCGGGTGTCGATGAACTCCCCGTCGTCGAGCAGGACTCCGTCCCGGGTGGCCTCCTTCACGGAGGTGCCGGTGCGCACCTCCACGCCGCGCCGGCGCAGCACGCGGTCGGCGGTGGTGGACAGGTGCCGGTCGAGCTCGGGCAGGACGCGGGGCGCAACGTCGAGCAGCAGCCAGCGTGGGCGCGCGCCGGACTTCCAGGACCGCTGGCCGCGCACCAGGGCGTCGGTGAACAGCTTGCCCTGGGCGGCGACCTCGGTACCGGTGTAGCCGGCGCCGACGACGACGAAGGTGCAGCGCGCGGTGCGCTGTGCCATGTCACCGGTGACCGCTGCCATTTCGATCTGACGTGTGATGTGGTCCCGCAGGTACAGGGCCTCGGGCATACCGCGGAAGCCGTGCGCGTGCTCGGCGACGCCGGGCACCGGCAGCAGCTTGTTGACGCTGCCGACGGACAGCACGAGCCGGTCGTACGCCAGCTCGCCCCGGCCGCCCTCCGGGTCGGTGTAGGTCACGCGGCGTCCCGCGAGGTCGACGTGGTCGGCCTCGCCGAGCACCAGCCGGACCCGGGGCAGGGTGCCCTGGAGGGAGACGGTCACCCTGCGCGGTTCCAGGATCCCGGCTGCCACCTGGGGCAGCAGCGGCAGGTAGAGGAAGTAGTCGGTCGGGTTGAGGAGCACGATCTCGGTGCGTCCGCCGAGTACGTCGCCCCGCAGGACGCGGGAGAGGCCGCGCGCGGTCTCGTACCCGGCGAAGCCTGCGCCGACGACGACGATGCGGTTGACGGTGGTGGTCATGGAGGGGCCTCCAGCGCGGTGCGGGCGGCAGGACTTGTCCCGGTGCCCTTCGAGGACCGCGTCAAACGCGGTGGCGCCCGCACCCGCGCAGGCTTTGCGAAGGCCTCACCCGGCGTACGTATACGTCTCCCCCGGCTTCAGCAGGTGCAGCCGCTCGCCGAGCCCCGCGCGCCCGAACGCCTCCTCCAGGCTCTCCCGGCCCTGGGTGAAGTGCGCCCAGTGCTCGAAGTGCAGCGGGACCACGTGCCGGGCGCCCAGGATGCGGGTGGCCTCGGCGGCGGCGTCGCTGGAGAGGGTGAGGTCGGCCTCGCCGCCCTCGACGAACGGGGCGCGGGCGGCGCCGGCGAAGAGCACGGCGACGTCGACGGTGTCGAAGCGCCCGGCCACGGCCCGTACGACGTCCAGGGAGGCGTTGTCCCCGCTCACGTACACCGTGGGCAGGCCCTCGCCCTGGAGGACGAACCCGGTGACCTCGCCGGTGAGGTGGTCGGTGCCATCGGGACCGTGCTGCGCGGGCACGCCCGTGATCCGGACCGAACCCGCCTCGTGCGTGGCCCAGTTGGGCAGCGGCGTCGGAGCGTCGCCCAGCCGGGAGCAGGCGGCCGCGGTGGTGAGCACGAGCGGCACGCCGTCGAGGAACTCCCGGCCGGAGCGGTCGAGGTTGTCGGGGTGCTGGTCGTGCGAGAGCAGCACCGCGTCCACCGGCCCGGTGTCCCCGGCGGCGACGGCGGGCCCGGCGTCCTTGACCATGGCGCGGTCGCCGACCGGGTAGTCACCCGGGGCGTCGAACGTCGGGTCGGTGACCAGGCGCAGGTCGCCGTAGCGCAGGAGCGCGGTCGGGCCGCCGACGTAGCGGAGGGACATCCCCATGCTGGTGCTCCCCTTGGAGTGGATGTGCGCGTTGGAGTGGGTGTGCGCGCGTGGCCGTTTCCGTGTACGTGACCGTGCGCGTACGTGTACGCGTGACTGTGTGCACGCACGTGTGCGGGGCCCGGATCACCGGCCGGTGCCGGGCCTGCCGGTCGGGGGCGCCGGGATCGGCGGGACGCCGCCGGCCGGGTCGGCGTGCGGCGGCGTCCGCGGGGTGCGGACGTGCGGCTCGCCGCCGGTGGCGCCGGGCCGGGCGTCGGTGCCGGGCACCTGCACGTCCGGTACGGCGGCGGCCCCGGGCACGGGTGCGTCGGACGCGGCGCCGCTGCCCGGCACCCGGGCGGCCGGGGTGCGGCCGGAGCGGGCCGCCTGTCGCATCAGGAAGGCCGCGGCCAACAGGACGGCGGCGACCACGAGCGCGGCCGCCCAGGCGGGCATCACCAGGTCCAGGAGCAGGACGAGGCAGGCCACCAGGGCCGCTCCGCCGTACAGCCCGGCGGCACCGGATCCGGCGTACAGGCGCGCCGACTGCCGCTGCTTCCTGGTCTGTTCGCGCAGCTCGTCCTTGAGGGTCTCACGGACGACCTGGGCGACTTGCTGGGGCAGGTTCGTCAGGTTCGTGTCCATGGTGGCCGCGTACCCGAGGCCGGGGACGGCTAACGTCCGCTTCACCTGCGCTGACCACATGCCGAGACGCCCATCTCAGCATGCGGCGCGAGCGCGTACGGTGGTGTCACGCACCGCACAGGGAGCGGCACCGGTGAAATGTGCCGTTTCACCTGTCACGTTCGAGGGGAGCCCGGCCATGTCGCACGCCACGCCGAAAGAGACCGCCGTCTACACCCACGGCCACCACGAGTCCGTGCTGCGCTCGCACCGCTGGCGCACGGCGGCGAACTCGGCGGCCTACCTGCTGCCCGAACTGCGCCCGGGCCAGCGGGTCCTGGACGTCGGCTGCGGCCCCGGCACGATCACCGCGGACCTGGCCGCGGCCGTCGCGCCGGGCCGGGTGACCGCGGTGGACGCCGCCCCCGACGTACTGGAGGCGGCGGCCTCGTACGCGGCCGAACGCGGCCTGGACAACGTGGAGTTCGCCGTCGCCGACGTGCACGCCCTGGACTTCCCCGACGACTCCTTCGACGTGGTCCACGCCCACCAGGTGCTGCAGCACGTGGGCGATCCGGTGCGGGCGCTGAGCGAGATGCGCCGGGTGTGCCGTCCCGGCGGGGTGGTCGCGGCGCGCGACAGCGACTACGGGGCGTTCACCTGGTTCCCCGAGGTACCCGCGCTGGACGACTGGAACGACCTGTACCACCGGGTGGCCCGGGCCAACGGCGGCGAGCCGGACGCCGGACGCCGCCTGCTGTCCTGGGCGCGCGCGGCCGGCTTCACCGACATCACCTCCACCGCCGGGACCTGGTGCTACGCCACCGCGGAGGAGCGGGCGTGGTGGAGCGGCCTGTGGGCGGACCGCACGGTCGCGTCGGGCTACGCGGAGATCGCGGTGAACGGCGGGCACGCCACGCAGGAGGACCTGGAGCGGGCGGCCGACGCGTGGCGCACCTGGGGCGCGGCGCAGGACGCGTGGTTCCTGGTCCCGCACGGCGAGGTGCTGTGCCGGGTGGAGGAGTAGCGGGCCCTGCGGGTGCGAGGCGGCGGCCGACTGCCGGGCGCCGGTGACCGTACGACAACGACTCGCGTACCCGGCGACCGTGACCGCGCGGGATCGGGTGCCGGGTGCCGGGGTGACCAACTAGGCTCGTGCGCATGGAGATCCTCGGCACGACACTGCGCGTCTGCGTCGACGACCTGGAATCCTCGGTGGATTTCTACGAGCGCCTCACGGGCACGCAGGCACAGCGCTTCGAGCGCGGCGGCGTACGGGTGGCGGCCGTCGGCTGCTTCCTGTTGATGAGCGGCCCCGAGTCCGAGCTCGACGTGCTGCGCAAGGTCGCGGCGACGATCGCGGTGGACGACGTGGACGAGGCGCAGACCGCGCTGTCGGAGTCCGGGGCGCGGATCGTGGCGGGCCCGGTGCCGACACCGGTGGGCCGCAACCTGATCGCGGTGCACCCGGACGGTTCGGTGTTCGAGTACGCGGACCGGCGCGGGATGGCCGGGGTCTGAGCGTCCCGCACCGGTCTCCGCTCGTGGGGCCGCCCGATGGGCCCGGGCTCGTGGAGCATCCCGTGGAGCCGCCCGAGGACCGCCGTGGTGCGCCCTACTCCGGCGGTCGCATCCGGTACTCGTACCTCTCCGGCAGCGGTTCGCGCGTCAGCCGGGCCCACACCTCTCCCAGCACCTCGGCCCCCTCCCTCAGGTCGGCCACCTCGAAGCCCTCGTCGAACACGGCGCGCGCGGAGGCCAAGTCCCCCTCAGCTATCAGTAGCTGAATCTCCATCAGGCGGAAGGCGCCCCGGTTCCTGATCGCGGGCCAGAGCGCCCGCCACACCTGGCGCGCCCCGTCCGCCCGCCCCACGTCGAGGAGCGCGCCCATCGCCTCCCGCGCCAGCGACGCCGTGGCCGCCGTCCAGGCCTCACCGTCGTCGCGGCGCTCCTCGCAGAGGTCGGCGAAGGCCTCGGCGTAGCGTTCCGCGGCGCGCTCGGGATGGCCGCCCTCACGGTCGGCGACGGCCAGGCAGCGCAGCAACGGCCAGCGCGAAGGCGCGAGTTGCAGACCGCGCTCCCAGCTGCGCACGGCCTGGGCGAGGTCTCCGGCGTGCCACTGCGCGACGCCCAGGTGATACTCGGTGAGCGGCTCGGCCGGAGCCGTCTCCAGCATGTCCCGCCAGTGCGGCGCCACCAGCGTCGGCCCCGGCGGCACCACCCTGCGGGGCACCGGGAGCACCCCGGTGCGCAGCAACTCCCGCCAGGGCGCCTGTTCCTCGCCGAGCGTGGACTCGTCGAAGGGCGTGCCCGGCAGTTTGCACCCGGCCCGCAGGACCTCCAGCGCACCCCAACCGGAGCCGGTGGCAAGGGATTCGACGGGTTCGGCGTCCGCCGCGCGTTCGCGCCAGGCCGTGTACGCCTCCTCGACGGCGGCCCTCGGCAGCGCCTCCTCCAGCCGTCCGGCGACCTCCGCGCGGGCCGCGCCCCAGTCGGCGCCGTGCACCGCGGCGGGCTCCGCGCTCAGCGGTCCGTACGCCTCCAGCCAGCTCAGCTCCTGCTCGGCCTCCAGCTTGACGTGCTCCAACTGGGTGCGGGCCAGGCCCGCCTGGACCTCCGCGTAGCCAGGCGTGCCCGGCTCGGTCAGCCACTCCTGCCACCGCCGGCCGCCCGGGCCCGCGCCCCACAGGAACAGCTTGCGCCCGCGCAGCACGTCCGTGGAGGTCTGCGCCAGGCCGTGACCGTCCTCGTCGAGCGCCGCGATCCACTTCCGCTCCCCGTCGGGGACCTCGTAGAAGTAGTCGGCCGGGTACTCGCCCCTCAGCGGGTACGTGCGGTCCGCGCCGTCGCACTCGGGGACGGGCACCCGGCGCAGCGACCGCTCGTAGCCGAAGTGCCAGGCCTCCTCGGCCGGGGCGAGCACGCGCCGGTCCTCGGGGACGGCGATGTTGGACCACCAGTACACGGGTACGGGCCGCTCGTGCGGGTTGCGCAGCCGCACGCCGACGTACAGGAAGTCGGAGTGCTCCGGCAGCCACAGGTCGACCTGGAACGGCACGTCGCGCAGCCGTTCCCACTCCCAGAGCCGCAGCATCGGACCGCCGTCGGGGGCGGGTACGACGGCGGCGTGCAGCGGCGAGCAGGACAGCGTGGTGTGCCCGGTGGCGCCGATGTTCCATTCGACGCCGCCGGAGTACCAGGCGCCGTTGAGCGCGAAGTCGGCGGGCTGGAACACCGGGTTGCGGTAGACGAGTTCGCGTCCGGTGGGCTTGTGGTGCAGGGAGTGGACACGGCCGCCGAGCCCGGGGAGCACGGTGGCGCGCAGCCGGTCGTTCTCGACCACGACCGCGTCGAGTCCGGTGGGCGTGCGGGCGCGCCCGTAGCCGTCGCGGACGCGCACGGGCAGCAGGGTGCGCAGCGGTTCGTACCCGATCTGCCGTGCCATGTCACGCGGCATGCCCCGCTTGGCCTGCTCGTCGAGGGTGTGGACCTCGTCGAGCGGACGCAGGGCGGGCAGCGGGTTGTCGGGCCCCAGCGGGGCCGCGGGCAGCGTCAGTACGGCGCGTCGTACGGTCGTCATGTCGACCATGGAACACGGGAGGTGCGGGGCCGACCAGGGGTTCCGTGGGTCAGGCTTCGGCAAATTCGGACAAGTCCGCTTCCTCCGCCTGCCGCGCGCCCCGCCCTGTCGCGCCCCGTCGCGCCCCGTCGCGCCCCGTCCGGTGCCGCTACGACGCGGTGAGCGCGTCCACGATCAGGTCGGTGAGCAGGCGTCCCGCGACGCCGTCCGGGTCGCGGTCGGGGTCGTACACCGTGACGTTCATGCCGACGCAGCTCGGCGAGCGGACCAACTTCCGCAGCAGCTCCCGCAGTTCGTCGGGCATCAGCCCGTCCGGCTCCTGGCTGTCGACGGCCGGCATCACCGAGGGGTCGAGCACGTCGGCGTCCACGTGCAGCCAGAACCCGGCGATCTCACCGGCGAGTTCGTACGCCTGCGTCACCGCGCCCGCCAGGGCCTTGGCGCCCCACTCGCGCAGTTCGCCGACCGTGACGGTCGGGATGTGCAGGGCGGCCAGCTCCGGCAGGTCCTCGTCCCCGTCCCGCAGCCCGAACAGCCGAACGTCCTCGTCGCGCAGATAGGGACCGAGGCCCTCCAGGTCGGCGAGGTCCCGCTGCCCGCGCCCGGTGCCCAGGGCCAGCTCCTCGCCCGCGGCGGCGCCGATCCGGTCGGAGTTGCCAGGGTGGCGGAAGTCGGCGGAGCCGTCGACGGCGACGAGTCCGTAGCGGCCCAGCCGCTTGAGGGCGAGGGACGCGCCGAGCTGGATGGAGCAGTCGCCGCCGAGCAGGAGCGTGAACTCCCCCGCGCGCACGTGGTGTTCGACGCGGTCGGCGAGCTTGCGGGTGTAGTCGGCGATGGCCCCGGCGTTGAAGACGCCGTCGCCCTCCTGCCAGTCGCCGCGGTCGTAGCGCGGCGGGACGACCACACCGCCCTCGAAGGCGCGCAGCCGCTGGACGATCCGGTTCTCGCGCAGGGCGCCGGCCAGCTTGTAGCAGCCGGGCACGGCACCGGGGGCGGGCGGGCGAAGGCCCAGGTTGGAGGGGGCGTCCACGACGACGATATTCCGCATGCGATCCATCCTCGTTTCCGTAGGCTGGAGGTTCAACGCGTTTGACGACCTGCGTCAAGCGTCGGACGTCGTCGTGGAAGGAAGCGGAGAGCGATGAGCACGCAGCACACGTACCGGGTGATCGTGCGCGGGGCCTGGGACGGGCTGTCGGCGGAGGGCCGGGCGCGGCTGCTCGCCGGCCTCGACGGGCACGGCCTGGAGTCGATGCGCTTCACCGAGGAGGGCTCGCTCTCCTACGACCGGACGCTGAAGCACTTCTCGTACCGGATCATCGTCCACTCCGATCCGGAGGACGGCGACGAGATGGCGGGCGCGATCGCCGAGGACCACGCGGAGCGGGCCCTGGCCGAACTGGGCCATCCGCACACGGAGTTGAAGTCGAAGGTCACCGACATGGACACCATGAAGATCAACTACAAGGGCCGCCGCTGACGGACGCGCGCGACCCGCGCGACTCGTGCATGTCCGCGGTGATCGCCCATCGCTCGTGGTCGCGCCAGGCGCCGTCGATGAAGAGCATGTCGGGCGAGAAGCCTTCGAGGCGGAACCCCCAGCGGCGCACCAGCGCGAGGGACGCCGCGTTCAGGGGCTGCACGTTCGCCTCCAGGCGGTGCAGGCCGAGCGGGCCGAAGGCCTGGTCCAGGACGAGCCCGAAGGCCTCGCCCATCAGACCGCGCCCGGCCGCGTGGGCGAAGGCGCCGTAGCCGAGGGCGCCGCTCCTGAAGCCGCCCCGGACGATGTTGTTGATGTTGCAGAACCCGCCGATCGCGCCGGTGGCACGGTCGCAGACGAGGAAGCCGGCCCGGGTGGGGTCGTCGATCAGGGGTCGTACGTACGTGGCGTACGCCTCGCGGTCCTGCGGCGGGAACAGCCAGGGCCGGTGCAGCTCCCGGCTCTCGCGGGCCCGCGCCACGAACTCGTCGGCGTCCTCGTCCCGGAAGCGCCGCAGCCCCACGCGGGGGCCCTCGGTGAGGTAGATCGTTTCCATCGGGCCAGGGTAGGCCGGGAGGTACGGACGGTACGGTGCGGGGCCCTGGGGGCGCCCGCACCGGTACACGGTCACACGTCACGCGCGACACTGACATCGCACACATCACACGTCACACGTCATACGTCACACGCGACACTCACACCCGCACACTGCTCAGGTCACGAGTGCAGCGCCTTCTGCCCCGGGCACTTCTCCGCCTTCTTCACCACGCCGATCGTCACCGTCTGACCGTTCAGCGCGGCGCCCTTGGCCGGGCTCTGGGTGCACACCTTCCAGCTCGGCGGCCAGAGGACGTTGCGGTCGAAGCCGCTGTCGTCGTGGACCTCGACCCGGGTGCGGTAGTCGAGCTGGTTGAAGACCGTCATCAGGCTCTTGCCCGAGAAGTCGGGCATCGGCGGCCCGGCGGCCACCGCCACCGCCGTACCGGTCATCGCCGCCAGGGCGAGCACCGCGCCCGCCGTCACCGTCGCTGTACGCCGTCGCATCACTTAGCGCGCCTCCTGAAGAAGTAGCCGCCGCACAGGACGCCGACCACGAACATGGCGAGCAGGGCGAGGTACAACGGCATGGAGACCTCGGGAATCAGCAGGCGGATCTTGACCTGCCGGGTGTTCTCGAAGATGAAGACGATGGCGAGGATCGCGATCGCGATGACCGCGATGCGTGCGGGGGTGAAGGCCCCGACCGCGCCGGACTTCCCTCCGCTCGATGCGTCCTTGGGGCTCATGACCCGTCCCTTCGTCTCGTCCGGAATGCCGCTGCCGCCCCCTCGGCACCCAGCATGGCGACTGTGGTGCGTGAGGGAGCGGTGGGACGGTCCGTACGGGTGACATGTCACCGTGCACGCGTCACGCGTGCACCCAGTGACCCGTCACGCGAGCACCCCGATGACCGGTCACGCGCCCGCCTCGACGCCCCGCCTCGACGTCCCGTCACGCGCCCGGCTCAGTCGTTCGCCTCAGTCGCCCGCCTCAGTGGTGCGTCAGCACCAGCGGCCGCCCCTGTTCGGAGTCCCCGTCGGCCGCCTCCTGCGCCGGGTCCGGGCGCTGGATCAGGAAGGCGGTGACGACACCGACCGCGAGCAGGGCCAGGGCCGCGTACATCGCGTGCTGGTAGCCCGCCTCGGTGACGCCCCCGGCGTCGCTGCCCCCGGTGATCATGGCGGAGGCGAGGGCGATGCCGAGCGAGGCCCCGATGCCGAAGCAGGCGCCGTTGAGCCCCGAGAGCGAGCCGGGCTTGTCCTTGGGGGCGGTGGTGACGGCGAGGCCGTTGAGGCCGGTGAGCATGAAGCCGCCGTACGTGAAGCCCAGCGCGGCCAGCGAGGCGACCAGGATCCACTCGTTGTGCAGGAACACCGTGGCGAAGACGAAGATCACCAGGTTGGACACCGCGCCCGCCACCACGACCGTGCGCCAGCCGAGCCGCGGGCCGAGCCGTCCGGTCAGCGGCGCGGAGACGACCCCGATGAGCTGGATCGGGGTGAGGAAGAGGACGGCGGCGGCCACCGCCGACAGGCCGAGGCCGACCCGGGCGTCCTGCGAGAAGAGCGGGATGGTCATGGCGATCGCGCCGAACGCGCCGCCCAGGGTGCAGATCGTGGTGATCAGCAGCGGCCAGGCGCGGCGCGAGGCCAGCACGTCCAGGTCGATGACGGGGTTGGCGGCGGTCTTCTGCGAGAGCACGAAGAACACCAGCGCGGCCAGGCCGCCGAGCAGGAAGCCGAGGGTGAGCGGCGAGGTCCAGCCCCAGGCGGCGCCCTGGGCGAGGCCGACCAGGATGCCGGTGAGGCCCAGGGCGAGGGCGGCGATGCCGCGCGAGTCGAAGCGGGTGTCGGTGGTGGTCGGCGGGACGTCGGGGACGTACCTGCGCACTCCGAGCAGGCCCGCGACGGCGATCAGCGTGGAGCAGACGAAGATGCCGCGGAAGCCGATGGTGTCGGCGATCTGGCCGCCGGCGATGGCGTCGACGCCGGCCAGGCCGCCGTTGACGGCGGTGACGACGCCCGCGGCCTTGCCGAAGCCGGCGGGGCTGAGCGTCTGGTTCAGGGTCAGGAAGGCCAGCGTGAACATGGCGGCCGAGACGCCCTGGAGGATGCGGCCCGCGATGAACACCTCGATGTTCGGGGCGAGGACGCACAGCACGTTCCCGACGATCAGCACGACCGCGCAGACCAGCATCATCGGCTTGCGGCCGCGCTGGTCGCTGAGCCGGGCGAGGGTGACCTGGCCGATGGCCGCCATCAGGAAGAACAGCGTCTGGGACAGTCCCGCCGCGGCCGTCGTGGTGCCGAGGCGCTCGATCACGTCCGGCAGCGCGGGGCTGAGCATCGTGGCGTTGATCTGGTAGCCGAGCACGGCCAGCACCATCGCCAGGAGCATGGGCCCGCGGCCCGCGAGATCGGAGTCGCCGCCGGAACGCGTCCGGCCGTGCGAGGTAGACATGTAGGCCCCTTTGCCTCGGATGTCCTGCTGTGATGCCGCCTTCAGCCCGACAGCCACTGTTCACCTGTCAGACAAGTACCGCTCCCACAGAGTGAGATCTACGCGCGTAAAACGTCAAGACCCTTCCGCTTGTGAGTTCCGAATCCGGGCAGCCGTTCCCCGATGCCTGGCCAGGGGTGGTGGGTGCGCGTTGCCGGGGCCCGCGCGCACCCCGTAACTTGCTGGCAGGTGAGCTGACAAGTGAGTCGAGGAGGCACCATGGCAGTCGGCGGAGCACAGCGCAGACCCGTGGTGGTGCTGTACGAGCGGATCGCCGACGCCATCCACGACGGCACCTACCCGCCCGGCTCCACCCTCCCCTCCGAGCCCCGGCTCGCCCGTGAGCTCGGCGTCAGCCGTCCCGCGCTGCGCGAGGCGCTGCTGCTGCTCCAGGAGGACGGGCTGCTCACGGTGCGGCGCGGGGTGGGGCGCACCGTGAACGACCGCCCGCCGCGCCGCGGGTTCGAGCAGGTCCAGCCGCTGGAGGAGCTGATCGGGGCCGGTGCGCCCCTGCGCGTACAGGCCCTGCTGCGGGCCGTCGAGGAGCCCACCGACTTCACCACCCAGCACCTGCTCGCCCCGGCCCGCGCCGAGCTGCGGTTCTGGGAGTCGCTGCTGGCCGGGGACGGTGCGGCGGCGGCGCTGAGCCATGAGTGGGCGGCGCCGGACGATGTGCTCGAACAGGTCCACCCGGCCTTCGCGACGGCGCTGCGCACCGCCGCTTCGCCGGAGCGCACCTCGATGCTCGCGGTGCTGACGGGCGCCTCGCGCGGGGTGCCGCTGACCGCGCACAGCAGCGTGAGCGCGACGCTGCTCGGGCAGCGCCGCGGCGAGCAGCTCGGCCGCCCTTCGGACACGCCCGCGGTGCTGGTGACGCAGGTGGTACGGGTCGGGGACACCCCGGTCCTCGCGGCGAAGCACATGCTCCCGACGGGCGCGCCCGCGCTACCGGTGCTCCAGTCGGGCTGAGCGGTGGCCCGGACCCCGGGACCCGGCGCCGCCGGACTCCGGGCCGCATCCCCGGGGCCCGCTCCGGAGACGGCCTCCGGCCTACGGGCTCCCGCCCTGTCGCTCCCGTCACAGCGCGGGGCGCGGGAGTGACGTACACTTCCGCGCCATGCACTTGTCTGACAACCCTGCCGCCGCTGCCGCCGAGGTCTCCGACTGGATCCGCAGCGCCCCCAAGGCCGTCCTGCACGACCACCTGGACGGCGGCCTGCGCCCCGCCACGATCATCGAGCTGGCCCGCGCGTGCGGCTACACCGGCCTGCCCACCGAGGACCCCGCCGCGCTGGGCACCTGGTTCCGCGACGCCGCCGACTCCGGTTCGCTGGAGCGCTACCTGGAGACCTTCGCGCACACCTGCGCCGTCATGCAGACGCGCGAGGCGCTGTTCCGGGTCGCGGCCGAGTGCGCCGAGGACCTGGCGGCGGACGGGGTCGTCTACGCCGAGGTGCGCTACGCGCCGGAGCAGCACCTGGCGGCCGGGCTGACCCTGGACGAGGTCGTCGAGGCGGTCAACGACGGCTTCCGCGAGGGCGAGCGCCGCGCCGGCGGCCGCATCACCGTCGGCACCCTGCTCACCGGCATGCGCCACACGAACCGCTCCCTGGAGATCGCCGAGCTGACCGTCGCGCACCGTGAGCGCGGCGTGGTGGGCTTCGACATCGCGGGCGGCGAGATCGGCAACCCGCCGGCCAACCACCTGCCGGCGTTCCAGCACCTGAAGCGGCACAACTGCCACTTCACCATCCACGCGGGCGAGGCCGTGGGCGCCGAGTCGATCCACGAGGCGGTGCAGGTCTGCGGCGCCGAGCGGATCGGTCACGGCGTACGCATCACCGATGACATCGCACCCGACGGGACGCCGGGCCACCTCGCCGCGTACGTCCGCGACAACCGCATCGCCCTGGAGGTCTGCCCGACCTCCAACCTCCAGACGGGCGCGGCCAAGGACTACGCGACGCACCCGATCGACCAGCTGCGCCGCCTGGGCTTCCGCATCACGCTCAACACCGACAACCGGCTGGTCTCGGGCACCACGATGAGCCGCGAGTTCCAGCACATGGCGGACGCGTTCGGCTACGGCCCGGAGGTCTTCGAGGAGTTCACGGTGGCCGCCGTGGAGTCGGCGTTCCTGCCGCTGCCGCAGCGCCGCCGGCTGATCGACGAGGTCATCCGCCCCGGCTACGCCGCGCTGGCCGCCCAGGCCGGCTGAGCCGTTCGCGAGGTGCCGCCCGCCCCCCGACGGGCGGCACTCCCGCTCCCCTTCCCGTGGGCCCTCAAGGCCGGTGGGTTCGCAGGCGGCCTTGAGACCTCGGGCCACCACCTCCGGACCATCAGTCCGACTCGCCCTGCACGACGGGGAGTTGGAGGACACCGGTGTCTCCGGGTGCACTGGTCACGGTGACGGACTTGATCCCCCGGTTGCCGAAGTACGCGTCGTCGCTGGCCGCGATCACGAACCGCAGCCGGTGGCCCCGGTCGTAGCGGTGCACGACGCCCGGGAGCGTCACCGTGAACGGCTTCCGCACGTCGGGCACCCGCACCGGCGCGACCAGCCGGTTCACCAGGGTGCTGGTGCCGTCGGGCGCCACGTCGTAGACCTTTGCGAACAGCACCAGCTTGTCCGCCAGGTCCCCGGACCCCTGGGTGCGCTCGGCCTCCGGGGAACGCACCCGGAGCGTGGCCCTCGGGGCGCCCACCACGTCCACCGGCGCGACCAGCGGGGCGCTGGTCCAGCCGAGGTACGTGCCCGCGGTGTCGTACGGCGCTGGGTCGGGCAGTCCGATCATCCCGGCGATCGACGACTCCGAATGGCTGGTCGGCACCGGCCAGTTGCGGTACTGGCGGGCGCCGCGCACGACCTCGGAGCGGTCGTCGACGAGCCGGGCGTCACCGGAGAGGTAGAGGGTGCGCGACAGCGGCGGCAGGGTGGCCGCCTCGCCGTACCCACTGCGCCAGTCGCGGTAGTACGCGAACGCCGGGCCGAGGTCCGCCGCCGTGTTCCCGCGCAGGTACCGGTCGAACCAGGCGAGGATCCGCCGACCCACGTAGCTGGTCTCCAAGTTGCCCCGGGCGAGGTCGAGTTCCCCGGCGGCCGGGTCGGTGACCCCGCCGCTGTGGCCCCAGGACTGCCAGATCATCCGGGTCTCGGTGCCGCGCGCCCTCAGCCGCTCGTAACTGGCCCGCGCCTCGTTGAGGTTGAACAGCGTGTCGGCCTGTCCCTGCACCAGCAGGGTGGGCGCCGCGACCCGGTCGAGGTAGCCGACCGGCGAGACGCTGCGCGCGTACGCGGTCATCGCGGCGGCGTCACCGGCCGGATAGCGGCCGGAGTTGAGCAGCTTGATCGTGTCGCAGGCCGGGGTCGTGAAGTGCAGGCAGCCGAGCTTGTTGATCCGCGAGGGGTCGAGCGAGGGCACGAGCAGCGGCTGGCCCTCGCCCATCAGGTAGAAGCCGTTGGCCCACTGCCATTTGAACGCTCCGGACGGCACCGCGTCATCGGACGGCGGTACCAGGGAGCTCATCCCTGCCGCCCGGACCGGCCCCGCGTTGTTGGGACTCAGCGCGTACGACAGGTCGTGCCAGGTGATCATCGGGACGAGGGCGTCGACGCGGTGGTCGACGGCGGCGGTGGCGAGCTGGACGGCGCCGCCGTAGGAGCCGCCGATCATGCCGACCCGGGGGTCGCCCGCGCGGTCGCGGGTGACGAAGTCGGCCCGGGTGCCGTCGTCGGCCGTCGCGACGCCGCCCAGGAAGTCGATGAGCCGGGAGGCGGCGGCGCCGTCGATGCGCGGGTCGTCCAGCGAGATCAGGCAGCCGGTCCCGCCGAACCCGAGGCCGGAGTAGGCGAGGGCGACGTAGCCCCGGGCGGCGAAGGCGCGGGCGGTGGCGTCGGTGGAACCGTCGGACTTGCTGCCGCCGAAGCCGTTGGTGGTCAGCACCGCGGGCGCGGGGTGGGCCGCGTCGGCACCGGCGGGGCGGTAGAGGTCGGCGTCCACGGTGCACCGGCGACCGCCCGCCTGGACGGTGAACTTCAACGCGGTGACGCCCGACCGGCCGCTGTCGGCGACTCCGCCCGCACGGGCGGCACTCGCGTCGGTGGCACTCGCGTCGGCACCGCTCGCCGGGCCCGCGAGCAGCAGCGGCAGGGCCAGGGCGGCGCCGGAGAGCAACGCGAGTCCCCCACGGGGGCGGGGCGTTCGGCCTGTACGGGATCGGGGCACGGGAACCTCCACGTCGAGGACACCGGGCGCCTCGCACCGCCGGTCCGCTCGGCCGGCCTGTGCTGGCGGCCGGTAGACGGCCGAGGCCCATGCTGTGACACGTGTAACGGCAGCGTCAACGCTCGTGACGGCGGTTCACGGCGGAGATGGAGTGAAACCGGGAGCGCGTCACCCCGGCCCACGCGCCCCCCGCGCCCCGCCACACGCCCGGAGCCTCACCCGCCCCCAGCCGAAAAGCCCCGCCCCGGGCCGTATCCCGAACCACCCCGGGCTCCACCCCAGGTCGCACCCCAAGCCCCGCCCCGGGCCGCACCTCGGGCCACGCCCCAGCCCCAGCCCGACCCACCCGTGCCCCCTCCCTCACGCCAACGCGGGCTCCTCCAGCCGCAGTACGCCCCGCTCCCCCGCCAGGAGCTCCGCGGCCACGCCCAGCGGCACGGTCAGCGCCGGCTCGCAGTGGCCGAAGCCCAGCTGCTCCACCACCGGCACCCCCAGGCCGCCGAGCCGGTCCTCCAGCACCGCCCGCACCCGCTCGTAGGGGCCGCACTCCTGCCAGGAGCCGAGCCCCACCCCGGCCACCCCGTCCAGCCAGCCCGCGCGCAGCAGCTGTGTCAGGATCCGGTCCAGGCGGTACGGCTCCTCGCCCACGTCCTCCAGGAGCAGCAGCCCGCCGGGCACGCCGCCCCGTGCCCCGGGCGTGCCCAGGTCCCCGGCGAGCAGGGACGCGCAGCCGCCCACCGTCACCCCGCGCGCCCGCCCGGGCACCAGCGCCCGCGCCCCCTCCAGGCCGAGTTCGAGGACCGACTCGGGCTCGAACAGGGTGGCCCGCAGCGACTCCTGGGTGCGGGCGTCCTTGATGAAGGAGGCCGCCCCGACCATCGGCCCGTGCAGCGTGACCAGACCGGTGCGCAGGGCGAACGCCTCGTGCAGCGCCGTCACGTCGCTGTAGCCGACGAAGACCTTGGGCCCGGCCGCACGCATCGCCGCCCAGTCCACCAGGTCGGCCATCCGCTGGGCGCCGTACCCGCCGCGCGCGCAGATCACCGCCGAGACCCGTGGGTCGCACCAGGCGTCCTCCAGGTCACGCGCCCGGTCGGCGTCGGCCCCGGCCAGGTGGCCCAGGCGCGGGTGGACGTCCAGGACGTGCGGCGCGACGACCGGGTCCAGGTCCCAGCCGCGCAGCAGCTCCAGCCCGGCCCGCAGGCGCTCCTCGGGCACCGGGCCGCTGGGCGAGACGACGGCCACCCGGGCTCCGGGCCGCAGCCGGGGCGGGCGGGTCAGGGGTGCGAGGTTCACTTGCGCATCTCCAGTGGCGTCACGTCGTCCCGGCTGATGCCGAACGTCTGGGCGTACAGGGAGAGTTCGGCCTCCAGGGCGCGGACCATGGTGTCGGCGCGGCGGAAGCCGTGGCCCTCGCCCTCGAAGGCGAGGTACGCGTGGGCGATGCCGCGCCCGGCCGTGCGCGCCAGGAACCGCTCGCTCTGCGCCGGGGGGCAGATCGGGTCGTCCAGCCCCTGGAGCAGCAGGAACGGCGTGGTGATCCGGTCGACGTGACTGGCGGGCGAGCGCTCCTGGTAGCGGGCGGGCACCTCGGCGATCGGGCCGACCAGGGACTCCAGGTACTGGGACTCGAAGTCGTGGGTCTCGCCGGTGCCCCAGGCGGTGAGGTCGAGGATGGGGTACAGGATGGTGCCGCAGGCGTAGACGTCGGTGGAGGTGAGGGAGGCGGCGGTGGTCCAGCCGCCGGCGCTGCCGCCGCGGATGGCCAGGCGCGCCGGGTCGGCGGTGCCCTCGGCGGCCAGGGCGCGGGCGACGGCGGCGCAGTCCTCGACGTCGACGACGCCCCACTGTTCGCGCAGCCGCTCGCGGTACTCGCGGCCGTAGCCGGTGGAGCCGCCGTAGTTGACCTCGGCGACGCCGATGCCGCGCGAGGTGAAGTAGGCGATCTCCAGGTCCAGGACGAGCGGCGCGTGCCCGGTGGGGCCGCCGTGCGCCCAGACGACGTAGGGCGGCAGTTCGTCGTCGGGGGCGATCCGGTCGGGGTTGTGCGGCGGGTAGACGTGGGCGTGGACCTCGCGGTCGTCGGGTCCGGTGAAGGTGCGGATCTGCGGCTCGGGGTAGTACGCCGGGTCGACGGGGTCCTGGTGGGCGGCGCCGATGACGCGGGCCCGGCCGGTGCAGGTGTCCAGTTCGACGACCTCGTAGCCGCTGCGGGGGCTGGCGGCGACACCGATGACGCGGTTGCCGTGCACGGCGAGGGTGGAGGCCCATTCGGTCCAGGGCCCGGCGGCGTCGACGAGTTCGCCGGTCTCGGGGTCGAGTATGCCGAGGGCGGTGGAGCCCTTGCCGTGGATGGCCGCGACCGTGCCGTTCTCCAGCGGGAGGAACCAGCGCTGGCCGATCTTCCACAGGGCGCCGCCGAACTCCTCGGCGCGCCCGGGGCAGAGGTTGCTGCTGGGCACGACGCCGGTGGCGGTGGCGTCGGGCCGGGTGCGCTGGAGCTCCCACCAGTGGCCGCCGAGGTCGGAGACGAAGAGCAGGGAGCCGTCGGGGGCCCACTCGATCTGGCAGACGGACTCGTCGGTGGCGCCGACCACGGGCCGCACCCCGGTGAACGGACCGTCCGGCGCCACCTCCCCGGTCATCACGACGGTGCCGTCCCAGGGCATCCGCGGGTGGTCCCAGGCGATCCAGGCGGCCCGCCGCCCGTCCGGGGAGAGCCGGGGGCCGGTGACGAAGCGGTGCCGGTCGTCGGTGAGCTCCCGCACGGCCGCGCGGTCCTCGGCGGCCGACCCGTCCAGGGGCACGGCGGCGATGACGCGGCGCAGGTCGGTGGGGCCCTCGCCGGTGAACTCCTCCAGTACGCACCAGACCTCGCCCCGGTCCGGGAGGATGACGGGGTCCACCCAGCGCAGTCCGCCGCCGGTGGCGGAGACGGGGGTGAGCGGTACGGGCTCGCCCGAGCCGTCCGGTTCGTACGCGTACAGCCGCTGGTCGGGGAAGTGGCAAAAGACGATCAGCGGCCCGGTGCCGGGGCGCTCGGTGCCGGCCCAGGGCTGTCCGCCGTACTCGATGACCCTGCTGCGCACGTTCCACGGGGCGGGCAGCACCGACTCCTGCGTGCCGTCGGCGCGGCGGCGCACGAGGGTGCGCCGGCCCGACTCGGCGGGGCGCGGCGCCGTCCACCACACCTCGTCGCCGACCACCCCCACGTTGTCGGGGCGGCCGTCGTGCGAGGCGGCGAGCGCGGCGTCGATGGGTGAGGGCCAGGTGCCGTAGGCGCCCGTGGGTACCATGCGAGATCCCCCTATGCGGTCTGCAGGAAGTGGTCGAGGGCGCGGACGCCGAAGTGCAGGGCGTCGACGGGAACGCGCTCGTCGACGCCGTGGAACAGGGCCTGGTAGTCGAAGCCGACGGGCAGTTTCAGCGGGGAGAAGCCGTAGCCGGTGATGCCGAGCCGGGAGAACTGCTTGGCGTCGGTGCCGCCCGACATGCAGTACGGGACGACGCGCGCGGCGGGGTCGAAGCGCTCGATGGCGGCGCGCATCCGTGCGTACGTCGGCGAGTCGACCGGGGCCTGGAGGGCGACCTCGCGGTGCTGGAACTCCCAGTCGACGTGGGGTCCGGTGAGCCGGTCGAGGGTCTCGCGGAACTCGTCCTCGCCGCCGGGCAGGACGCGTCCGTCGACGTGGGCGACGGCGTGCCCCGGGATCACGTTGATCTTGTACCCGGCGTTCAGCATGGTCGGGTTGGCGCTGTTGCGGACGGTGGGCGCGACCAGGGCGGCGGCCGGGCCGAGCTTGTCGAGCAGCAGGTCGGCGTCGAAGTCGGGGGCGTGGACGTCGGTCTCGATGCCGTGCACCGCGGCCAGTTCGGCGAGGGCGGCGCGCACGGTCGGGGTGAGGCGGACCGGCCAGGTGTGGTCGCCGATGCGGGCGACGGCGGCGGCGAGCCTGCTGACCGCGTTGGCCTGGTTGACCTTGGACCCGTGGCCGGCCTTGCCGTGGGCGGTGAGCTCGATCCAGGCGGTGCCGCGCTCGCCGGCGGCGATCGGGTAGAGGGCGAGGCCGGGTCCGGCGTGGAAGGTGAACGCGCCGGACTCGCTGACGCCCTCCGTACAGCCCTCGAAGAGGCCGGGGTGGTGGTCGGCCAGGTAGCCGGAGCCGTCGACGGCGCTGGCCTCCTCGTCCGCGGTGAACGCGATCACGATGTCGCGCCGGGGCCGCGTCCCGGTGCGGGCCCAGGACCGCACCACGGAGAGCACCATCGCGTCCATGTTCTTCATGTCGATGGCGCCGCGCCCCCACACGACGCCGTCGCGGACCTCGCCGGAGAAGGGGTGGACGCTCCAGTCGGCCGGTTCGGCGGGCACCACGTCGAGGTGGCCGTGGACGAGCAGGGCGTCTGCGGACGGGTCGGTGCCCTCGATGCGGGCGACGACGTTGGTGCGGCCCGGGGTGCGCTCCAGGAGGAGCGGTTCGAGGCCCGCTCCGGCCAGCTTCTCCGCCGCGTACTCCGCCGCGGGCCGCTCCCGGCAGTCCCCCGCGCCGCGGTTGGTGGTGTCCACGCGGATCAGCTCGGAGGTGAAGTCCACCACCTCGTCGAGGGCCCGGGCGTCCAGAGGCGTCACGTCAGCCATACTGCTCCTCCACGGCGGCCGACACGATCGTCGTGACCGCCTTGAACGTGCGAATGCACTCGTACATGGTCGTACTGGTGTAGGCGATCCTGCGCTCCCCGGTCCGCGCCACGCCGGGGACGACGGTCGCGGCGGCGGCCAGGTGCTCGGCGTCGAACTCCACCTGCACCGTGAACGGCCCGGCGTCGACGGGCCGGTGGCGCACGGCGATCGCGGTGGCGTCCCGGGCGGCGGCCCGGATGTCGGCGGCCGTGCGCGCCGGGGTGCGGCACACCGCCGCGTACCGCGAGACGTGGTCCTTGACGGCGACCTTGCGGGCCTCCGGCGCGTATCCCAGGGCGTCCTCGCAGGTGAGGTCGTCGCCGGTGACCAGGATGACGGGCACTCCGAACTCGGCGGCCACCCGTGCGTTGAGCAGGCCCTCGCTGGCGCGCTCGCCGTCGAGCCACACCCCGGTGATGGAGTTGGCGAGGTAGGTGTGGGCGAGGACGCCCTCGGCGCCCGCGCCCGTGTGGTACCCGACGAAGGCCACGCCGTCCACGTCACCGTGCTGCACGCCCTCCACCATGGAGAGCGACTTGTGGCGCCCGGTGAGCATCTCGGCGCGGTCGTCGAGCCGCTCGAGGAGCAGGTTGCGCATGGTCCAGTGGGCCTCGTTGACCAGCACCTGGTCGGCGCCGCCGTCGAGGAAGCCGAGCACCGCCGCGTTCACGTCGGAGGTGAACATCGAGCGGCAGCGCTCCCACTGGGGCGTCCCGGGCAGCACGTCGGCCGGCCAGGTGACTCCGGTGGCGCCCTCCATGTCGGCGCTGATCAGGATCTTCATGCCTGGAAACCGTACGCGCCGCCCGGCGGCCGGGCCAGCCCTGTGGATAACTGTCGGTGGACCAGACCTCTGGTTCACCCGTTGTGGCCCACGACCAGCCATTTCGAGGGCAGTTCGACGGCAGTTGGACGCCCTGCCCGTCGGCGCCCGGCGTGTTCGCGGACGTGCCTCGGGGGCGACGGACCGCAGGAATGCGGTCCGTCGCCCCCGGGCCGGACGAGGGGGCGGTGTCGCGGGCCGGTCAGTCCTCGTGGCCGAGCTGGAGGTCGCGCTCGGTGCGGCCGCCCCCGGCGACCTGGAGGACGGTGGCGACCGGCGGGTAGCCGGCGGCGATCACGGTGTACTCGCCGGAGGAGAGGTCGACGAAGCGGAAGGTGCCGTCGGCGCCCGTGGTGAGGGTGTCGACGACGTTCCCGGCGGCGTCGAGGAGGGTGACCCGGGCGTCCTCCACGGGCCGTCCGCCGCCGGCCCGCACGGTGCCGCGCAGCACGGCGCCGCCGGCCAGTTCGACGTCCTGGCGGGTCTCGCGGGAGGACTGCACGCTCACCGGGAGGGCGGCCGGGCGGAAGGCGGGGGCGCTGGCGGCGAGGGTGTACTCGCCGGCGACCAGTTCGCCGATGGTGTAGGTGCCCTCGCGGCCGCTGCGGGTGGTGGCGACGACCTCGCCGCGCACGTCGGTGAGGGTGACGGAGGCGTCGCGCACGGGGGCGCCGTCGGGGGTCAGCACGGTGCCCGCGAGGCGTCCGGCGCCGCCGAGGACCACGTCGAGGTCGACGGGGCGCTCGCCGACGGTGACGGACACCGCCTGCGGCTGGTGGCCTCCGGCGGCGGCGATCATCACGTACGCCCCGGCCCCGGGCACGCTCAGCGCGTACCGGCCGTCCTCGCCGCTGGCGCCCCGGCCGACCTGCTGGCCGTGGACGTCGATCAGGGTGAGCGCGGCGCGCGGGACGCAGCTGCCGTCGTGGTGCTGGACGGTGCCGCAGACCGGGACGCCGGAGCCGAAGGACGGCGCGGCGCGGGCGGCCGGGACGGGCGCGGTCGTGGGGAGGGGGGCCGTGTCGGTGACGGGGGCGTTGTGGGACACCAGCGGTTTCTCCTTGAGGAAGAAGGCGATGAGCAGTCCGAGCACGAGGACCGGCACGAGGTAGAGGAAGATCCTCGGCATGGCGTCCGCGTACGCCTGGACGTACGCGTCGCGCAGCGCGGGCGGCAGCGAGTGGACGACCTGCGGGGTGATCGACTCGGGGTCGGGCAGGCCGGCCCCGGCCGGCAGCCGGTCGGCGAGCGCGTCGGTGAGGCGGGCGGCGAAGAGCGTGCCGAACACCGCGGCGCCGACGCTGCCGCCGATCTGCCGGAAGTAGTTGTTGGCACTGGTGGCGGTGCCGAGGTCGGCGGGCCGTACGGAGTTCTGCACGGCGAGCACGAGGACGGGCATGACCAGGCCGATGCCGATGCCGAGCACGGCCTGCCAGAGGCTGTACTCCAGGCGCGGGGTGTCGGTTTCGAGGCGGGAGAGCAGCCACATGCCGACGGCGGAGACGCCGGTGCCGAGGATCGGGTAGATCCGGTAGTGGCCGGTGCGGCTGATGAGCTGGCCGGAGACGATGGAGGCGCCGACGATGCCGCCCATCATGGGGAGCATCAGCAGGCCGGACTCGGTGGCGGTGGCCCCGTCGACCATCTGCAGGAAGGTGGGCAGGTAGCTGGCGGCGCCGAACAGGGCGACGCCGACGACCGCGCCGATCAGGCCGGAGATGTTGAACACGGAGTCGCGGAACAGCCGCAGCGGGATGAGGGGTTCGGCGGCGCGCGACTCGACGGCCACGAGCAGCAGGAGGCTTCCCACGGCGCCGGCGGCCAGGCCGATGATCTGGCGCGAGCCCCACGCGTACTCGCTGCCGCCCCAACTGGTCAGCAGGACCAGGCAGGTGGAGAACGCGGCGAGCAGCAGGGTGCCCAGGAAGTCGAAGCGGGCCCGGACGCGCGGCCTGGGCAGCTTGAGGACGACGGTGATGACGGCGAGGGTGACCAGGCCGAAGGGCACGTTGAAGTAGAAGCACCAGCGCCAGGAGACGTGGTCGGTGAAGAAGCCGCCGAGCAGGGGTCCGGCGACCGAGGCGAGACCGAAGGCGGCGCCGATCAGGCCCATGAAGCGGCCGCGTTCGCGGGGCGGCACGATGTCCGCGATGATCGCCTGCACGCCGATCATGAGGCCGCCCGCGCCGATGCCCTGGAGGGCGCGGAAGGCGATCAGCTGGTCCATGGTGCGCGACCAGCCCGCGAGGGCGGAGCCGATGACGAACACCACGATGGCGAACTGGAAGACGCCCTTGCGGCCCAGGAGGTCGCCGAGCTTGCCGTAGACCGGCAGGCCGATGGTGGAGGTCAGCAGGTAGGCGGTGATCGCCCACGGCATCCGGTCCAGGCCCTGCAACTCGCCCACGATCTTGGGCAGTGCGGTGGCGACGATCATCTGCTCCAGCGCGGCGAGCAGCAGCGCGAGCATCAACCCGACGAAGACCAGCCGGACTTGGCGGGGGCTGAGGGCCTCCGTCGCGGCCAGTCCCGGTGGGGACGGCGGCGGGGGCGCCCCGGTGGCGGAGCCGGGCCCCGGGCCGTCGTCCGTGACGACGTGCCCGTCCTTGACCAACGTGATCCCGCCCACCTGCTGCTCCCCTCGTCGCGCCTGCGCCGCCCATTTCTCGCATTACGCGACAACGGAGGGCAAGCGCGACGAGTCGCGCCGGGAGCGTGCGGAATCGGCAAGTGCGCCGGTCGGAGCCCCTACGCCGTACAACACCCCCGCACGCGAATCCACTCGATCCGGTGAGTGCCCGGACCACTCAACAGGGGTGCGCGGAGGGCTACTTCTCCACTTCGGCGGCGAGCTTGGCGAGCACGGCGTCGTAGATCCGGCCGAGGCCCTTGGGGGCGAAGGTCCGCTCGAAGAAGCCGCCGATGCCGCCCGCGCCGTTCCACACGGAGGAGACGACGGCCTTGGACTGGCCCTCACCGGCCGGGGTGACGGTCCAGGTGGTGACCATGGAGGAGTTGCGGTCCTTCTCCACCAGCTGTCCGTCGGTCGGCTCGCTGACCTCCAGCAGGCAGTCGCGCACGCGCTTGCTGGTGGCCTGGAGCTTCCAGTGCACCAGGGTGCCCTCGCCGTCGCCGCCCTCGCGCACCTCGTACTCGCTGAAGTGCTCGGGCAGGAGCTTCGCGCGGGTGTCCTTGTAGTCGGCCAGCGCGTCGAACACCGTCTCCGCGTCCGCCGCGATGATCCGTTCCGTCGTGGCCTCTACCTGCGCCATGCCAGTTCCTCCAGCACTCGTTCTTACGGGACCCCACCGGGTGGGCCCGCCAGGGCGGGCCACGGGGGCGGGAACAGCCAACCACCTGTGCGGGGGCCGCCCAAAATCCGGGTTGCGACCACGAAGGGAACAGGTGTTCTATTCTGGGGTACGAGAGGGACGCGAGCGACCCGAGACGACAGCCCCGAAGGAGGCGCCCATGCGCTGGGACCACCTCAGCGACCGCGACGGCGGGCCGGCCGGGAGCACGGACGGCGCCCTGTTCGGCACGGACGCGGTGACCACCCGTACCTTCGACACCCCGGAGTTCCGGGGCATCACCTTCCACGAGGTGCGGGCCCGCTCGGTCCTCAACCGGGTGCCGGGCGCCTCCCGCATGCCGTTCGAGTGGACCGTGAACCCCTACCGGGGCTGCACGCACGCGTGCGTGTACTGCTTCGCCCGCAAGACGCACGGCTACCTGGACCTGGACACCGGCCTGGGCTTCGACTCCCAGATCGTGGTCAAGACCAACGCCGCCGAGGTGCTGCGCCGCCAGCTCGCCTCGCCCCGCTGGCAGGGCGCGCACGTCGCGATGGGCACCAACGTCGACTGCTACCAGCGGGCCGAGGGCCGCTACCGGCTGATGCCCGGCATCCTGGCCGCGCTGCGCGACCGCGCCAACCCGTTCTCCGTGCTCACCAAGGGCACCCTGGTCCTGCGCGACCTGGAGCTGCTGCGGCAGGCCAACGAGGTGACCGAGGTGGGCGTCTGCGTCTCGGTGGGCTTCACCGACGAGGAGCTGTGGCGCACCGTGGAGCCGGGCACCCCGGCCCCCGAGCGGCGCCTGGACGTCGTACGGACGCTCGGCGACCACGGCATCGGGTGCGGGGTGCTGATGGCGCCCGTGATCCCGTTCCTGGGCGACCGGCCCGAACAGCTGCGGGCCACCGTCCGCGCGATCGCCGAGGCCGGTGCGACCTCGGTGACCCCGCTGGTGCTGCACCTGCGCCCGGGCGCGCGGGAGTGGTTCTTCAGCTGGCTGCGGCGGCTGCACCCGGAGCTGGTGGGGCGCTACGAGCGGCTGTACGCGGACGGGGCGTACGCGCCCACCTGGTACCAGCGGCGCATCACCCGGTACGTGCACGAGCTCGCCGCCGAGTACGGGATCGGCCCCGCCGGGCGCGGCGCCGCCCGCCGCGTCCCGGTGCCCGAGCACCACGCGCACGCGCGCGAGGACGGCCCCACGCAGCTGACCCTGCTCTGAGCCCCGGCCGGAGACCCCGCGGCCCCGAACCCCTCGATCAGGTCAAGTCCCGGCAGAACGCGCCCCTCCCGTACGCCCCGTCCGGCACCATGCGGCGGGGGCTGTGGGGACCCACAGCCGCGTTCCCTTCCGACCGGGAGGCCAAGTGAAGAAACGCGCAGGAGTACTCATCGGGGTGGCGACCCTGACCGCCGGACTGCTGTCGGCCCTGCCGTCGGCGGCCCAGCCGCGCACCGACCCCCTCCAGGAGACGGCCTCGTCCCTGAAGTGGACGCCGTGTCCCACCGACGACTACCCGCGGCTGGAGTGCTCCTCGGTCCGGGTCCCGCTGGACCACGACGCCCCGCGCGGGCAGCAGATCACGCTGGCCCTGTCGCGGGTCGCGCACACCGCGAAGACCTACCAGGGCCCGCTGCTCGTCAACCCCGGCGGCCCCGGGGCCAGCGGCCTCACCCTGGCCGGGTTCGTCGCGGCCTCGCTGCCCGCCGCGACGGCCGCGCAGTACGACGTGATCGGGTTCGACCCGCGCGGCGTCGGCAAGAGCAGTCCCGCGCTGGACTGCGTGCCCGGCTACTTCGACCCCGTGCGCCCGGCCTCCGTGCCGCTCGGCGCGCGCGACGAGCGGACCAACCGGGCGCGCGCCGCGTCCTTCGCCGCCGCCTGCGGCAAGAAGTACGGCTCCCTGCTGCGCCACATCGACACCCTGAGCACCGCGCGCGACCTGGACTCCGTCCGGAAGGCACTGGGCGCCCGGAAGATCAACTACTTCGGCTACTCCTACGGCACCTACCTCGGCGCGGTCTACGCGCGCCTGTTCCCCGAGCGGGTGCGCCGCCTGGTCCTCGACTCCGTGGTCGACCCGCGCGGCGTCTGGTACGACGACAACCTCAGCCAGGACCTCGGCTTCGACGCCCGCCAGAAGGCCTTCCTCGCCTGGACGGCGAAGTACGACTCCGCCTACCACCTGGGCACCGATCCGGCGAAGGTCGAGGCGAAGTGGTACGCGATGCAGCGCGAGCTGCGTGCCCGTCCCGCGGGCGGGGTGGTCGGCGCGGCCGAGCTGGAGGACACCTTCCTGCCCGGCGGCTACTACAACGGCTACTGGCCCTACCTGGCCGAGGCGTTCGCCGCGTACGCCAACGGGCACGACACCGCCCCGCTGGTCGACACCTACCGCGCCTTCGCGGCGATCGACGCCTCCGGGGACAACGGCTACTCGGTGTACGCGGCCGTGCAGTGCCGCGACGCGCGCTGGCCGCGCGACTGGGACACCTGGCGCGAGGACAACCAGGAGGTCTACAAGAAGGCGCCGTTCACCACCTGGAACAACGCCTGGTACAACGCGCCGTGCGCGACCTGGCCGGTGGGCTCGCTGAAGCAGCCGGGCCTGGCCAACCGCGAACTGCCGCCGGTGCTGCTGTTCCAGGCGACCGACGACCCGGCCACCCCCTACCCGGGCGGCGTGGCCGTGCACCGGCTGCTGCGCGGCTCCAGCCTGGTGGTGGAGCAGGGCGGCGGCAACCACGCGATCACCTTGGGCGGGAACGCCTGCCTGGACCGCTACCTGGCGCAGTACCTGGACACCGGCAAGGTGCCCCGGGGCAGCGGGCACGGCGACGCGGACGCGGTCTGCGCCAAGGTCCCGGACCCCACGCCGGCGGCGCCCTCGGTGACGAAGGCGGCCGGGATCACCGGGGCGGCGACGGGCGGGGCGGCCCTGCACGGGCTGCTCGGCTTCACCCCGGGGAGCTGAACGGGCCCTGACCGCAAGCGCGTTGCGGGGCAGGTGGGAGGAGTGCCGCCCGGGCCGGATCGGCCCGGGCGGTATTTTGCGTGCCGATTGTCAGTGGCATGCGCCAGGATGAGGGCCATGAGCACCAGACGCCCTTCCGCTCCGGCGCACGAACCGGCGCACGCCCCGGCCGCCCCCGCGCTGCCCGCCGCCGTCCGGGCGCCCGGGACCGGGCCCGTCACAGGGTCCGCGTCGTGACCCGGATCCGGGAGATGCGCGAGGCGGACTGCGCGGCGGTCGCCGAGGTGCGGGTGCGCGGCTGGCAGTTCGCGTACGCCGGGCTGATACCCGACTCCTACCTGGACGCGATGGACGTGGCCGAGGAGACGGTGCGGCGCAAGGAGCTGTTCGCCGAGGGCAACCGGGGCACCGTGCAGCTGGTGGCCGAGGCGGACGGGGAGGTCCTGGGCTGGGCGGCGTACGGGCCCTACCGCGAGGACGACGCGGAGGGCGCGGTGCCCGGCCTGGGCGAGCTGTACGCGATCTACGTACTGCCGCGGCGGGTGTCGACGGGCGTGGGCTGGGCGCTGCTGGCCGAGGCCCAGTCGCGGGCGGTCGCCGACGGCTACCGGGAGCTGCGGCTGTGGGTCCTGAAGGAGAACGGCCGGGCCCGCCGGTTCTACGAGCGCGCGGGGTACGTGCCGGACGGCGCGGAGGAGCCCTTCGAGGTGGACGGGGTCACGGTCGCCGAGGTGCGTTACGTACGGGAGCTGCCGCGCGGGTAGCCACGGGCGGGGGGCCTGTGGCACGGGGTCAGGGTCCCGGTCCGCCCGGGCACGCGGAGCCCCCGGCCGCACCGCCGCGGCCCGTACCCTCGCGACCCTGCCCCCTCGGCGACCCGCCCTCTCAGCCCAGCCGTCGCAGCGCCTGGGCCGCGGCGAGGGCCAGGCGCGGGTGGGCCCGGGCCTCTTCGAGGACCGGGCGGGCCCGCTCGTCGCCGAGCGCGCCAAGACCCTCGGCGCAGGCCACGCCGACCCGCCAGTGCGGGTCGTGCGGGGCGAGACGGCGCGCCAATACGGTGATGAGCGCGGGCACGGACTCGGGGGCGCGCAGCTCGACGAGCAGCCGCACCGGTGAGAGCGCGTAGGCCACGCGCAGCTCGTTGGTGGCCAGCGCGGCGGCCGCGCGCGGGGTGCGCGGGTCGCCGAGCCGGGCGAGCGCGTAGGCGGCGGTCACGCAGCGGTCGGGGTCGCGGTGGTTGAGGAGCAGCACCAGGGCCTCGAAGGCGCGCCGGTCGCCCGCGAGGCCGAGCCGGAAGGCGGCCAGTTCGCGCGCCCACAGGGGGCGGCCGGACTCGGTGAGGACGGCGGCCAGTTCGTCGTGGTCCCGGGTGGCCAGGAGCCGGTCGAGCGCGGCGCCCTGCGCCCCGTCCCCGGATTCCTCCCTCAACCGGTGGGCGAGCGACTGCAGTTCCGCGTCCATGCGGATCACTCTACGCCCGGGGACGGCTCCATGATCGCGCTTCCGTCACGCCGGTCCGCCGCAGCCGCCCGGACCACCACCCCGCACCGACCACCCAGGACCGCACGCCCCGAACGCACCACCGACCGCCCCGGCCCACAGCCCGAACGGCACCCCCGCTCACCCCGAACGGCACCCCGCTCACCCCGGACCACACGCCCCGACCGCCACCTGCCCCACGCCCCGGACCACCCCGGACCACCCCTACTCCGCACCCCCACTCCGCCCTCCCCACACCCCCCAACACACCCCACGCGATCCGTCAATGATCGATCACGCCACCTCTGGCGCGCTCGTTACCCGCCGGTTAATCTCAGGTGAGCGGGCCACCACACCCGCACACCTCAGGGCGGCCTGGTGACGCAGCCGCCGTGAGTGCTCCGTCGGTTCAGCGGTAACCCAGCACCACCCAGCGGTACTTCACGACTCGGCTCCGGGACAGGGTCGGTCGGCATCCCCGGCTCGCGCCGCCACGGCGCGGCGCCGCGGCACGACTTCCCGTGACCGCGCGGTCCCCTCACGGACGGCGCCGGTCCACCCTCTTCCGTACGACGCCCAACTCCCGCACGCGGTGCGCCCCTTGGCGTCCGCGTCGGTTCCTCCCGCACCGGCACCTCCGTACCCGTCGCCGAGCATCGGGCACCGGTACGCGTGCGCAGCCAGTCGTCCCAGTCGTCACTCATTCCTGGAGTCCCCTGATGGACACCCCTGTGGACACCCCTCACGAGAGTCCCCTCTCCACCATCGCCGTCGTCGGCCTCGGCACGATGGGCGCCGGCATCGCCGAGGTCCTCGCCCGCGCGGGCCGCGAGGTCGTCGGCATCGACATCAGCGAGGCGGCCACCCGCCGGGCGGTCGCCTCCCTGGAGGCCGCCACCGCCCGCTCGGTGGAGCGCGGACGGATCACCGAGCGCGAGCGCGGCGACGTGCTGGCCCGCTTCCGCACCTTCACCGACCTGCACGCCGCCGCCGACGCCGACCTGGTGATCGAGGTCGTCCCGGAGTCGTACGAGGCCAAGCAGCAGGTCTTCCACGCGCTGGACGCGATCGTGCGTCCCGGCACCGTCCTGGCCACCGGCACCAACGCGCTGTCGGTGACCCGGCTCGCTGCCGACTCCCGGCACCCCGAGCGGGTCCTCGGCCTGCACTTCTTCAACCCGGCCCCGGCCATGAAGCTGGTCGAGGTGGTCTCCTCGGTGCTGACCGCGCCGGGCGCCGTCGCCGCCGTCACCTCGCTCGCCATCGACCTGGGCAAGGAGCCCGTCGCGGTCGGCGACCGGCCCGGGTTCGTCGCGGACGGGCTGCTGTTCGGCTACCTCAACCAGGCCGCCGCGATGTACGAGTCGCGCTACGCCTCGCGCGAGGACATCGACGCGGCCATGAAGCTGGGCTGCGGCCTGCCCATGGGCCCGCTCGCCCTGCTCGACCTGATCGGCGTGGACACCGCGCGCACGGTCCTGGAGGCGATGTACTCCGAGTCCCACGACCGGCTGCACGCGCCCGCCCCCATCCTCAAGCAGCTCAGCGAGGCGGGCCTGAGCGGGCGCAAGTCCGGGCGCGGCTTCTACACGTACGAGGCGCCGGGCAGCGCGGTGGTGATGCCGGACGCGCTCACCCCCCGTACCGCCGAACTGGCCGTCGGGGCGCGGGAGGTGGCTTCCGTCGGGGTGGCCGGCTCGGGCACCATGGCGTCCGGGATCGCCGAGGTGTTCGCCAAGGCGGGGTACGCCGTGGTGCTCGCGGCCCGCTCCGCGGAGAAGGCCGACACCGCCAAGGCGCGCATCGCCAAGTCGCTGGCCCGCTCGGTGGACAAGGGCCGGATGACCGCCGAGGCCCGCGAGGCCGCCCTGGAGCGGATCACCCCGGCCGGGTCGCTCGACGCGTTCGCCGAGGTCGACCTGGCCGTGGAGGCGGTGGCCGAGGACCTGGAGGTCAAGCAGGCGCTGTTCGCCGCGCTCGACAAGGTCTGCAAGCCGGGCGCGGTGCTCGCGACGACCACCTCCTCGCTGCCGGTGATCGCCTGCGCCCGCGCCACCTCGCGGCCGCAGGACGTCATCGGGATGCACTTCTTCAACCCGGCCCCGGCCATGAAGCTGGTCGAGGTGGTGCGCACGGTGCTCACCGCCGACGACGTGCACGCCACCGTCCGCGAGGTCACCGCCAAGGTGCGCAAGCACCCGGTGGACTGCGGCGACCGGGCCGGCTTCATCGTCAACGCGCTGCTCTTCCCGTACCTGAACAATGCCGTGAAGATGGTCCAGGAGCACTACGCGTCGCTGGACGACATCGACGCGGCCATGAGGCTCGGCGGCGGCTACCCGATGGGCCCGTTCGAGCTGCTCGACGTGGTCGGCCTGGACGTGTCGCTGGCCATCGAGCGGGTGCTGCACCGCGAGTTCCGCGACCCGGGCCTGGCCCCGGCGCCGCTGCTGGAGCACCTGGTGGCCGCGGGCTGCCTGGGCCGCAAGACGGGACGCGGCTTCCGGGAATATGCCCGGCGCTGAGGCCGCGGGGACGCCTGGAGGCTGGGGAGGGCTGCTCGACCCCTCGGGCAGCCCCGCCCCACAGGCGCGCTCTCCTGCACGAATGCAGTACGTTCAGCTCATGCCCCAGCCGTCGAAGACACCCCGTGCCAGCGCCGCGCCCGACGCGCCCGAAAGTGCCGCAGGCAGTCGCGCCGCCGCGCAGCGCCTCAAGATGCGCCGCGAGCTGGCGGCGGCGGCCATGGAACTGTTCGCCACCAAGGGTTACGAGGCGACGACGGTCGACGAGATCGCGGCGGCGGCCGGGGTGGCCCGGCGGACCTTCTTCCGGCACTTCCGGTCCAAGGAGGAGGCGATCTTCCCGGACCACGACGACACCCTGGTGCGCGCGGAGGCCGTGCTCAACGCGGCCCCGGCGCACGAGCACCCGCTGGACACGGTCTGCCGGGGCATCAAGGAAGTCATGAAGATGTACGCGGCGTCGCCCTCGGTCTCCGTGGAGCGCTACCGGCTGACCCGCGAGGTGCCCACGCTGCGCGAGCGGGAGATCGCGTCGGTGGCCCGCTACGAGCGGCTGTTCACCCGCTACCTGCTCGGCCACTTCGACGAGCGCGACCACCACGACGGCAACGACGACCCGCTGCTGGCGGAGGTGGCCGCGTCCGCGGTGGTCACCGCGCACAACCACGTGCTGCGCCGCTGGCTGCGGGCGGGCGGCCAGGGCGACGTGGAGACCCACCTCGACCACGCCTTCGCGATCGTCCGGGACACCTTCGGCACCGGCATCGGGGCGGGCCGCAAGGCGGGGGCGAACGGCTCCGCCGCGCCGGCCGCGACCGCGTCGTCGGACGGCGAGGTGCTGGTCGCCGTCGCCCGGACGGACGCACCGCTGGACGAGGTCATGCGGACCATCAGGAAGGCGCTGGGCCGCAGCGGCTGAGCGCGCCGGGCCGTAGCAGGACCGTAGGACGAGAAGGGGCGTTCCCTGGGGGAACGTCCCTTTTCGCATGTCCGGGCACCCCGGTTCGATCGATCATCGCTCATATGTGACGAGAAGTTTTCAAGTGAGAGAACTTTTTGGCACTCGGTGCCTTGTCACCTGTCACGGGGTGCCATACGTTGATGTTGTCCGGGCGGCCGGCGCACCGAGATCACATCGAGTGCCGGCTGTCCCCGCACCCCATCGGGGTGCGCGCCCGGACGCCTGCGTCACAGGCAACCTCCCGCGCTCACCAGCGCTGCCAAGCACCACCGGCCGAACCGACGGCACACCTCCACAGCAGCACTTCCCGACGTTCCCTCAGCCGCCCCCGCACAGGGGGCTCGCTTCGCCGGAGGCACCACCGTGAAGGAAATCCTGGACGCGATCCAGTCGCCCGAGTCCACCCCGGCCGACTTCGCCTCGCTCAAGCTCCCCGAGTCGTACCGCGCGATCACCGTGCACAAGGACGAGACCGAGATGTTCGCCGGGCTCGCCACCCGCGACAAGGACCCGCGCAAGTCGCTGCACCTGGACGAGGTGCCGCTGCCCGAACTCGGCCCGGGCGAGGCCCTGGTGGCCGTCATGGCCTCCTCGGTCAACTACAACTCCGTGTGGACCTCGATCTTCGAGCCGCTGTCCACCTTCGGCTTCCTGGAGCGCTACGGCCGCGTCAGCGAGCTCACCAAGCGGCACGACCTGCCCTACCACGTCATCGGCTCCGACCTGGCCGGCGTCGTCCTGCGCACCGGCCCCGGCGTCAACGCCTGGCACCCCGGCGACGAGGTCGTCGCGCACTGCCTCAGCGTCGAGCTGGAGTCCTCCGACGGCCACAACGACACGATGCTCGACCCCGAGCAGCGCATCTGGGGCTTCGAGACCAACTTCGGCGGCCTGGCCGAGATCGCCCTGGTCAAGTCCAACCAGCTGATGCCCAAGCCGGACCACCTCAGCTGGGAGGAGGCCGCCGCTCCCGGCCTGGTCAACTCCACCGCCTACCGCCAGCTGGTCTCGCGCAACGGCGCCGGGATGAAGCAGGGCGACAACGTCCTCATCTGGGGCGCCAGCGGCGGACTCGGCTCGTACGCCACGCAGTTCGCGCTGGCCGGCGGCGCCACGCCCATCTGCGTGGTCTCCAGCCCCGAGAAGGCCGACATCTGCCGCGCGATGGGCGCCGAGGCGGTCATCGACCGCAACGCCGAGGGCTACAAGTTCTGGAAGGACGAGCGCACCCAGGACCCCAAGGAGTGGAAGCGCTTCGGCAAGCGCATCCGCGAGTTCACCGGCGGCGAGGACATCGACATCGTCTTCGAGCACCCGGGCCGCGAGACCTTCGGCGCGAGCGTGTACGTCACCCGCAAGGGCGGCACCATCACCACCTGCGCCTCCACCTCGGGCTACATGCACGAGTACGACAACCGCTACCTGTGGATGTCGCTCAAGCGCATCATCGGCTCCCACTTCGCCAACTACCGCGAGGCCTGGGAGGCCAACCGCCTGATCGCCAAGGGCAAGATCCACCCCACCCTCTCCAAGGTCTACTCCCTCGAGGAGACCGGCCAGGCCGCCTACGACGTCCACCGCAACCTGCACCAGGGCAAGGTCGGCGTCCTCGCACTCGCCCCCGAGGAGGGGCTCGGCGTGCGCGACCACGCCAAGCGCGCCCAGCACATCGACGCCATCAACCGCTTCCGCAACGTCTGAACATCCCGGGGAGCACACGATCATGACTGAGCGTCAGAAGGACCGGCCGTGGCTGATGCGGACGTACGCCGGTCACTCCACCGCCGAGGCGTCCAACGAGCTGTACCGCCGCAACCTCGCCAAGGGCCAGACCGGCCTGTCCGTCGCGTTCGACCTGCCGACGCAGACCGGTTACGACCCCGACCACGTCCTCGCCCGCGGCGAGGTCGGCCGGGTCGGCGTCCCGGTGTCCCACCTCGGTGACATGCGGCGGCTGTTCCAGGACATCCCCCTGGAGCAGATGAACACCTCGATGACCATCAACGCCACCGCGATGTGGCTGCTGGCGCTCTACCAGGTCGTCGCGGAGGAGCAGGGCGCGGACATCGCCACGCTCCAGGGCACGACCCAGAACGACATCGTCAAGGAGTACCTGTCCCGGGGGACGCACGTCTTCCCCCCGGGGCCCTCCCTCCGCCTGACGACCGACATGATCGCCTACACGGTGTCCCACGTCCCCAAGTGGAACCCGATCAACATCTGCTCGTACCACCTCCAGGAGGCGGGGGCCACACCGGTCCAGGAGATCGCGTACGCGATGTCCACCGCCATCGCCGTTCTCGATGCCGTCCGCGACTCAGGGCAGGTCCCCGCCGAGAAGTTCGGGGACGTCGTGGCCCGCATCTCCTTCTTCGTGAACGCGGGCGTCCGCTTCATCGAGGAGATGTGCAAGATGCGGGCGTTCGGGCGGATCTGGGACCAGATCACGCGCGAGCGCTACGGCATCGAGAACGCGAAGCAGCGCCGCTTCCGCTACGGCGTCCAGGTCAACTCCCTCGGCCTGACCGAGGCCCAGCCGGAGAACAACGTCCAGCGCATCGTCCTGGAGATGCTGGCCGTCACCCTCTCCAAGGACGCCCGCGCCCGCGCCGTCCAGCTGCCCGCCTGGAACGAGGCCCTCGGCCTGCCGCGCCCCTGGGACCAGCAGTGGTCCCTGCGCATCCAGCAGGTCCTGGCCCACGAGAGCGACCTGCTCGAGTACGAGGACATCTTCGCCGGGTCGCACGTCATCGAGGCCAAGGTCGACGCCCTCGTCACCGAGTGCCTCGCCGAGATCGCGCGGATCCAGGAGATGGGCGGCGCGATGGCCGCCGTCGAGTCCGGCTACCTCAAGTCGCAGCTCGTCTCCTCGCACGCCGAGCGGCGCGCGCGCATCGAGGGCGGCCAGGAGAAGATCGTCGGCGTCAACATCTTCGAGACCACCGAGCCCAACCCGCTCACCGCGGACCTGGACACCGCGATCATGACGGTGGACCACGCCGTCGAGGCGAAGGTCGTGCGGGCCCTCGCCGACTGGCGCACCACCCGCCAGGAGTCCAGCGACCGCCAGGGCATGGGCGACCCGTTCCACTTCCCCACCGTCCACCAGGCCATCGACCGGCTCAAGGAGGCCGCCGCGGGCACGGAGAACCTGATGGAGGCCACCCTGGAGTGCGCCCGCGCCGGGGTCACCACCGGCGAGTGGGCGGGCGCGCTGCGCGAGGTCTTCGGCGAGTACCGCGCCCCCACCGGTGTCTCCTCCGCGCCCGTCGCGGTCACCGCCGAGGCGGGCACCCCGCTCGCCGTCGTCCGCGAGAAGGTCTCCCGCACCGCCGACGAGCTCGGCGCGGGACGGCTGCGCCTGCTGGTCGGCAAGCCCGGCCTGGACGGGCACTCCAACGGCGCCGAGCAGATCGCCGTGCGCGCCCGCGACGCCGGCTTCGAGGTCGTCTACCAGGGCATCCGACTGACTCCCGAGCAGATCGTGAGCGCCGCCCTGGCCGAGGACGTGCACTGCGTGGGACTGTCCATCCTGTCCGGCTCGCACGCCGAACTGGTCCCGGACGTCCTGGAGCGGCTGCGCGAGGCCGGGGGCGCCGACATCCCGCTGATCGTCGGCGGGATCATCCCCAACAGCGACGCCGACGACCTGAGGCGGGCGGGCGTGGCAGCCGTCTTCACCCCGAAGGACTTCGGCATCACGGAGATCATCGGCCGTATCGTCGACGAGATCCGCACAGCGAACAAGCTCAACCCCCTCGAAAGCTCGGAGGTCCCCGCATGACCAGCCCCGTCAACCGGCTCCGTCCGCGCCGCTCCTGCCTGGCCGTGCCCGGCAGCAACCCGCGGTTCCTGGAGAAGGCCCAGGGCCTGCCCGCCGACCAGGTCTTCCTCGACCTGGAGGACGCCTGCGCCCCGCTGGCCAAGCCCGAGGCCCGGCACACCATCGTGAAGTTCCTCAACGAGGGCGACTGGACGGGCAAGACGCGGGTCGTACGGGTCAACGACTGGACGACCGAGTGGACCTACCGCGACGTCGTCACCGTCGTCGAGGGCGCCGGGCAGAACCTCGACTGCATCATGCTGCCGAAGGTGCAGACCGCCGAGCAGGTGGTGGCCCTGGACCTGCTGCTCACCCAGATCGAGAAGACGATGGGCTTCGAGGTCGGGAAGATCGGCATCGAGGCGCAGATCGAGAACGCGCGCGGCCTGAACAACGTCAACGCGATCGCCGAGGCGTCCCCCCGGATCGAGACGATCATCTTCGGCCCGGCCGACTTCATGGCGTCGATCAACATGAAGTCGCTGGTCGTCGGCGAGCAGCCGCCCGGCTACGGCGCGGACGCCTACCACTACATCCTGATGAAGATCCTGATGGCCGCCCGCGCCAACGACCTCCAGGCGATCGACGGCCCCTACCTGCAGATCCGCAACGTGGAGGGCTACCGCGAGGTCGCCGGGCGCGCCGCGGCGCTCGGCTTCGACGGCAAGTGGGTGCTGCACCCCGGCCAGGTGGAGGCGTCGAACGAGATCTTCTCGCCGTCCCAGGAGGACTTCGACCACGCCGAGCTGATCCTGGACGCGTACGACTACTACACGTCCGAGGCGGGCGGGAAGAAGGGCTCGGCGATGCTCGGCGACGAGATGATCGACGAGGCCAGCCGCAAGATGGCGCTCGTGATCTCCGGCAAGGGCCGCGCCGCCGGGATGACCCGTACGTCGAAGTTCGAGATCCCGGAGGCGTGACGCGATGCAGTTCGGCCGTACCTACGAAGAGTTCGAGATCGGCGCCGTCTACAAGCACTGGCCGGGGAAGACGGTCACCGAGTACGACGACCACCTGTTCTGCCTGCTGACGATGAACCACCACCCGCTGCACCTGGACGCCAACTACGCGGGCAAGACGACCGACTTCGGCAAGAACGTGGTGGTGGGCAACTACGTCTACTCGCTGCTGCTCGGCATGAGCGTGCCGGACGTGTCCGGCAAGGCGATCGCCAACCTGGAGGTCGAGTCGCTGCGGCACATCGCGCCGACCTTCCACGGCGACACCATCTACGGCGAGACCACGGTCCTGGACAAGACGCCGTCGAAGTCCAAGTCGGACCGCGGGATCGTGTACGTGGAGACCAGGGGCTACAAGCAGGACGGCACGGTGGTCTGCGTGTTCCGCCGCAAGGTGATGGTCCCCACCGAGACGTACATCAAGGAGCGCGGCGGCGAACAGCCCGGCCGCCCGGAGCCGCAGGAGAACAAGTAGCCATGGCCCGTCTCGCCCAGACCCACGGTCTGACCGACGTCCAGCAGGAGATCCTGGCCACCGTCCGGGACTTCGTCGACAAGGAGATCATCCCGGTCGCCACCGACCTCGAGCACCGCGACGAGTACCCGCAGGAGATCGTCGACGGCCTCAAGGAGCTCGGCGTCTTCGGGCTGATGATCCCGGAGGAGTACGGGGGCCTGGGCGAGTCCCTGCTCACGTACGCGCTGTGCGTGGAGGAGATAGCGCGCGGCTGGATGTCCGTGTCGGGGATCATCAACACGCACTTCATCGTGGCGTACATGCTCAAGCAGCACGGCACGCAGGAGCAGAAGGACCACTTCCTGCCGCGGATGGCGGCCGGCGAGGTGCGCGGCGCGTTCTCGATGTCGGAGCCCGCGCTGGGCTCGGACGTGTCGGCGATCACGTCGAAGGCGGTGCGGGACGGCGACGAGTACGTCCTGAACGGCCAGAAGATGTGGCTGACCAACGGCGGCACCTCCACGCTGGTGGCCGTCCTGGTGCGCAGTGACGAAGGACACCCCGAGGGCACCGCGCCGCACAAGTCGATGACGACCTTCCTGGTGGAGAAGGAGCCCGGCTTCGGCGAGGTGCGCCCCGGCCTCACCATCCCCGGCAAGATCGACAAGATGGGCTACAAGGGCGTCGACACGACCGAGCTCATCATGGACGGACTGCGCATTCCGGCCAATCGCGTACTCGGCGGGACCACCGGCCGAGGGTTTTACCAAATGATGGACGGCGTGGAGGTCGGCCGCGTCAACGTCGCGGCACGTGGCTGCGGCGTCGCTCAGCGTGCCTTCGAGCTGGGCGTCTCCTACGCGCAGCAGCGCCACACCTTCGGGAAGCCGATCGCCCAGCACCAGGCGATCCAGTTCAAGCTGGCCGAAATGGCTACCAAGGTGGAGGCCGCTCATGCGATGATGGTCAATGCGGCACGCAAAAAGGACTCCGGGGAACGAAACGACCTCGAAGCAGGGATGGCGAAGTACCTCGCCTCCGAATACTGCAAGGAAGTCGTGGAAGACGCATTCCGTATCCACGGTGGCTACGGATTCTCCAAGGAGTACGAGATCGAGCGCCTGTACCGCGAGGCGCCCATGCTGCTCATCGGTGAAGGTACCGCCGAGATCCAGAAAATGATCATTGGTCGTCGACTGCTCGAGGAGTACCGGTTCCAGGGTTGATTGTCGCTTTTGAGGCGGTTCGGCCGCGAAGAAGATCACACCCTGTCATCGTCTTCCGGCCGCCGACTCGGCTTCTGGCTTGCCCAGTTGTTGCGCGCAACCGATAGCATCGCCGGTAAAGCCGCCGTCCCCATTGCCAGCGCGGCATCATCCGCTACGAAGGTCATCCATGCCCCACAGCCAAACCTCTGCACACCGCGACAGCCTCTCCGGCGTACGCCTCGCGCGCGGAGCATCGCCGTGGCTCCTGCCGACCGTCGCGACCGCGGCGCTGAGCCTGGCGCGTGCGCGCCGGTCGAGGCGTGCCGCCGCCATCGCCGTGCCCACCACCGCGCTCGCGGCGGGCATGCTGTGGTTCTTCCGCGACCCCGAGCGCGAGATCGCGCAGGGCCGTGTCATCTCGCCCGCCGATGGTGTGGTGCAGAGCATCATGCCGTGGAAGGACGGACGGACCCGCGTCGCCATCTTCATGAGCCCGCTGAACGTCCACGTCAACCGCGCGCCCCTGGCGGGCACGGTGACGTCCGTCGAGCACGTGCCCGGCGG
Organism: Streptomyces sp. NPDC001941; assembly: GCF_040296945.1. Taxonomy (NCBI): domain Bacteria; kingdom Bacillati; phylum Actinomycetota; class Actinomycetes; order Kitasatosporales; family Streptomycetaceae; genus Streptomyces; species Streptomyces sp. NPDC001941. Next base: position 284,705 of record NZ_JBEOYE010000003.1, on the reverse strand, counting down.
CTTCGTTCCCGCGTTCAACAAGGAGAGCGAGAACAACGAGCGCGTCGTCTGGCACTTCGACACCGAGCTCGGCGACATCGAGATGGTCCAGATCGCCGGCGCCGTGGCCCGCCGCATCGTGCCGTACCTCCCGCAGGGCACCAAGGTGGAACAGGGCGAGCGCATCGGCCTGATCCGCTTCGGCTCGCGCGTGGACATCTACCTGCCCGAGGGCGTGGAGGTCGACGTCGAGGTGGGTCAGGTCACTACCGCGGGGGTGACTCGAATTGACCGTGATTGATCCGGAGACACAGGCGGGCTGGGCCGAGGACGCCAAGGCCAAGGCCGAGGCGGCCGAAGAGGCCGAGGAGATGCCCCTCTCACTGCGGCTGTCAATAGCGGACACCCTCACGCTCGGTAACGCCACGTGCGGGTTCATGGCGGTGTACTTCACCACCACCGGGATCCTCATCCCGCACCTCCAGGGCAGCCAGGAGACCGGCATGGCGCGGCACAGCGCCGCGACCGCCGTGATCCTGATGCTCTGCGCGGCGATCTTCGACCTCTTCGACGGACTCGTGGCCCGCAAGCTGCGCAGCTCCCCGATGGGCGCCGAGCTGGACAACCTGTCCGACCTGATCAGCTTCGGGCTCGCCCCGGCCTACTTCGTGCTGGTGTACGGAATGGTCGCGGACGACGCCCACCAGCGGGTCTCCGCGGTGGCCGCGATCGTCGTGCTGCTCGCGGTGGTGCTGCGGCTGGCGAGATTCTCGTGCGTGACCATGAAGGACGGCATGTTCCAGGGCATGCCGAGCCCCTTCGGAGCGCTGACGATCGTCTCGATCGTGCTGCTCGAGCTGCCGTTCCCGGCGACGCTGCTGGCGATCGTGGGCACGGCCTGGCTGATGGTGAGCCGGGTCGAGTACCCGAAGCCGCGGGGCATCCTCGCGGTGGCCATGCTCAGCTGGATCGTGGGCGCGATGGGCCTGCTGGCCGCGTGGGCGTTCGACGCCCCCGGCGGCGAGCTGCTCCTGCAGACGGGCTGCGCGCTCCAGGTGGTGCTGGGCGCCGTGATCCCCCTCTTCGCGACGGCCCGGCGCGTGAACACCTTCCGCGACAACCGGCGCGAGAACCGGGAGGCCCGCGCGGCGCAGCTGCCGTAGCGACCCGGTCACAGGACGTACGACAGGGCCCGGAACCACCTGGTGGTTCCGGGCCCTGTGCGTTGTCCTCGTACGTCGTCCTCGTACGTACGTCGTCCTACCGGTGGGGCGCGCCCCGCTCAGCTCAGGAAGTCACGGGCGATGTTCGCCGCCACGTCCTCGAGCAGCGGGCCCGCGTTCGCCATCGACCTGGCCGGGTCCGGCTCCAGCTCGCCCAGGGGGTACGCGCGACGGATGCCCGCCGCTCCCAGGGCCTCCGGGGGCAGGGCGAGACGGCCGCAGACCGCGACGACCTCCTTGCCCGCCGCGCGGGCCGCCGCGGCGACGCCCGCCGGGGCCTTGCCGTGCAGGGTCTGCTGGTCCAGCGAGCCCTCGCCGGTGATCACCAGCGTGGCCCGCTCCAGGGCCGGGGCGAAGCCCAGCACGTCGAGCATGACCTCGATGCCGGGGCGGAAGCGGGCGCCGAGGCCCACCAGGGCGCCGTACCCGATGCCGCCCGCCGCGCCCGCGCCGGGCGACTCGGCGAGCTCGGGGCCCAGTACCGACGCGAAGTGCGCCAGCGCCGCGTCCAGGGTGGCCACGTCGTCCTCGTCGGCGCCCTTCTGCGGGCCGTAGACGGCCGGGGCGCCCTTGGGGCCGGTGAGCGGGTTGTCGACGTCGCTGGCGAGCACCAGGTCGACCTCGCGGAACCTCGGGTCGAGGCCGCTGAGGTCGGCGGTGGCGACCTCGGCGAGGGCGGCGCCGCCGGGTCCCACCGGGTTGCCGTCGGCGTCCAGGATCCGCGCGCCGAGGGCGGCCAGCATGCCGGCGCCGCCGTCGGTGGTGGCGCTGCCGCCGACGCCGAAGACGATGGTGCGCGCCCCCGCGTCGAGGGCGGCGCGCAGCAGCTCGCCGGAGCCGTACGTGGTGGCGGTGAGCGCCGCGAAGACTCCCTCGGGCAGCAGCTGGAGGCCGGAGGCCTCGGCCATCTCGACGACGGCGGTGCCGTCGCGCAGTGCGTAGGCGGCGGTCACCGGTTCGCCGAGGGGGCCGGTGACCCGTACCTCATGGCGTTCGAATCCGGCGGCCACCGCGGCCGCGACCGTTCCGTCGCCGCCGTCGGCCACGGGCAGGGTCTCCACCACCAGGTCCGGGACGACTCGTCGCAGCCCGGCCGTCACCCGCTGTGCGACCTGTACGGCCGTGAGCGAGCCCTTGAACTTGTCGGCCGCCACGAGCACGCGCGCGGCCTCTCCTGCTCCGTCCGTCACCTTGCATCCCTTGCTTTCGAACAGGCAGTCGCGCCGAGGCCGACCCTATCCGTAGGTTCAGACGGCGTGCCACCCCCTGATGTAGGCATATTCCGCACCATAGTGGGGCGTCATGAGCACGGAACCGATCGATGAGTCCCCGCCGGGCGCCCCGCCCGGCGACCACTCCCCCGACCTGGTCGTCGTCGGCACCGGCGTCGCCGCGGTCGTGGCCGTGGTCGGCTGGGCGGCCCTGGGCAAGAGCTCCTTCGACAGCACCTCGTCGACGGCGCTGAACTGGGTGCTGCACAACTTCGCCTGGCTGTTCGTGATCGCGGCCGACACCTTCCTGGTGATGTGCGTGGTGATCGCGGTCAGCCGGTACGGGCGGATCCGGCTGGGCCCGGACGACTCGGAGCCGGAGTTCACGAACCTGGCGTGGATCGCGATGATGTTCAGCGCCGGCATGGGCATCGGCCTGATGTTCTACGGGGTCGGGGAGCCGCTGACGCACTACCTGACGCCTCCCCCGGCGTCCGGCGCGCAGGCGGGCACGGGTGCGGCGGCGCGGGCCGCGATGGAGTACTCGTTCTTCCACTGGACGCTGACGCCGTGGGCGATCTACGGGATCGCGGGCCTGGCGCTGGCGTACGCGGGCTTCCGCAAGGGCCGCGGCAACCGGCTGAGCGCGGCCTTCGTGCCGCTGATCGGGGCGCGCAGGGCGGACGGCTGGCAGGGCCGGGCGATCGACCTGCTGGCGGTCTTCGCGACGGTGTTCGGCACGGCGACGAGCCTGGGCCTGGGCGCGCTGCAGGTGGCGGAGGGCCTGAACATCACGACGGGCATCGCCGACTCCACGGGCACCGAGCTGGTGATCATCGGGGCGCTGTCGGCGGCGTTCGTGCTTTCGGCCTTCTCGGGCCTGCACAAGGGCGTGAAGTGGCTGTCGACGATCAACATCGTGCTGGCGGCGGCGCTGATGCTGTTCGTGTTCCTGCTCGGCCCGACGGTCTACGTCCTGGACGTGATCCCGGCGTCGGTGGGCGGGTACCTGCACCAGCTGCTGCCGATGGCGTCGCGGACGGGCGCCTTCACGGACCGTGACTGGTTGGGCACCTGGACGATCTTCTACTGGGCCTGGTGGCTGTCGTGGGCGCCGTTCGTGGGCACCTTCATCGCGCGGATCTCGCGGGGCCGCACGATCCGCGAGTTCCTGGTCGGGGTGCTGCTGGTGCCGTCGGGCGCGACGGTGATCTGGTTCTGCGTGATGGGCGGCACGGCGATCCGGCTGGACTCCACGGGCGAGGCCGACCTGGCCGGGGCGGTGAAGGACGGTGCGGAGGCGTCGCTGTTCGCGATGCTGGACGCGCTGCCGCTGGGCACGGTCACCTCGTACCTGGCGATGCTCCTGGTGATGACGTACTTCGTGACGAGCGCGGACTCGGCGTCGCTGGTGATGGGGTCGCTGACCAGCCGGGGCGCGCTGCACCCGCCGACCTGGCTGGTGGTGACGTGGGGCGTGCTGATGGCGGCGGTCGCCGCGGTGCTGCTGGTGGCGGGCGGCCTGAAGTCGCTGCAGACGGCGACGATCCTGGTGGCGCTGCCGTTCGTGATCGTGATGCTGGTGCTGTGCTGGGCGCTGCTGAAGGAGCTGCGGGAGGACCCCGGAGCGGGTCCGGCGCGGCACCCGGCGCTGCACGGGCTGCGGGACGCGGTGAAGGCCATGGTCGGGGACGCGATCACCGAGCAGGGCCAGGTGCGTCACCACCGGCTGCGCCGTGCGGCGAAGTCCCGTACGGAGGACGACGGCTGACGGTGTGACGGACGAAGCGGCGTGCGGGCCCGGTCTCCCCTCGGGAGGCCGGGCCCGCGGCCGTCCGACGGTGCGAAAGCCCTCCTCGCGGGGTGTTCCGTCGGCACAATGGGCGCATGTGGTTTCGGGGGCCGGCGCTTCCCGCGGCGCGGGTCGCGGTGTTGTACGAGGGCGACAGGAAGGCCGCGGGCGGGGGCGCGCTGCTCTCCTCCCGTACGGTGCTGACCTGCGCGCACGTGGTGAACGACGTGTTGCGGCGTGACCAGTTGGCGCAGGAGCGGCCGGACGGCGCCGAGGTCTCCCTGCTGGTGTCCGGGGAGTGCGGCCGCGAGCGGGTGCCGGCGCGGCTGGTGGCGTGGGTGGCGCCGCGCCCGCGGGCGGGCGACCCGGTGTGGGGCGGCGACCTGGCGGTGCTGGAGCTGGAACGCCCGGTGGCGGCGGGGACGGCGCCGGTGGTGTGGCGGGACATGGCGGAGGGCCAGGGGCTGCGGGCCTGGCACGGGGGCGGTCTCGACGTCACGTTCGCCGACACCGAGGTGGCGGGTCTCACGGGTGCGGTGGGGTACCTGGACGCGGGGCTGAAGGGCGCGGCGATCGGCCCGGGGTACAGCGGCGGCCCGCTGTGGGCGCGGGACGACTGGGGGGCCGTCGGCCTGGTGGTGGCGCACGTGATGCCGCGGGCGGGGGCGGGTCTCGGCGGGCAGGACACCGTGCGGCGGTCCTGGGGGATCCCGTGGCAGGTGATCCGGGAGGAGCTGGCGGCGGTGGGCGCCGCGGAGGTGGTGGCGGCCTGCTCGGTGCGCGAACCGGTCGGCGCGGACGCGCCGGAGGTGCGGGAGCTGGCGGACTGGGTGCGGGTGGTGTGCGGGGACCGGCAGCGACGGGCGGAGCACGCGGCGGAGCTGGCACGGGAGTTGGGGATCGCGGCGCCGCGGGACGGCTCGGCGCCCTCGGTGGAGGAGCTGACCCGGGTGCTGGTGGGCCGGGAGCGGGCGCTGGCGGCGCTTTCGGCGCTGCTGGCGCCGGAGCTGAAGGGCGACCGCGCCGAGCTGGACGGGTTGCTGGCGGCGGGGCGGGCGGTGGGGGCGCGGCTGCTGTCGCGGGGGGAGTTCGGGGAGCTGACGGGGCTGCTGGCGGCGGTGGCGGAGGCGGACGCGTCGCTGGTGCCGCGGGCGGCGCGCGCGTCGCTGCCCTACACGCCGCTGCCGGACGCGCTGCGGGGTGCCCGGCTGGCGTGTCGTCAAGTGGATTCTGTCGTGGTCGAGTTGGAGCCCTTCACGGATCCGGGGGCCTCGGCGGAGGGGGCGGCGCCGATGCCCGCGCTGCTGACGCTGGTGGCGTACGCGGCGGCGGGGGCGGCGGAGCCGCAGCGGGCGGCGCTGCGGGCGTGGCTGCGGCGGCTGGCGGCCCGGCTCGGGGTGCACCGGGAGGCGCTGGCGCAGCGGGAGCGGGACGCGGCGCAGTGGGCGCTGCACCGGCCGCCGCCCGTGGAGCGGCTGGTGGTGCGGATCGCGGCGGTGGGTCCGGCGCCCTCGTCGGCGTACCGCTGCGCGGTCTGGCAGGTGGGGGCGGACGGGACGCCCGAGCCGCTGGCGCGGGCCGACGGCGCGCTGGGGGCCGAGCAGGTCGCGGCACTGGTGCAGGAGTGCGCGGGCCGGGCGCGGGGGCCGGGCGGCGGGGTGGACCGGGTGGACGTGGTGGTGGACCGGGAGGGGCTGCGGCTGCCGTTCGACGACTGGGCGGCGGGCAGCGGCCTGCTGGACTTCCTGCGGCCGGCGCCGCTGGGGGTGCGGTTCCGGATCGCGCTGCGCTGCCCGGAGATGAGCGAGCGGGTGCCGGGGCGGGAGGACGACATGCGGCGGCGCTGGGACGGCGGGGCGCACGGGCCGCTGGTGGTGGCCGAGGGGGCGAGCCCGGAGAAGGTGGCGGCCCTGCTGCAGAGCGAGTACCGGGACGCCCGGCAGGCGGTGCTGCACGGCCCGCCGGAGCTGCGCCACCAGTTGCTGCAGGTGTGCCTGGCGCTGGGCGTTCCGGTGGTGCTGTGGGACCGGGAGGCGCGCACGCACGCCCACGCGGAGCGCCTGGACAAGCTGTCCCCGTGCGGAACACTGCACCAACTCATGGACCGCATACGGGATTTCAGGGCCGAGCTGTACGGAGAGCCGGAGTACTCGGCGGCCCGGCCCTCGCTGGTGTGGGAGGACACGGACGTACCGCTGCCGCGGGACGTGCTCGATCTGCGGGACCCCTCGGAAGGGACGTACACGTCATGACAGCTGGGGACGGGGCCGGGGCGGCCGACTGGCGGTTGTTCCGGGGGGACGGGGTGGCCGGGGCGGCCGCGTTCCCGCCGGCCCCGCCGTGGCGGCGCTTCGACGCGGCGCGGGCGGAGCGCCCGCTGCCGTACCTGATCGGGCGGGCGGAGGCGGACGTGGTCAACGCCGCGCTGCACCTGCGGCGTCCGCTGCTGGTGACGGGGCAGCCGGGGACGGGGAAGTCGTCGCTGGCGCGCGCGGTGGCGCACGAACTGGGACTGGGGCGGGTGCTGTCCTGGCCGGTGAACAGCCGGGCGACGCTGGCGGAGGCGCTGTACCGCTACGACGCGATCGGGCGGCTGCGGGAGGCCAACCTGCGCCGGGAGCGGGCCAAGGAGGTGCCCGGGGACTCGGGCATCGGCGCGTACGTGCGCCTCGGGCCGCTGGGGACGGCACTGGTGCCGGGCGGCGCGCGGCCCCGGGTGCTGCTGGTGGACGAGCTGGACAAGGGGGACGTGGACCTCCCCAACGACCTGCTGAACGTCTTCGAGGAGGGCGAGTTCGAGATCCCGGAACTGGCCAGGCTGCCGCAGGAGCTCGCGCGGGTGGACGTGATGACGGACGACCCGGACGCCTGGACGACGGTCGTGCGGGGGCGGGTGCGGTGCGGCGAGTTCCCGGTGGTGGTGATCACCAGCAACGGCGAGCGCGAGTTCCCGCCCGCCTTCCTGCGCCGCTGCGTGCGGCTGAACCTGCCGGAGCCGGACGAGGACCGGCTGCTCGCCATCGTCCGGGCGCACCTGGGAGGGGAGGGGGAGCCGGAGGGCATGGAGGCGCTCCTCGCCACGTTCCTGGCCCGCCGGGCGCGCGGGGAGCTGGCCACGGACCAGCTGCTGAACGCGGTGTTCCTGCGGGGGCGCGGGGTGGAGCTCGGTCCGGACGCGCTGCTCGACGCGGTGCTGCACCGGCTCGGCGGGACGGTGTAGCGGGCCGTGCTGGAGCGGGTGCGCCGGATCCTGGCGGAGAGCGGCGCGGAGCTGTCCCGGGAGGAGCTGCTGGACGCGCTGTGGCTGGCGCGGCGGCTGCCGCCCGGGGCGGCGTCGGAGCTGGCGCGGGCGACGGGTCCCGTGCCCGCGGGCCCGGCGCCGGTGGCGGACGCGGGGCCGGTACGGGAGCCGGAGTCGCCCCCGGGTCCGGGCGGGGAGACGGCCGGGGAGGCACCGGGCGACGGGGGCCTGCACGCGGCGCCCGCGCCCGCCGCCCCGGCGCCCGGGGCGGCCGCGGTGCGCCCCGCCGTGCCCGTGCGCACCCGGCAGGGCAGGGCGCTGGGCGGCGCGGAGCTGGGGCTCGGGCGGGCGCTGCGGCCGCTGAAGCAGCTGCGGGCGGACCGGCGGACCTGGGTGCTCGACGAGGACGCGACGGTGCGCGCGATGGCCGAGTCCGGGCTGCCGGACGCGGTGCTGCGCCCGGTGCGCACGCGCTGGCTGGACCTGGTGCTGCTGGTCGACGACGGGGTGTCGATGCTCCTGTGGCAGCGCCTGGTGGTGGAGACGCGGCTGCTGATGGAGCGCAGCGGCGCCTTCCGCGACGTACGGGTGTACGGGCTGGACAGCAGGGGGGCGCGGGCGCCGCGGCTGCACCGCAGGCCGTTCGAGCCGGACGGCTCCGAGCTCGCGCCGCGGACGGTGACGGACCCGTCGGGGCGCACGCTGGTGCTGGTGGTCAGCGACGGGGTGGGCTCGGCGTGGCACGACGGCCGGATGCGCCGGATGCTGCGGGCTGCGGGCGGTCTCGGCCCGGTGGCGGTGCTGCACGCGCTGCCGCCGCGGCTGTGGGACGGTTCGGGGATCCGGGCGCGGACGTGGCGGGTGACGACGCGCCGCCGGGGCGCGCCGAACCGCACCTGGCAGGTCAACGACCCCGTGCTGCCAGCCGGGTTGGTGTCGTACGGGGACGAGGTCCCGGTTCCCGTCCTGGCGCCGCACCCGCGGTCCCTGGCGGCGTGGGCGGCCCTGGTGGGCTCCCCCGGCGCGTCGGCCACGCTCCCCCTCCTCTCGGACCACCCGGTGCCGCTCGCGGCGCCCGCGCGGAAGGCCCCGGAGGAGGACGGCGGGCTGCTGCGCTTCCGGGACGCGGCGAGCCCGCAGGCGTACCGCCTGGCGACCCACCTGGCCGCGCTGGCCCCGGTGTCGGTCCCGGCGATGCGGCTCGTGACGGAGGCGCTGGACCCGGACGTCGACACGGGCCACCTGGCGGAGGTGTTCCTGGGCGGGCTGATGCGGGGCGTGTCGGACCCCGCGCTGCTGCCGCAGCACCGGGCGTACGACTTCCCCGAGGAGGCGCGCAGGATCCTGCTGGCGTCGGCCCCGGCACACGAACTGACGCGCGCGGCACGGCGGGTGACGGAACGTCTGGCCGAACTGGGGGACGGCTCACCGGAGTTCCCGGCGTGGCTGGAGCACGCGGCGGGACGGGAGGCGGTGGGCGGGGGCGGGGCGCCGTTCGGGTGGGTGGGGGAGAGGGTGTTGCGGAGGGTGGGGGTGGCGGTACCACCGGTGGGGAAGCCGGGGGCGGTGGACGGGGGCGGGACACCGGCCCGGGACGCGCTGCCCGTCGAGGGCGGGGAGGCACCCGTCGACGGGGGTCCGGTGTACGCGCTGGGGCCCGACGACCCGCGACGGCTCGGACCGTACGAGATCCTCCACGCCTTCCTGCCCCGCGACCCCTCCGCGCCGCTGTACCTGGGCCGCTCGGAGCGGGACGGGTACGCGACCGTGCGCACCGGGCGGGCCGACGTGCTGGAGCACGAGGCCGACGTGCTGCGGCGGTTGCAGGGGCTCGCGGTGCCGCGCCCCCTGGACCACGGGGTGGGCGAGGACGGGGTGGCCTGGTCGTCCGCGACCGCCGGGCCCGACCTCGGGTCGCCCGACCTGGCCGCCCACGCCCGCGCGTCGGACGGCCTGGAGCAGGACGCGTTCCGCACCCTGGGCGCGCAGCTCGCGGGCGTCGTGGCCGGGGCCCACTCCCGGGGCGTGACGCACGGGATGCTGGCGGCCGAGACCGTCCTGGTGGCGGACGGCTCGGTGCACGTCGTGGGCTGGTTCCGGGCCCGGGTGCACGACGGCGGCGACGCGGCCGCCCAGAGCGCGGGCGAGAGCGCCGACGTGGTGGACCTGTGCCGCCTGCTGTGGGACGTGGCGGCGCGCGGCCGGATCCCCGAGCGGGTGGGTGCGATGCTGACGGCGGTCCTGAGCGGCGGCACGGGGAGCAGCGTCCCCGGTGCGGGGGAGCTCGCCGCCGCCCTGGCACCGCCGCCCGGCCCGCGCCCGGCGCTGCTGACCGAGCCCGGGCCGATGGGCGGCCCGTTCCTGGCGCTGGACATCGGGCGCCGCGAGTACGGCGGCTGGGGTCCGCACGGCCAGGTGGTCGCCGCGCGCGAGGCGGGGCGGCGGGCCCTGCTCGTCCAGGTGGCGCGGGCGCTGACCCTCGCCAATCCGCCCGGGGCGCTGCGGCTCATGTGCCTGGACCTGGCGGGCTCGTGGCTGTTCGAGGAACTGTCCGGACTCCCCCAGGTGGACCACCGCGCCACGAACCTGGCCCAGGACAAGAACGCCTCACGGCGGACGGCCGAGCTGCTGGCAGAGGAGCTGCGCCACCGCGAGGAGGTCCTCGAGTCCACCGGGCAGGCCGACATCGAAACCTACGAACGCGCCGTGCTCAACGGCCGTGGCCTGCGGCGGCTGCCCCGCCTCGCCGTCCTCGTCCACGGCTACGAACTGCGCCGGCGGGCGCGTGCCGCACGCCTGGCCGAGGCCATCGACTCGCTGGCGCACCGGGGAGGCAGGCTCGGTGTCCACCTGCTGGTGTCCCTGCCGCCGGACGAGACCGCGCCGCGCGTCTTCACGTACACGGTGGGGCTCGCGCCGGACGGTCGCGGCACGACCCTGGAGCACCACGGGGACGCCCCGGCCCGGACGGTAGCGCCCCGGGGCGCTACCGGGCCCGTGCCGGTCCGGGCCGCGCCCTGGCGTCCGTACTTCTTCCTGAGCCACGCCGTCCCCGGCCGGACCGAGGACGAGGAGCACTCCCGCGAGCTGCTCGCCACGTTCTACGGCGACCTGTGCGCGGAGGTGACGGCCATGACGGGGGCACCCGCCGGGTCGGTCGTCGGCTTCATGGACGAGGGCTCGGGGACCGCCTCCCACTGGGGGGACCGGCGCCGCGAGGCCCTGGAGAACTGCCGGGTGTTCGTGCCGCTCGTCTCTCCGCGCTACTTCACGAGCGACTGGTGCGGCGGGGAGTGGTGGGCGTTCACGCGGCGGGCGCTGCTGCACGAGACGGCCACGGGACGGTCCGCCCGGGTCGTCGTGCCCGTCCCCTGGATCCCGGTGCGCCCGGAACGGGTTCCCTCTGTCGCGGCCGGTGTGCAGTGGCAGCGCCTCGGCGGTGACGACGCCGACCCCGGGCTGTACGAGCTGACCAGGCTCCGTGACCAGCGGTACTGGCTCACGGTGTCCGGACTGGCGCGACGCATCGTCACCGCCGCCGAGGCCGTGGACCTGCCGCCGGGACCCGCCACGGACACCGGCGCGCTCCCTGGCTTCTTCCGCGACACGCGGCCCACCATCGAGGTCGGCGTCCGCGTGGTGGTCTCCGCGCTGCGCGTCGCGCAGTCCCCCGGTAGCGACCCGCCGGCCTGGAACGCGTACCCGGAGGCGAAGGGCGGGCTCGCCCTGGTGGTCGAGCGCGTCGTCCGCGCCCTCGGCCACCGGGCCTTCGCCGTTCCCCCGGACTCCCTGGCCGACTACGGAACGCCGAGGATCGTCGTGATGGACCACCTGGCGCTCGCGGAGGCCGTGTCCCTCGACCGGCTGGACGCCCCGGACGGCCTCCTGGACCCGCAGGTGGGCGTCCTGGTCGTCCACGAACCCGGCGCGACGGCCCTGCCGGAGTCCAGCGCCCGTGAGGCGCTCGCCCGGCTCGTACCCGGGCACACCGGCCCCGTGCGGGTCGCCCGTACCCTCACCGAGTACGTGCAGGAGCTCGCCTCACTGGTCGTCGAGACGGTCCTCGCGCACAGCGGGCCGGACGACCCCGAGGGCCGGGCACGACCTAGGCTCGCCCCATGACCCTCCAGGACTACGCCACGTACATCGCCGGCCTGCCCCGCGTCCTCGCCGGAGCCGCCGCGCTCCTGCGGGACGAGCGGGGGCGGGTGCTCGTCGTCGAGCCCAACTACCGCGAGGGGTGGGCGCTTCCGGGCGGCACCGTGGAGTCCGAGGCCGGGGAGTCGCCCCGGCAGGGGGCGCGCCGGGAGACGCTGGAGGAGGTCGGGCTCGACGTGGAGCTCGGGGCGCTGCTCGCGGTGGACTGGGTGCGCGGGCCCGGACGGCCGCCGATCGTCGCGTACGTGTACGACGGCGGGGTCCTGCCCGAGGAGTCCTTCGGGGCGATCCGGCTCCAGGAGTCGGAGCTGGTGTCCTGGCGGCTGGTGGAGCCGGCCGAGGTGTCCTCATACCTGCTGGGCTCGCTGGGGCGGCGGGTGCTCGCGGCGCTGGACGCGCTGGCGGACGGCGGCCGCACGGTGGAGCTGGAGGACGGCCACCGGGTGGAGTGAGGGGCGCGGGCCGCCGGGCGCGCGCGGCACGAGGGGCGCGGGACCGGCGCGTGCGCGTGGCGAGAGCTCGACGACCTGGTAATCCGCTTCCACCCGCGCCGCCCCGCCGCCTACCCTCGCCGCATGACTCTCGTGGCGATCCTCAGCGGGGCCGGCATCTCCACCGATTCGGGCATCCCCGACTACCGGGGCCCGCAGGGCGTGTGGCGCAAGGACCCGGAGGCCGAGAAGCTCGTCACGTACGAGTACTACATGTCGGACCCCGAGATCCGGCGCCGTTCCTGGCAGATGCGGCGCACCGGGCCCGCGCTGTCGGCGAAGCCGAACGCGGCGCACGTGGCGGTCGCCGAGTTCGAGCGCACGCCCGGGGTGTCGCTGCGGGTGCTCACGCAGAACGTGGACGGGCTGCACCAGCTGGCGGGCATGCCGCCGCGCAAGGTGCTCGAACTGCACGGCAGCGCGCGGTCGGTGGTGTGCGTCCGGTGCCACGCGCGCTCCTCGATGGCGGACGCGCTGGCCCGGGTCGAGGCCGGTGAGGACGACCCGGCGTGCGAGAAGTGCGGCGGTGTCCTCAAGTCGGCGACGGTGATGTTCGGGGAGAACCTGGACCCGGTCGTGCTGGGCGAGGCGCTGGGCATCTCCAAGGCCTGCGAGGTGTTCATCGCCGTGGGCACGAGCCTGCAGGTGCAGCCCGCCGCCTCGCTCGCCGGGGTCGCGGCGGAGCACGGGGCCCGGCTGATCGTGGTGAACGCCGAGCCCACTCCGTACGACGAACTGGCCGAGGAGGTCGTGCGCGAGCCCATCGGGACGGCGCTGCCCGCGCTGCTGAAGCGGCTGGGGTGAGGGCACGGCCTCCGCGTGGCTGAACCGTACGTTCGCGCCGCAGAACCCTCGGAACCCTCAGAACAGGGTGTCCTCCGCTCCCCCGGAGCCCCCGCGTTCGAAGGCCAGCAGGCGCTGCTTGCGGTCCACGCCGCCGCCGTAGCCGGTGAGGCTGCCGCTCGCGCCGATGACGCGGTGGCAGGGCACCACGATGCTGACCGGGTTCTTGCCGTTGGCCAGGCCCACGGCGCGGGAGGCACCGGGGTTGCCCAGGGCCTCGGCGAGTTCGCCGTAGGAGCGCGTCTCGCCGTACGGGATCTTCTTCAGCTCCTCCCAGACGCGGCGCTGGAAGTCGGTGCCGGGCAGGTGCAGCGGCAGGTCGAACTCGCGCAGTTCGCCCGCGAAGTAGGCCTCCAGCTGCCGGTGCGCCTCGGTGAAGGGCTCGGGGTCGCGGGGGCCGAAAGTCTCCTGCGGGGGGCGGTGGCGGTGGGCGACCATGTACAGGCCGCTGAGCGCGCCGTCGGTGGAGACCAGGGTCAGCGTCCCGTACGGGCTGTCGATCTCGGTGTGCCGGACGTCGGACGTCATCGTGCTGTCGCTTCCTTGGAAGGAGTTTCGGCGGAAGGGGTGTCGGCGGGGGCCTTGGACGGGATCGGTGAACTGTCCTGGGTGGGCAGGTGGTTGATGGCGTGGTCGTCGGTGGCCCACAGGTACTGCACCGCGTACGCGCGCCAGGGGCGCCACGCCGACGCCCGCGCGGTGAGCGCCGCCGGGGTCGAGGGCAGCCCCAACTCCTGTGCGGCGCGCCGGATCCCGAGGTCCGAGGGCAGGAAGGCGTCCGGGTCGCCGAGCGCGCGCATGGCGATCGCCTCCACGGTCCACGGCCCGAACCCCGGGAGTGCGCCGAGCTCTTGGCGCGCCCGCTCCCAGTCGCTGTCGACGTCCAGGGCGAGCGTGCCGTCGGCCAGCCGCTCCACCAGCGTGAGCAGGGTGGTGCGGCGGCTGCGCGGCAGCGCCAGGGTCTCCGGGTCGAGGCCGGCCAGCGCGTCGGGCGTGGGGAAGAGGTGGGTGAGGCCGCCCTCGGGGTCGTCGACGGGGACGCCGTGGGCGGTGACGAGGCGGGCCGCGTGGGTGCGGGCGGCGGCGGTCGACACCTGCTGGCCGAGCACGGCCCGTACGGCGAACTCGGCGGCGTCGACGGTGCGCGGGACCCGGCGGCCGGGGGCCTCGTCCACCAGCGGGGCCAGCAGCGGGTCGGTGCGCAGCTGGCCGTCGACGGCCTCGGGGTCGGCGTCGAGGTCGAGCATCCAGCGGCAGCGGCTGATCGCGTGGGTCAGGTCGCGCGGGTCGGTGAGGGAGAGGCGGCAGGCGATGTGGCCGGACGCGGGGGCGAGTGCCACGGTGCCGTGTCCGTACGGGAGGTTCAGGGTGCGGCGGTAGGCCCCGTCGCGCCACTCCTCGACGCCGGGGACGCCGGTGGCGGCCAGGTGCCCGAAGAGGTTGTCGGGGTTGAGGGGCGCGCGGTACGGCAGGCGCAGCGCGATCACGCCCGGGGTGGCGTGGGCGGGGACGTCGCGCCGGTTGGCGCGCTCGCGCAGCTCGCTGGGCGAGAGGGCGAAGACCTCGCGGACGGTGTCGTTGAAGGCCCGTACGGAGGAGAAGCCCGCCGCGAAGGCGACCTCGGCCATGGGCAGCGCCGTCGTCTCGATGAGGACGCGTGCGGTCTGGGCGCGCTGGGCGCGGGCCAGCGCGAGGGGGCCCGCGCCCAGCTCGGCGCGCAGTTGCCGCTCGATCTGGCGGGAGGAGTAGCCGAGGCGGGTGGCCAGGCCGGGGACGCCCTCGCGGTCGACGACGCCGTCGCGGATGAGGCGCACGGCGCGGGCCACGGTGTCGGCGCGGGCGTTCCACTCGGGCGAGCCGGGGCTGGTGTCGGGGCGGCAGCGCTTGCACGCCCGGAAGCCGGCCTGCTGGCAGGCGGCGGCGCTCGGGTAGAACGTCATGTTCTCGGGCTTGGGAGGGACCACGGGGCAGCTCGGGCGGCAGTAGATCCTGGTGGTCAGGACCGCCGTGAAGAACCATCCGTCGAAGCGCGCGTCCTTCGACTGGACGGCCCGGACGCAGCGCTCGCTGTCGGTGTGCATGGTTCAAGCATCGGGCATCGCGAGGCCGGGGGCTGGCGAAAAAACGACATGGACGTGGCGGGGGCGCTGGTGGGGGCGCCCGGCGTCACCCAGCCGCCCCCATTGGTACCCGCCCGCCCTCACTGATGCACGCCCGCGCCCCGTGGCGTCTGCGCACGCCTGGCCCCTCGCCCGCGCCCCGCTGGTGCCCCCGGGGCCCCGGATCCTCGCCGAGGCCCGCCCCCGGCTCCGCCACCACAGCCAGTGACGTGCGGTAACAGGGGGCGGGCAGCCCGGAGCGGTACTCCCGTATCAGCGGTACTCCCCGTCTCAGCGTTTGCGCCACACCGTGACGTGCGCCTCGAAGTAGTCGTACTCGCGGGGGTTCTGCCGCAGCACCGCGCCCTCGTCGCTCTCCGTGAGCAGGTCGAACGCGCCGCCGAGCAACTGCTTGACCGCCTCCTCGCTCGGGGTGCGGTCGCCGCTGGAGCCCAGCCAGCGCTCCGGGGCGCTGTAGGCCGGGTACCAGGACCACGGGCAGGCGACCATGAGCAGCCCGCCCGGGCGCAGGTGGTCGTCGGAGTCCGTGAACTGGCGCAGGCACTGGGCGGGGTCGGCCACCCGGTCCAGGACGTTGGACAGCACCACCGCGTCCAGGTCGCGGGCCGCCCGGCCGACGCCGCCGAGGTCGCAGGCGTCGCCCACCTCGAAGGCCACCTCCGCGCGGCCCTCGCCCGCCTCGGGGACCCGGATGTGGACCTCGCGGGCGTACGGGCCCTGCTGGACCACGTGGAAGGTGCCGCAGCCGTGCCGGCCGAGGGTCTGGGCCACGTCGATCGAGCGGGGGCTGACGTCGATCCCGGTGACGCTGGACTCGACCCACCCACCCAGGGCGTGCGAGACGCCGCCGACGCTGCACCCGACGTCGAGGGCGCGCCGCACCCGCAGCCCGGCGCGCAGGGCGCACAGCTCCAGGAGCGCGGACAGCCGCCGCGGGTAGCCGTGGGCGCCCGCCAGCGGGTGGTGGGGGCGGTCGAAGACGTCGTCGACGTCCCCGTAGTGCATGAGCAGGTACTTGGAGAGGTCGCGCGTGTTCTCGTACGGGTCCAGGGCGGAGTCGTCCTCGAAGAGGTCGTCACCCTTGAGCAGCACCGGCGGCACCGTCATCCTTCAACTCCTCGTTTCCACAAAGCCGCTGTCGTCGGTTCGGGACCGGCGCCTGAGCACCGGTCTGGGGGCCTTTCGGGTCGCGCCCGCGACGGCCTCGGCGAGGCCCCGGACGGTCGGTGTCTCGAACAGGGTGCGTACGCCCAGGTCGACCCCGAGGGCGGTGCGCAACCGGTTCACCAGGCGGATCGCGAGGAGCGAGTGTCCGCCGAGGTCGAAGAATCCGTCGTCGATGCCGACCCGCTCCAGCCCCAGCGCCTCGGCGAAGAGCCGGCACATGACCTCTTCGCGGTCGCTGCGGGGCGCGTGGTGCTCGGTGGCGGTGGCGTAGACGGGTGCGGGCAGTCGTGCCCGGTCGAGCTTGCCGTTGGCGGTGACCGGGAGGGCGGTGAGCTCGACGACGGCGGCCGGGACCATGTAGTCGGGCAGCGCCTCGGCGAGCGCGGCGCGCAGGGCGGCGGGGTCCAGCGGCGGGCCCGCGGGCACCGCGTAGGCGACCAGGCGGCGGTCGCCCGGGGTGTCCTCGCGTACGGTGACGGCTGCCTGGGCGACCGCGTCCTGGGCGGCCAACGCGGCCTCGATCTCGCCGAGTTCGATGCGGAATCCGCGGATCTTGACCTGGTCGTCGGCTCGGCCGAGGAAGACCAGGCGGCCCTGGGCGTCCCAGCGCACGACGTCACCGGTGCGGTACATGCGGGCGCCGGGCGGGCCGTAGGGGTCGGCGACGAAGCGGGCGGCGGTGAGGGCGGGCTGCCCGGCGTAGCCGCGGGCCAGGCCCGCGCCCGCGAGGTACAGCTCGCCCGCGACTCCGGCCGGGGCCGGGGCGAGCGCGTCGTCGAGCACGTACGTCCGGGTGTGGGCGAGGGCCTCGCCCAGCGGGATGGTGGTGCCGATGAGCGGGCGCTGTTCGGCGGTCCAGGGGTGTCCGGTGACGCACAGGGTCATCTCGGTGGGGCCGTAGGTGGTCCGCACGATGGTGCCGGGGCAGGTCTCCAGGACGCGGGCCACGGCGTGCGGGGAGATGACGTCACCGCCGGTGGTCACCTCCTTCAGGCGTGCGAGGCCCTCGGCGAGGTCCTCGGCGACGACCCGGAACAGCCCGGCGGTCAGGGAGAGGTGGGTGATGCCGTGGCGTTCGATGAGGGTGCGCAGGGCGTGCGCGTCGAGTTCACCGGGCGGGGCGACGACGACGCGTCCGCCGTTGAGGAGCGGCGCCCAGATCTCGTACGTGGAGGCGTCGAAGGCGTGCGGCGAGTGCAGCAGCACCCGGTCGCCGGGGCCGACCTGCCAGGACGGGTCGAGGGCCAGGTCGACGACGCCCTGGTGGGTGACGGTGATGCCCTTGGGCTCGCCCGTGGAGCCCGAGGTGAACATGATGTACGCGGCGGCTTCCGGGGCCGTCGCGACGGGGACGGCCCCGGTGCCGGGGGCCGCGGGGGCGTCGAGGACGACCTCCACGGGCTCGGGGCTCCCCGGGGCGCGGTCGGTGACCAGGTCATGGGCGCGGTGGGCCGCGTCGATGAGCAGGACGGGGCCGGTGGCCGTGGCGACGACGTGGCGCATGCGGCTGAGCGGGTAGGCGGTGTGCACCGGCAGATAGGCGCCGCCGGCCTTGAGCACGGCGAGGATCGCGACGAGCAGTTCGGCGGAGCGCTCCATCAGGACCGGCACCACGGTCTCGGTCCGCACCCCTGCCTTGACCAGGTCCGTCATCAACGTGTCGCTGTGCGCGTCGAGTCGACGGTACGTGAGCGTCGCCCCCGCCGCCTCCACGGCGACCTCGTCCGGCGTGCGGGCCGCCTGGGCGGCGAAGGCGTCGACGAGGGAGGCCCGGGTGCGGGTCGTGGCCGGTCCGGTTCCGTACCGCAGGAGTTCCAGGCGCTCCTGGGGCGTCGTCAGCGGCAGCGCGTCCAGCGGTGTGTCGGTCCGGGCGAGGGCGTGCTCCAGGACACGTGCCAGGCGTTCGCCGATCAGGCGGGCTGATCCGGCGTCGAAGAGGTCGGCCGCGTAGCCGACGGCGAGGCCGACGCCCGCGCAGCCGCCGTCGGCCGAGTGCCGCTCCTCGAAGGTGAACTCCAGGTCGAACTTGGCGATGTCGAGCATGAAGCCCTCATCGGTCGCGGAGAGCCCGCCCAGCCGCGGCGGGTGCACCCGTACGTCCTTGACGGAGACGGCGACCTGGAAGAGCGGGTGGTGGGCGAGGGAGCGGGCCGGTGACAGGTCTTCCACCAGGCGCTCGAAGGGGAGGTCCTGGTGGTCGTAGGCGGCCAGGTCCACCGCTCGCGTACGGTCGACGAGTTCGGTGAAGGTGGGGTTGCCGGAGGTGTCGTTGCGCAGCACCAGGGTGTTGACGAAGAAGCCGATCAGGTCCTCCAGGGCCGCGTCCCCGCGCCCGGCGACGACCGTGCCCAGCGGGATGTCGGTGCCCGCGCCGAGCCGGGTGAGCAGCGCCGCCACGGCAGCCTGCACCACCATGAACACCGAGGCCCCGCGCTCGGCCGCGAACTCCCGCAGCCTGCGGTGCGACGCGGCGTCCAGGTCGACGCCCACGCTGCCGCCCCGGTAGGAGGCGCGGGAGGGGCGGGGCCGGTCGGCGGGGAGCGGCAGCTCCTGCGGCAGGTTCTGCAACACCTCCCGCCAGTAACCGAGTTGGCGCGGCTCCTCGACGTCCAGCAGGGCGCGCTGCCAGAGGGTGTAGTCCGCGTACTGCACGTCCAGGGGCTGCCACGCGGGCGCGGCCCCGGCCAGGCGGGCCGCGTACGCCGTGGACAGGTCCTGCGACAGGGGCGCCATGGACCAGCCGTCGGCCGCGATGTGGTGCACGACGGTGACCAGGACGCTGCTCTCGGGGCCGAGTTCCAGGACCCGGACCCGGAACGGGATCTCGGAGGCCAGGTCGAAGCGGTGCCCGCCCGCCTCGGCGACGAGACCCCGCACCTCCTCGGGGGCTGCGGTCACGAACTCCACCGGGACGAGGGGCTGTTCCAGGACGCGCTGGTACGGCTCGCCGCCCGTCTCCAGGTAGACGGTGCGCAGGGCCTCGTGCCGGACGACCACGTCGCGCACCGCCGTGGTGAGGGCCTCGCGGTCCAGGGCCCCGTCGAGGCGGGTCACCACCGGGATGTTGTACGTCGCCGAGGGGCCCTCCAGGCGGTGCAGGAACCACAGGCGGCGCTGGGCGAACGACAGGGGCAGCTCCGCGGGGCGCGGGGTGCCGCCGGTCAGGGCGGGCCTGCGCGGGCCGGGGGCGGCCGTGGTGGCGGGGGCTCCGGCTCCGTCGGGGTCTCCGGCCGGGCCGAGGGCGGCCAGGCGCTCCTCCAGCTGGGCGACCGTGGGCGTCTCGAAGAGGGCGCGTACGCCCAGGTCGACGCCGAGGGCGGCGCGCAGCCGGTTGACCAGGCGGATCGCCAGGAGCGAGTGGCCGCCCAGGTCGAAGAACCCGTCGTCGATGCCGACCTGTTCCACGCCGAGCGCCTCGGCGAAGAGCCGGCAGAGCAGTTCCTCGCGCGGGGTGCGCGGGGCGCGCCGCTCGCCCGGGCCGGTCCAGCTGGGGGCGGGCAGCCGGGCGCGGTCGAGCTTGGCGCTTGCGGTCATGGGCAGTTCGGCCATCTCGACGAACGCGGCCGGGACCATGTACTCGGGCAGCTTCTCGGCCAGGGCCGCCTTCAGGGCGGCGGGGTCGAGCGGCCCGTGGGCGGGAACGACGTAGGCGACCAGCCGCTTGTCGCCCGGCGCATCCTCGCGTACGACGACGGCCGCCCGGGCGACGCCTTCGGCGTGGCTCAACGCGGCCTCGATCTCGCCGAGTTCGATGCGGAAGCCGCGGATCTTCACCTGGTCGTCGGCGCGGCCGACGAAGACCAGGCGGCCTCCCTTGTCCCAGCGAACGACGTCGCCGGTGCGGTACATCCGGGTGCCGGGCGCGCCGAAGGGGTCGGCGACGAAGCGGGCGGCGGACAGGCCGGGGCGGCCGACGTAGCCGCGGGCCAGGCCGGGCCCGGCGACGTACAACTCCCCCGCCACGCCGACGGGTACGGGGGCCAGGCCGTCGTCGAGCACGTAGAGCTCGGTGCCGGGGACGGGTCCGCCGATGGTGACGGGTTCGCCCGCGGCGAGGGGGCCGCCGCTGGCGCAGACGGTGGTCTCGGTGGGTCCGTAGGAGTTCTCGACGCGGCACCGGGTCGCCCAGCGGTCCACCAGCCACTGCGAGGCGGCCTCGCTGGCGGTGATGATCGTGGTGCCGCGCGGGAGCGCGTCCTCGGGGAGCGCCGCGAGGAGCGAGGGCGTGACGGTGACGTGGGTGACGCCGCTGTCGGGGGCCAGGCCGTGGGCGAGCAGGTGCTCGGGGTCGCCGGTGACGACGGTGCCCCCGGTGAGGACGGCCATCGTCATCTCCCACAGGGAGCCGTCGAAGCCGATGGAGGCCAGGAGCTGCACGCCCGCTCCGGGGCCCGCGCCGAACTGGCGGTAGCGGGCGACCAGTCGGCTGATCCCGGCGTGCGGCACCAGGACGCCCTTGGGGCGGCCGGTGGAGCCGGAGGTGTAGATGACGTAGGCGCCGTCGCGCGGTGCGGGCGGCGGGGTGTCGCGGGGCAGCGGTTCGGCTTCGGCGTCGCGGAAGAGGACCGGCTGGTGGCCGGGGACGGCGAGGCGGGCGGCGTGGTCGACGAGGAGCAGGGCGGGGCGGGTGTCCCGGAGCATGAACTCCACGCGCGCCGCGGGGTAGTTGGGGTCGACGGGTACGTAGACGCCGCCGGCCTTGGAGATGGCGAGGAGCGCGGCGACCAGTTCGGCGCAGCGGCCCATGGAGACGGCGACCGGCACGTCGGGTCCGACGCCGCGGGAGCGCAGGTACCCGGCGGCGCGGTCGGTCCAGGCGTCGAGTTCGCGGTAGCTGAAGGTGCGGTCGCCGTCGACGACGGCGGGGGCGTCAGGGTGTTCGGCGGCGCGGGCCCGGAAGTGCTCGGGGAGGCTGGCCTGGACGACGCCGGGACCGGTGTTCCAGTCGCCGAGCAGCAGCGCGCGCTCCTCGGGCACGAGCACGTCGAACTCACTGACCCTGGTGGCCGGTTCGCGGGTGGCGCGGGCCAGGAGGCGGACCAGGCGGTGGCCCAGGGTGCGGGCGGTGGTGCGGTCGTAGAGGTCGTCGGCGTAGTTGACGACGACGTGGAGGCGGCCGTCGCGCTCTTGTCGTACCGCGAAGAAGAGGTCGAACTTGGCGGTGCGCTCCTCGGGGCGGGCCGCGCTGGTGGGCAGGCCCGCGAGGTCGACGGCGAGCTCTTGTTCCTCGACGGCGACGGCGACCTGGAAGAGGGGGTGGTGGGCCAGGGAGCGGGTGGGCGCCAGCTCCTCCACCAGCCGGTCGAAGGGCAGGTCCTGGTGGTCGTAGGCGGCCAGGTCCACCGCCCGCGTACGGTCCACGAGTTCGGCGAAGGTGGGGTCGCCGGAGGTGTCGTTGCGCAGCACCAGGGTGTTGACGAAGAAGCCGATCAGGTCTTCGAGCACCTCGTCGTCGCGGCCCGCGACGACCGTGCCCAGCGGGATGTCGGTGCCCGCGCCGAGCCGGGTGAGCAGCGCCGCCACGGCCGCCTGCACCACCATGAACACCGAGGCCCCGCGCTCGGCCGCGAGCTGCCGCAGCTCCTCGTCCACGCCGAGCGGCACGCTGACGCTGCCGCCGCGGTAGGAGGCGCGGGAGGGGCGGGGCCGGTCGGTGGGGAGGGTCAGCTCCTGCGGGATTCCGGCCAGTGCGGTCCGCCAGTAGGCGAGTTGGGCCGGGCCCTTGGTCTCGACGAGCCGGTGCTGCCAGACGCTGTAGTCGCCGTACTGGACCTCCAGGGGCGACCAGCCGGGGGCGCCGCCGGCGAGCCGCGCCGCGTACGCGGTGGACAGGTCCTGCGACAGGGGCGCCATGGACCAGCCGTCGGCCGCGATGTGGTGCACCACCACGACGAGCACGCACTCGTCGGGGCCGAGCTCCAGAACTCTTACGCGCAGGGGCACTTCGGCGGCGAGGTCGAAGCGGTGGCCGGTGACCTCGGCGACCTGGGCGTCCACCTGGTCGGGCGTGCAGGGGGTGAACTCCACCCGTACGTCCGCCTGGTTCAGGACGCGCTGGGCGGGCTCGCCGCCCGCCTCCACGTACACGGTGCGCAGGGCCTCGTGCCGGGCGACCACGTCGCGCACCGCCGCCGCGAACGGCTCGCGCTCCAGCGTCCCGGCGACGTGCGTCACCACCGGGATGTTGTACGTCGCCGAGGGTCCCTCCAGGCGGTAGAGGAACCACAGGCGGCGCTGGGCAAACGACAACGGCAGCATCAGTGCCCTCCGGATCGTCGCGCCTCGGGACCTCGCCCGAGACCGCGGACTCACTCGAGACCGGGAACGCGCCCCAGGAATGGAACAGTTGGGCGGGCGGCGTGAACGCGCTCGATCCTAGGGAGCCCGGCCGCCTCCGAGGGCGTCCGGAGGGCTGGCTGTCCTCTAGATGACAGCCCCGCCGGGCGGCCCGCCCCCTCCCGCTCCCGTGAAGTGGCCGGTTCCCGCCTCCCTCGGCCGACGCTACAGATATATCGTTACCGTCGTCCGACGCTCTCCTTCCGGAAGCTGTCGGCCCGGCCCACGAGGAGGACCCCGTGTACCTGCCGCCCCAGCCCCCGCCCCCTCCACCGCCCCCGCCCTACCCGCTGCCGGGGCACACCCACGTGTACGACGGGTGGGGCGCCGCCCCTCCCCCGCCGCCCCGGCCCGGGCACCGCCCCGACCTGCGCGCCGCCGTCCTGCTGCTGCTGCGCGAGCAGCCGCACAGCGGGCACCGGATCGCCCAGGAGCTGGAGCGCCGCAGCCTGGGGATGTGGCGGCCGCGGCCCGGATCGGTGTACCCGGTGCTCCAGCAGTGCGAGGAGCAGGGCCTGGTGCGCGCGACCGGCGCCAAGGGCTCCCGGCTGTTCCACCTCACCGAGGAGGGCGCCCGGCACTGCGACGAGGACGCCGAGGAGTGGGGCACCCCCTGGGACACGTGGCGCGACACGGCCGACGAGGGCGTGCCGGAGCTATACCAGCAGCTGTCCCAACTGAGCGCGGCCGTACGGCAGGTGGGCACGGTCGCGTCCGGAGCACAGGTCGAGCGCGCGGGCCGGCTGCTGGCGCGCACCCGGCGGGAGCTGTACCTGCTGCTCGCGGAGGACGACGACGAACCGGAGGGCGACGCGCCTGCGCGGTGAGCGGGGCCCACCGGGGGCGAGGGGACGCCGGCGTCACGGCGTCACGGTGAACCACCTGACGTGGAAGGCAAGTTGTCCACATGCGGACCACCCCGGTGCGCCCGCGCCCCGCCCCGCCGTACAGTCGCCGGGCCCCGCAAGGGGCGCACGGCCCGAGGAGGGACCTTGTCGAGTGGGTCGGCCGATTCCCGGCACGACGTGTCCCCGGAGCGCGACGCCGCCCCGGACGTACCGCTGCGGCGCAACCGCGGCTTCCAGCTCCTGTGGACCGGCTCGGTCTTCGCCTTCCTGGGCAAGGAGATCGCCGAACTCGCCTATCCGCTCGTGGTGTTGGCGGTGACCGGTTCACCGGGCTGGGCGGGCGCCTTCGGCGGCGTACAGATCTTCACGTCGCTGCTGTGCGGGGTGCCCGCGGGCGAGCTCGCGGACCGCTACGACCGGCGGCGGCTGCTGCTGTGCGTGGAGGCGCTGCGGGCACTGGCCACCGGCAGCGTGGTGGCGGCCTTCCTGCTCGATTCGGTCTCGCTGGCGCACCTGCTCGCGGTGGCGGTGGTGGTGGGGGCGGCGCAGCCGCTGGGCGGCTCGACGCGGATGCTGCTCGTGCGTTCCCTGGTGCCGCCCCGGCAGCTGACGGCCGCGCTCACGCAGGAGGAGGTGCGCAGCCACGCCGCCGCGCTGACCGGACCTCCGCTGGGCGGCGCCCTGTACGCGGTGGCGCAGGTGGTGCCGTTCCTGGTGACCGCCTTCTCGTTCACCGCGTCGCTGGTGCTCACGCTGTTCGTGCGCCCGCCCGTGGAGGCGCCGCACGCGCCGATGCGGGCGGATGACAAGGAGCCGTTCGTGGCGCGGATGACGGTGGGGCTGCGCGCACTGTGGAGCCGTCCGACGCTGCGCGCGGGCACCCTGTTCGCGGCGGCGATGAACACCGTGACCGCTCCGGTGATCCTCACGGTGGTGGTGCGGCTGCGCGAGCAGGGGATGTCCAGCACCGCGATCGGCTTCACCACGATGGGCCTCGCGGTGGGCGGACTGGCCGGCACGGTGCTGGTCGCGCCGCTGCACCGGCTGCTCGGGCCGGGGGTGCTGATGCTGTGGCTGGGCGGTACGGCGTTCGTGCTGATCGGCTCGCTGGCGGCGCCCTGGGGCCGGTGGTGGCCGACGCTGGCCCTGTTCCTGCTGGGTCTCGGCGGGCCGTCCATGCGGGTGCTCGTCGACATCCTGATTTTCCGTCAAGTTCCCGACGAGCAGCGGGGAAGGGCGGTGGCGGCGTGCATGACGGTGTTCGGCGCGGGCGCCTCGCTCGGCGTGTTCGCGGCGGGCCAGCTCCTGGAACACGCCTCGGGCGCCGTCGCCGTACTGGTCCTCGCCGGGGTCCTCGCCGCCGCCTGGTGCGTGGGGCTGCGCACCCGGGAGCTGCGCCGCGCCCAGTGGCCCGAGGAGCACGAGGCAGCCCGGGCCGGGTAGGCCCCCCCGTCGCGCGGAGGGGACCGGGCAGGCCCCGTCGCGCGGACGGCACACGGGGGCGCGCGGAGGCCCGTTACTCCTGTAAGCGGCTCCGCCGTTTTACCGGTCGGGCAACCGGGTTCACCCCTTCACGCCAACTCCACAACATCTCCTGTTGACAACCACTCTCACCGGTCCGGAAGATGTGCCTCGATTCGGGACGCGCGTCCGCCTGGCCGCGGCGCGCCCGCACCGGGGTACGCGCATGCTCCGGGAACCGGTCGCAGCACCCGCACTCGCAGCACTCCGCACACAGTCGACTCGACGCGGTTGACGGTCAGGACGGGGAACGATGGCTCTGGAGCGCACCACGGCGTGCCGCCGCAGCACCCGCTCCCGCCCACAGCGGCTCTGACCGGACAACTCCCGGCGTGCACAAGGCCGTTGCCGCATCCACGCGGCATCCGTGGCGGCCGTCCGGAGATCCGCGGCTACGCGCGGAGACCGGCGGCGGACCACGGCGCGCCCCCGCGCCCCGGGATCGATGCGATATCGATGCGATTCGGCCGTGAGGTCCGACATCACAAGGGGCAAACGTGTTAGACACCAGCCGGAATTTCGAGCAGGATCCTCGAAATCCCGTCGAGTCCGTCGGCGAATTATCCCCGCCGACGGACGCCGCCATCAGCAATGCCGAACAGATCATCCAAGAGGCGCTGACAATCTACCGCACGGGCCTGGCCCGTACAATTCGCCGCATCGACATGGGCGCGGTGCGCGAAATACTCCGCGCGGCCTCGCTGACCCTGCGCAGGCAGCGGGTCGTCGCCCACGTCGCCTGGCGCGAGGACGTCGGGCAGGAGTTCGCCGAGTTCTGCGGCCGGGACATCCTCGGCCCGGGCCACGGGCTTCGCCTGCTGCTGCACCGCGACGCCACCCGCGCCCCGGCCGCCCGCCACCGGCTGCGCAGGCTGATCGAGGCCGGGGCCGAGGTACGGCTCTCCCCGGCCCCGCCGCCCAACCTGATCACGCTGGGCCCGGACACCGGAGTCGTACAGACCGAGGACCGCGAGGAGCCGAGCGGGCTGCTGCTCCAGCACACCGAGATGGTCGACCTGCTGCGCCGCGTGCACGGTGCGCTGTGGGAACAGGCCGTCTCCCCCATCCACGCGCCACCCGTACCCTCCGTCCACGCGCCACCCGTACCACCCGTCCACGCGCCACCCGCCCCGCACGGGCCGGCGGCACCGGTGCCGCCGTTCCCCCCGGCGCCGCCCGCGCTGGCGGCCGTGCCGAGCGGCCCCTCCGGCGCGGACGCGGCGGGCGGTCCTTCGCTCGGCGTCCTGGGCCGGATCGCCGCCGACTCGGTGCAGAGCCAGGTGCTGCGGCTGCTGTGCTCCGGCGCCAAGGACGAGGCGGCGGCCCGGCAGATGGGCGTCTCGGTGCGCACCTACCGGCGTTACGTCGCCCGCATCCTCAAGAGCCTCGACGTCACCTCGCGCTTCCAGGCCGGCATCCGGGCCGCGGAGCTGGGGCTCGTGGCCCACCGCGCCTCCTGAGGGGCGCCCTCCGCCGCACGGTCCGGCCGGGCCGTGTCCGCAAGCGGACCTCGGGGCCCCGCACCGGGGCCCCGGGTGACAGGTAGATGACGCGGAAGGGGCCCGGCGGGCCTTGCTCCCGCCACGAACGCCTCCATAAGCTGCGTGCGGCGCGGAATTCCAGCGGGAGCCGACGAGATCCCGGCTCCCGCTCGCTTCACTTCCGGATCACCGCCGAATGACCTCCGCATCACCGCCGATTCACTTCCGAATCAATCACGGATCACTCCCGAATCATTCGCGGCCCGTTATCCACCGCGGCCGGACGATTTCCCTGACGCATCCCAAGGGGACGGAATGTCGAATCCCTTCGACGACGAGTCACGCCTTTTCAAGGTCCTGGTGAACGCCGAACTCCAGCATTCGCTCTGGCCCTCCGGGATCGAGGTCCCCCAGGGCTGGACGACCGCCCTCGACGACTCCCCGCGCGAGACGTGCCTGGCGCACGTGGAGGAGCACTGGACGGACCTGCGTCCGCGCAGCCTGCAGGACCGTACGTGACCAGTGCCACGGACCGGCCGGACCTGGCGGCCGGGCTGCGCCTGGACGGGCTGCACGGCTCGCTGTCCTCGCCCACCACCAAGTCGATGAACTTCCTCAACGAGGTGGCGCAGCACTACCCCGACGCCGTCTCCTTCGCCGCGGGCCGGCCCTACGAGGAGTTCCTGGACCTGGAGTCGGTGCACCGCCAGATCGACCGCTTCGCCGCCCACCTGCGCGAGCGCTGCGGCGGCGACGAGCGCCGGGTGCGCGGGACGCTGCTGCAGTACGGCAGGACCAAGGGCATCATCCACGAACTGATCGCCCGCAACCTGGAGTTGGACGAGGGCGTGCACGTCGACCCGGAGGCCGTCGTGGTCACCGTCGGCTGCCAGGAGGCCCTGTACCTGACGCTGCGGGCCCTGCGCCGCGACGAGCGCGACGTGCTCCTCGCGGTGATGCCGACCTACGTGGGCGCGGCGGGGGCCGCCCACCTGGTCGACATGCCGGTGCTGCCGGTCGCCCCGTCCGCCGACGGCGTGGACGTCGACGACCTGGTGGCCGTCGCCCGGGCGGCCAGGGAGCGGGGGCTGCGGCCGCGCGCCTGCTACCTGGTGCCCGACTTCGGCAACCCCTCCGGGCTCAGCTTCGGCCTGGAAACCCGCGAGCGGCTCATCGAGGCCGCGCGCGACAACGGACTGCTGCTCCTGGAGGACAACCCGTACGGCCTGTTCGGCCCGGAACCGTCCGAGGGCAACCCCCCGTTGCCCACCCTGAAGTCCCTCGACCGGTCCGGCACCGTCGTCTACCTCGGGTCCTTCGCCAAGACCGGCAACCCCGGCGCGCGCGTCGGCTACGTGGTGGCCGACCAGCGGGTCACCGGCCCCGACGGCCGTACGGAACTGCTCGCCGACCGCCTCGCCGAGCTCAAGAGCATGCTCACGGTCAACACCTCGCCCCTCGCACAGGCCGTGATCGGCGGCAAGCTCCTCGAGAACGGCGGCAGCCTGCGCACCGCCAACTCCCGCGAGAGCGCGGTCTACCGGCGCAACCTCCGCCTCGTCCTGGAGGGCCTGGAGCGCCGCTTCCCGGCCGGGCGTCGCCCGTACGTCACCTGGAACCGGCCCTCGGGCGGCTTCTTCCTGGTGTGCGCGCTGCCGTTCGCGGCCGGCGACGACCTCCTGGAGCGGTGCGCGCGCGAGCACCGGGTGCTGTGGACGCCCATGCACCACTTCTACGCGGGCGGCGGGGCCCGGCGCGATATCCGGCTCTCGGTGAGCCACCTGGAGCCGGACGAGATCGAGACGGGCCTGGACCGGCTGGCCCGGTTCGTGTCCGCGCACGACGCCTGAGACCGCACGACGCCTGAGACCGCACGATGCCTCAGATCGCATGACGCCCGACGCCGCACGACGCCCGAGATCGCATGACGCCCGAGACCGGCCGCGACGGCCTTCGACCGACACCGCCCGGAAAGGGGTGACGTGGTGCTCCCGCTGTCCTTCGCCCAGCGATGCCTGTGGTTCCTGTACCGGCTCGAAGGCCCGTCGGCGACGTACAACATCCCGGTGGTGACGCGCGTCGCGGGACGGCTGGAGCCGGCGGCGTTCACCGCCGCGGTACGGGACGTGGCCGCCCGGCACGAAGTGCTGCGCACCGTGTACGCCGAGGTGGCGGGCGAACCGGTGCAGCGCATCCTGGACGAGGCGGACGTCCCCGTGGAGTTCCTGGCCTGCGCGCCCGGCGAGGTGGCGGCGCGGGCCGCCGAGGCGACCGGTCACTGCTTCGACCTGTCGGCCGAACTCCCCCTGCGCGTACGGGTACTCGACCTCGGGCCCGAGGAGTCGGTGCTGGTGATGGTGGTGCACCACATCGCGGCCGACGGCTGGTCCATGGCGCCCCTGTCGCAGGACCTGTCCACCGCCTACGCGGCCCGCCTGGCCGGGGGCGCGCCCCGCTGGGAGCCGCTGGAGATCCAGTACGCCGACTACACGCTCTGGCAGCGGGAGCTGCTCGACGCCGAGGGCCCGTCCCAACTCGCCTACTGGCGGCGGGCCCTGGCGGACCTGCCGCAGGAGCTCGCGCTGCCGGTGGACCGGCCGCGGCCCGCCTCGGCCGGCTACCGGGGCGGCAGCGTGCCCGTGCGGCTCGGCGCGCAGGAGCACGCCCGGCTGCGCGCGGTGGCGCGCGAGCGCGGGGCTTCGGTGTTCATGGTGGTGCAGGCGGCCGTGGCGGCGCTGCTCACCCGCATCGGCGCGGGCACCGACATCCCGCTGGGCACGGTCGTCGCCGGGCGCGGGGACGCGGCCCTGGAGGACCTGATCGGCTTCTTCGTCAACACCCTGGTGCTGCGCAACGACACCTCCGGCAACCCCACCTTCACCGAACTCGTCGACCGTACGCGAGCGGTGGACCTGGCCGCCTACGACCACCAGGACCTCCCCTTCGAGCGCCTGGTGGAAGACCTGTCCCCGGCCCGCTCCCTCGCCCACCACCCCCTCTTCCAGGTGTACGTGTCCATGCAGAGCGGCGGCATCGCGGACTTCGAACTGGCCGGTTTCGCCTGCCGCCCGGAGCCGGGGCGCGCGGACATCGCCAAGTTCGACCTGTCGTTCTTCCTGGCCGAGTGCGAGGACGGGGACGGCGCGCCCGCGGGCCTCGACGGGTTCGTGGAGTACGCCTCCGACCTGTTCGACCGCGGCACCGCCGAGGCCCTGGCCATACGTCTGGAGCGGGTGCTGCGGCAGGTGGCGCGGGACCCCGGGGTGCGGATCGACGACCTCGACGTACTGGACGCGGCCGAGCGGCGGAGGCTGCTGGACGACTGGAACGACACCGCGCGGCCGGTGGCCGCCGCCTCGCTGGCCCGGGCCTTCGAGGAGCGGGCCGCCCGCACCCCGGACGCGCCGGCCGTGGCGTACGGCACCACCACATTGACGTACCGTCAACTCAACCAACGAGCCAATCAGTTGGCCCGCCACCTGGTCGGTCTGGGGGCGGGGCCCGAGCGGCTCGTGGCGCTGGCGCTGCCGCGTACGGAGCGGATGGTCGTCGCGCTGCTCGCCGTGCTGAAGTCCGGCGCGGCCTATCTGCCGCTGGACACCACGCACCCGGCCGACCGCCTGGCGTACACCCTGGACGACGCCGGGCCCGCGCTGGTCCTGGTGGAGTCGGCGACCGCGGGCGCGGTGCCGGGCGGACGTCCGCTCGTGGTCCTCGACGAGCCGGGCACGGCCGCGCGGATCGCCGCCGGGTCGCCCGCCGACCTCGCCGACGCGGAGCTCGGCGGCCCGGTGCCGCCGGACGCCGCCGCGTACGTCATCTACACCTCCGGCTCCACCGGCCGCCCCAAGGGCGTGGTGATCGGCCACGCCGCCGTGGTGAACCTGGCGCTGGCGCTGCGCGACCACCACGGCCTCGGCCCCGGCGACCGGCTGGCGGCGATCACCACGGTCTCCTTCGACGCCTCGGTGGCCGAGCTGTACCTGCCGCTGGTCTCCGGCGCCTGCCTGGTGCTCGCCCCGCGCGACGCGGCGCGCGACCCCGGCGAACTGGCCGCACTCCTTCGGCGCCACGAGGTCACCGCGCTCCAGGCCACCCCGAGCCTGTGGCGCTCCCTGGTCGCCGAAGTCCCCGACGCCCTGCGCGGGTTGAGGATGCTCAACGCGGGCGAGGCGCTCCCGGCCGACCTGGCGCGCGACATGGCGGCGCTCGGCTCGGCCGTCGTCAACCAGTACGGCCCCACCGAGACCACCGTCTACTCCACGCTCCTGGACGTCTCCCCCGGCGCCCGCACCGTGCCGATCGGCCGGCCGCTCGCCAACACCGCCGCGTACGTGCTGGATCCGGGCCTGCGCCCGGTGCCGACGGGCTCCGCGGGCGACCTGTACCTGGCCGGCACCGGGGTGGCCCGGGGCTACCTGGGGCGGCCCGGCCTGACGGCGGGGCGGTTCGTGGCGGACCCGTTCGGGGCCCCGGGCTCCCGGATGTACCGCACCGGCGACCGGGCCCGGTGGCGCGCCGACGGCGTCCTGGAGTACCTGGGGCGCGACGACTTCCAGGTCAAGGTGCGCGGCTTCCGGGTGGAGCCGGGCGAGGTCGAGGCCGCCCTGGCCGGGCACCCGGGCGTCGCCCGGGCCGTGGTGGTCGCGCGCCCCGACCGCTCCGGCGCCCAGGGCCTGGTCGGCTACTTCGTCGCCGCCGCACCGGGCGCGGCGGACCCGGCGGCGCTGCGCGACCACCTGGCGGCCCGGCTGCCGGACCACATGGTGCCGCCGCACCTGGTGGAGCTGGACGCCCTGCCGCTGAACGCCAACGGCAAGCTGGACCGCGCCGCGCTGCCCGAGCCCGAGCGGCCCGCGGGCGGGCGCGGGCGGGCCCCGGTGACGGAGCGCCAGAAGACGTTGTGCGCCCTGTTCGCCGAGGTCCTGGGCGTGGACCAAGTCGGCCTGGACGACGGCTTCTTCGACCTGGGCGGGCACTCACTCCTTGTGATCCGGCTGGTGGGCCGGATCCGTGAGGCGCTGGGCGTGGAGCTGCGGGTGCGCACCGTGTTCGAGGCGCCGACCGTGGAGCGCCTGGAGCGGGCCCTGGACGCGGCCGGGGCGGACCGCGCAGGCGAGGGCGTCGGGCCGGTCCTGACACTGCGGTCCGGCGGCGCCGGGCGGCCGGTGTTCCTGCTGCCCCCGGCCAACGGCCTGGGCTGGGCCTACTCCGCGCTCCTCGCGCACCTGCCGCGCGCATGCCCGGTGCACGCACTCCAGGACCCGCGCCTGGACGACCCGGAGATGACGGCGTTGGACCTGCCCGGGCTGGCGGCCGCGCACCTGCGGCGGCTCCGCGCGCTCCAGCCGGAGGGCCCCTACGTGCTGGCCGGCTGGTCGCTCGGCGGCGTCCTCGCGCAGCACCTCGCCCGGCTCCTTGAGTCGTCGGGTGAGACGGTGGCGCTGCTCGTGCTCCTCGACGCGCCGGCCGGCGGCCCCGACGGCCCGGCGGCCGGGATCGCGGAGGCGGTGTACGTGGCCGTGGACGGCGCGGCCGAGCTGCCGCCGGGCACCTCCACGTACCCCACCGCCGGCGAACTGCGGGCCGCGCTGCCCGGCGGGCACCCGCTCACCGACCTGCCCGACCGGGTCCTCGAACGGCTGCCGAGGGTGGCCCACGAGAACCTCCGCGCGGCAGCCGCGCACCGGCCGCTGCCGGTGCGCGCCCGGACGCTCGTCCTCGACGCGTCCGAACCCGACCGTCCGGGACCACCGCCCTCGGTGGCCTGGAAGCCGTACCTCAACGGAGAGGTGACGGCCCATCAAGTGCCCTACGGGCACTTCGAGATCGTCAAGGCCGACGCCCTGCGGGCGATCGGACCCGTCCTGCGGAACGAGGTGAACGACATTGGCTGAGGAACAGGTCAAGGAGCTCGTCAGGAGCGCCCGTCGGAGCTGGGGGTGGACGTACCGGTGACCACCGCACTCCGCCTCCCCAACCCGGGCGCGCTGCGCACGGCGGGCGCCGTCCCGCTGAGCGGCTCGCCGATCTCCCGGATCACCGGCGTCGGCACCGCCACCCCGGCGAACTCCTACACCCAGGCCGAGCTGCTCGACGCGTTCGGCATCGAGGACCGCCGAATCCGGTCGGTCTTCCTCAACAGCGCCATCGAGCGCCGCTTCCTGACGCTGCCGCCGCAGCTGCCCGACGGCACCCGCGCCCAGGAGGCGCAGGGCCAACTCCTGGCCAAGCACCGCTCCGAGGGCCTCTCCATGGGCGTACGGGCCGTGCAGGCCGCGCTCAAGCGGGCGGGCCAGGAGCTCGCGGACGTCCGCTACCTCACCTGCGTGACCACCACCGGCTTCATGACGCCCGGCTTCAGCGCGCACCTGATCCGCGAGCTGGGCATCGACACCCACTGCAGCCGCCTGGACGTCGTCGGCATGGGCTGCAACGCCGGACTCAACGCCCTGAACGCCGTGGCCGGCTGGGCCCACGCGCACCCGGGCGAGCTGGCCGTGATGGTCTGCATCGAGGTGTGCTCGGCCGCGTACGTCTTCGACGGCACCATGCGCACCGCCGTGGTCAACAGCCTCTTCGGCGACGGCGCGGCGGCGATCTGCGTGGTCAGCGGCGAGGAGGTGCCCGCGCCGCGCGCCGAACGCGGCCCGGACCTGCTGAAGTTCGCCAGCGGCATCATCCCCGAGGCGATCGGCGCGATGCGCTACGACTGGGACGACCAGGCGGGCCTCTTCAGCTTCTTCCTCGACCGCGACATCCCGTACGTGGTCGGCGGCCGGGTCGAGACCGTGGTGGACAAGCTGCTGGACGGCACCGGGCTGCGGCGCAGCGACATCGGCCACTGGCTGGTCCACTCCGGCGGCAAGAAGGTCGTGGAGTCGGTGATGGTGAACCTGGGCCTGACCCGCTACGACGTCCGGCACACCACCGCGGTGCTGCGCGACTACGGCAACCTCTCCAGCGGCTCCTTCCTGTTCTCCTACGAGCGACTGCTCGACGAGGGCCTGGTCCGGCCCGGGGAGTACGGGGTGCTGATGACCATGGGCCCCGGGTCGACGATCGAGACGGCACTGGTGCGCTGGTAGCGGGCAGCCGGGCCGCGTCGGGCGGCCCGCGCACACCCGTGGGACGCACTCCTGGGCCGCGCCCGTGGCCCCTGGAGCGCGCCCATGAGTGCCACGTCACACCGCACACGTCACCTTCCACGCTGCACGCTTCACGCTTCACACACGGAGAGGCAAGGCATTGTCCGCACGGACTGCGACGGCCGCCACGGCCGGTATGGATCCCACCACCACGCCCCGCGAGACCTCCGGCACCCCCGGCGCGGGCGCCGGCCCGGAGCTGCGCGTCGACTCGGGACGCGCCCTGTCCCCCGCGCTGGTCGCCGAGCTCGACGCCTTCTGCGACGAGCTGGAGTCCGCCGCCGGCGAGGGCCGCCCCGTCGGCGTCCTGCTCCTGGGCGGCGGTGCGGGCGACCGCGATCTGCGCGGCGACGGCGTCGACGTGCACCTGGTGAGCAAGTGGGAGCGGGCGCTGCGCCGCATGGAGCGCCTCGGCGCGCCCACGCTGGCGCTGGCCGAGGGCGAGTGCGGCGGCGTCGCGCTGGACGCGCTGCTCGCCGCCGACTACCGGATCGCCCGCGCGAACACCCTGTTGCGGCCGCACGTCAGGCCGGACGGGGTGTGGCCCGGCATGGCGCTGTTCCGGCTCGCCAGCCACGCGGGCGCGGCCCGGGTGCGGCGCGCGGTGCTGTTCGGCACGCCGGTGGCGGCCGGGGAGGCGCTGGAGCTGAACCTCCTCGACGAGGTGGTCGGCGAGGGCGAGCGTGAGGCGGCGGTGAAGGCGGCCGTGGAGCTGCTGACCGCGTTCCCGGGCGCCGAACTGGCCGTACGGCGGCGGCTGTTGATCGACGCGACCAGTGTCAGCTTCGAGGACGCGCTGGGCAGCCACCTGTCGGCGTGCGACCGTTCGCTGCGGCGCGAGCGGGAGGCCGGGGCCTGATGGCCGGCACCCACGGTCCGGGGCACGGGTCCGCCGCGCACGAGGAGGTGGCCGGGGAACTGTCGACCGCCCGCAAGGCGCTGCTCGCGGGGGCGGCCGAGGCGGAGGACGTGCTGGCGGCGCTGCCCGACCCGGCCGACCGGACGCCGGAGCAGCGGGAGGCCGCCGCCACGGCGAAGAGCGCGGCGCGGGGGCTGCGCGGCCGGTTCCTCTCGGTGCACGCCGACGCCGTGTACGAGGAGCTGACCGGCGGCAGGTCGCGGCGTCCGCGCCTCGCCGAACTGGCCGGCGCCGCGCCGCTGGCCTTCCCGGGACTGGTGCCGACGGCCGAGCAGATGGCCGAGGAGCGGGGCCGGGCGCAGGGGCTGAAGGAGGGCCGGGAGATCGACCAGGGGCTGCTGTTCTCGCGGCTCCTCGAATCCCCGCTCGCGGGGCGGCACTTGATGGACTCGATGCTGCTGCCGACGCCGCGCGCGCTCGGCCTGCTGGCGGAGTTCCGGCGCTCCGGCGCGGTGGACCTGGGTTCGGTACGGGTCGAACGGCGCGGCTCGGCCGCGTACCTGACCATGTGCCGCGAGGACAGCCTCAACGCCGAGGACGACCGCCAGGTCGACGACATGGAGACGGCCGTCGACCTGGTGCTGCTCGACCCGGCGGTGGGGGTGGGGGTGCTGCGCGGCGGCGAGATGACGCATCCGCGCTACCGGGGCCGGCGGGTGTTCAGCGCCGGGATCAACCTCAAGGCCCTGCACGCGGGCGACATCTCGCTGGTGGACTTCCTGCTGCGCCGGGAGCTGGGCTACATCGCGAAGCTCTCGCGCGGACTGCTCGTGGACCACGACGGGGCCTGGCACTCGCCGACGGTGGTCAAGCCGTGGGTGGCGGCGGTGGACACGTTCGCCATCGGCGGCGGGGCGCAGCTGCTGCTGGTCTTCGACCGGGTGGTGGCCGCCTCCGACGCGTTCCTGAGCCTGCCGGCCGCGCAGGAGGGGATCATCCCGGGCGTCGCCAACTTCCGTCTGCAGCAGGCCGCGGGGGCGCGGCTGTCGCGGCAGATCGTGCTGTGGGGCCGCCGGATCTGGGCGACCGAGCCGGACGCGCGGCTGTTCGTGGACGAGGTCGTGGAGGGGGACGGGATGGACCGTGCGGTGGACGCGGCGGCGGAACGCCTGGACAGTCCGGCGGTGGTGACGAACCGTCGGATGCTGCGACTCGCGGAGGAGCCCCAGGACGCGTTCCGCGCGTACATGGCACAGTTCGCGGTGCAGCAGGCGCTGCGGCTGTACAGCGAGGACGTGATCCGCAAGGTGACCAGGTTCTCCACGGCGCACCTGAGCTGACCGGTCACCGGCCACCGGTCGGCCGACCGGCCGTCACGGGTGACATGTCACCGCGCATCCGTCACCGGTGACATGTCACTGCTCGCCGGTGACCTGTGACATGTCACTGCTCACTCGTCGCCGCTCACCACGCACCGCTCACCGCCCCCGCCTCAGGTGCCGCCACACCGCCTTGGCCGCGTTGTGCCCGGACATGCCGTGCACGCCGGGGCCCGGCGGGGTGGCCGAGGAGCAGAGGAAGACGGCCGGGTGCGGCGTGCGGTAGGGCTGGAGCGACAGCTTGGGCCGCAGCAGCAGCTGGAGTCCGCTGGCCGCGCCACAGGCGATGTCGCCGCCGACGTAGTTGGCGTTGTGCGCGGCGAGTTGGGGCGGTCCGGCGGTGGCGCGGGCCAGCACGCGGTCACGGAAGCCGGGGGCGAAGCGCTCGATCTGCCGCTCGACCGCGTCCGTGAGGTCGCCGTCCCAGCTGTTGGGCACGTGTCCGTACGCCCAGAACACGTGCTTGCCCTCGGGCGCCCGTGACGGGTCCACCAGGCTGGGCTGGGCGGTGATGAGGAACGGGGTGTGCGGCGCCGTCCCGGACGAGGCCTGCTTGAGCGCGGTGCCGATGTCCCCGCTAGTGGGCCCGACCTGGACGGTGCCCGCGCGGCGGGGCTCCTCGGCGGTCCAGGGCACGGGCCCGTCCAGCGCGTAGTCGATCTTGAAGACGCTGGCGCCGTAGCGGTAGCCGTCGTAGTGGCGGCCGAAGCCCGCGATGCGGGCGAGCGCGGTGGGCGAGGTGTCGAAGACGTACGCGCGCGCGGGCGGCAGGTCGTCGAGCCGCTTGACCTCGTACCCGGTGTGCACCGAGCCGCCCAGGTCGCGGGTGTACGCGGCGAGGGCGTCGGAGATGGACTGCGAGCCGCCGCGCGGCATGGGCCAGCCGTTCTCGTGCGCGGCGAGCGCGAAGAGCAGGCCGACCGCGCCGGTGGCGATCCCGTTGAGGGGCGCGATGACGTGGGCGACGAGTCCGGCGAACAGGGCGCGCACCCGCTCCTCGTGGAAGCGCCGCATCAGCACCCCGTACGGCGGCAGCCCGTCCAGGCCGAAGCGCGCCAGGGCGAAGGGGGCGCGGGGCAGCGCGGTGAGCGGCAGCTGCATGAAGTCGCGGGCCAGGGTGTCCCAGGTGCCCGCGTACGGTGCCATCAGGCGCCGGTACGCCCCGGCGTCGCGGGGCCCGAAGGACGCGGCGGTCTCCGCGACGGACCGGGAGAGCACGGCGGCGGTGCCGTCGTCGAAGGGGTGCGCCATGGGCAGCTCGGGGTGGAGCCACTCCAGTCCGTAGCGCGCCAGGGGCATGGTCTTGAAGACGGGCGAGCCCACGCCGAGCGGGTGCACGGCGGAGCACGGGTCGTGGCGGAAGCCGGGGAGGGTGAGCTCCTCGGTCCTGGCTCCGCCGCCGACGGTGCCCTTCGCCTCGAAGACGGCGACGGAGAGACCGCGGCGGGCCAGTTCGACGGCGGCGGTCAGCCCGTTGGGGCCCGCCCCCACGACGACGGCATCGAGCATCGACGACACCTGCGGACTCCTTCATCTGCCGAGGGCGCAAGGCTCCCCAGGATATTCGCCCCCTCGCGCCCCGGGCGCCCCGCCCCCGAATCCGCCCGGGCCGGACGCACCGGCCCGGTCACTCCGCCTGCTCTCCCTCTCCTGCCTACTCCCCCTCGCCCCGCAGCAGTCCGAGCACCCGCTCGCCGGTCCCGGCGTCCCGGGCGGCCGTGAAGGGCAGCGCGTTGCCCCCGGTGACGCGGAACGGCTCGCCCGCCACCGTCTCGTGCACGCCCCCCGCCTCCACGACCAGCAGCAGCCCCGCCGCGTGGTCCCACGCGTACTCCCAGGAGAACGACTGCCAGACGCCTCATGTGGTTCAATCACCACTGTACACCCAGCAGTCAACTTTGAGGCGAGGAAGCGATGGACACAGAGAGGCCGTGGGGCGCCTACTGCCGCATCTCAGACGCCGACCTGGCGGAGCTGCGATACCTCGTACAGCAAGGAGCGATCACCAAGGAAGAAGCTAAGGATCGGGAGCGGAAAGGCGTACTCAAACAACGCGAGGACCTTGCCGCGCTCGGCGCCAGCATCGGTGTCCCAGTCATCTGGTACGAGGACAACAACCTCAGTGCCTTTAAGCGGACAGTCAAACGGCCCGACTTCGAGCGCATGGTACGAGATCTGGCCAGCCCAGGCCTCCGAGGCGGGATGCTAGCGGTAGACATCGACCGCCTTTTCCGCCAGCCAAGAGACCTAGAGCGAGTAATCGACATTTACGAGGGTACGAGGAGGCATCTCGGATTCCACACTCTTTCCGGCCAGAACTTCGACCTGTCAACCCCAGACGGACGATTCAGCGCCCGAATCATGGTGAGCGTGGCTAATAAGGCCTCAGAGGACATGTCCCGCCGCCTCAAACGCGAGATGCTTCGCAAAGCAAGGGAGGGTGAGGTTGCCGGCGGGCACCGCCCGTTTGGGTGGGAGGAGGACCGCAAGACTCCACGCCCGGACGAAGCCGAGATGATCGTTATGCAAACAAAAGCTGGGCTCGATGGCGATTCGGTAGCCACCGTCACTAGGCGGTTCAAGGAGGCCGGATTCGTCGGTCGATCTGGTAAGCCGTTTGACCGCACCGCAGTACGCAGAATAATGCTCAACCCAAGAAATGCGGGCATCCGAGTTTATCAGGGTCACCCTCTCAAAGACGCAGACGGGGAGTACATCAAGGGAAATTGGGCGCCGCTTGAGCCGATAGAAACATGGGCAGCCCTATCGACAAAATGGGCCACAAATCAGGGGGCAGGGAAGGCGCGGGAGTACCGGACCAGCACCCTCCTGTCGGGGATACTGCGCTGCGGATCGTGCGGCACGCGAATGAATGCAGCAAATAGCTCATCCAAGTACCCCAAATACCGGTGCGCGGAAGGTGCTGGCGGCTGCGGCAATGTGTCCATAGTGCGCAATCATACCGACGCCGCCATACGACAACTAATTACGCGATACCTGGAGAAGTCCACCTCAAGAATGTCCTTTTCGATCCCCCCCGAAGAGTCATGGGAGAGAGAATCTGAACTCGAAGAAGTAGAGACAGAACTAGAGGAGGTTAAGGCCATGTATAAGCGTGGGGAGATAAAACCCACTACATACGCGATCCTCCTCGACGACCTGGACGGCAAAATCGAGTCACTGCGGAGTGAACAGGCCCTGTTCCAACACAACAACCCGTCCCCCGCATCACACTCGATAGCCGAATTGAGACAGTCACTCCAACAAGGGTGGTCGCACCTATCGATTGAGCGACAGAGGGAAGTGGTGAGAAAAATATTGCTCTCTGTGCTCGTGAGCCCGACTAAGAAACGCGGCGCAGGGATCGACTTGGAGCGACTAACCCCCGTATTCAGAGAGAAGTAAAAACGCCCCCCTCCCAGCGGGAGGGGGGCGCCTACTCTATAGGTTTGCCGAGCTTTACTCCGAGATCACCCAATACGTCTCTCAGCCGCTCGAATGAAATCTCTGGCGCAGATCTCAGCCTACCTTCTATCCAAAGCGAGAGATCCTCAGCGTGCCCCGGCACTAATCACCGCCGCCAACCTCTGATGCTTCGCTCTCCACAAGCGTGAGCCCCATGACAGAATTCCACGTATCTAGAGCCATCTCCTTTGCCAGCTCGTAAGGAACTCCCGACGTCAGCGCCTCGCTGAAGACCGTGCCGGCGATCCTGGCCGCTGCGATTGCATAGGCCCCCTGTTTATGGAGCCTCGTGGCTGTCATCTCAGTCTCAATGCCAGAGATCAGATCCTCAAACGACTCTCCGGGCTCGTCGCCCGAATCCCCCGTCGCGCCGTACTCTTGCATCGCTTCCCCCTAGTGCTTGGTCTCTTCAAGTTCGAGCACGCTTCCCCAAGAGCGCTTTCCGATCTCTGCGTCAGCCGGAATAAGGAGCCCCTGCACAGGGAACTCCATGAGCCTTGCTGCTTCGCGGGACATCTCGGCTGCATCTTCCTGTGGGAACGAGAAGACGATCTCGTCGTGGATCGGAAGGCGCATGTACGGCGTGAAGCCTGCTCGGTCCAGCTCCAGGAGCGCCCTGGCCGTCACGTCGCGGCTGCCGCCCTGGATGAAGTAGTTGAGCGCCCTGAACCACTTACC
Organism: Streptomyces sp. NPDC001941; assembly: GCF_040296945.1. Taxonomy (NCBI): domain Bacteria; kingdom Bacillati; phylum Actinomycetota; class Actinomycetes; order Kitasatosporales; family Streptomycetaceae; genus Streptomyces; species Streptomyces sp. NPDC001941. The sequence continues at coordinate 244,765 of NZ_JBEOYE010000003.1, read as the reverse complement.
GGGGTCGACGGGAAGTCGGCGTCCCGTGGCAGTCCAGACGAATCCGGTCTTCCTAGCCTCGTCCGCTAGCTTCTTCCCGAACTCACCGACACCGGGGTATGTCCTGGCGAAGGCTTCCAGTACGGCCCGTGCTGTCTCTTCGTCCACGCTGGCTTGCTGGACCAGGGCGGCCCAGCCGCCCCCGTAGACGGTGAGGAAGTTCGCCATCTTGCCGACCTTGCGGGGAACGCCGGCAGCATCCGCCGTGATCTGGTGGAGGTCGCGTCCGTTGAGGAACGCGTCCAGCATGGTGCGGTCTCGGGAGAAGGCGGCGAGGTATCTCAGCTCCATGTTTCCGAAGTCAATGGAGCAACTGACGTGGCCCTCATCTGCCAAGAACATGTGTCGGACATAGCCGTCGCCCGAAGGGAATGTCTGTGCTGGGATGCTTCCGGAAATGGACATCCTTGACGTCCTGGCCTGCAACGAGTTGATCGAGGCCCGCACCCGGTCGTCGGGACCTCGGCCGTTGAGCGCTCGCTCGAACCAGGTCTTTCGCCACTTCCCTGCTCTCCTGGACTTGATTACGGCGTCAGCCAAAGGGTGGTGCAGCCCAGTCAGAACGTCATCGTCCATTGCTAGTTGGCCGTGCGGGTGGTTCTTACTTGGCTTGGTGCGCTTGGTGAGCTTGACGCCCAGGGACGTGAAGACTTCGACAAGTTGCTGACTGGAGTTGGGGTTCTCGACGCCGAAGGACTTGGCTACGGTTTCCCACTTCTCTTGCTCTTCCGTCAGCTCCGTGCATCGCCTTTGCGCGTACTCGACATCGATGAGATATCCGGAGCGCTCTATCTTGGCCGTGACGTGTGCAAGCTTGTGCTCCCAGGCAATCAGGCCCCGGATCTTCGATCGCTGAGGTACAAGACGGTAGAGGATCTGGAAGAGCCGAAAGGCGAGGGCTGGATCCATTCCCGCGTAGAGCAGGAAGTCCGGATCCAGAAGGTCAACTGTCCTCCAGATCTTGTCCTTGGTCGTCTTGTATTTCTTCGCGATCTGGGCCATCGAGCCCTTGACCTCGTCTGCGGTCTTCTCGCAGATGTAGAACTTGGTCAACTCTTCGAGCTTGAGCCCGGGTCCCCGTTCCTTGACTGCTCTCGGGTCTACGAGATGAGCGAGGAGCCGGGTATCCCACATCTTCGGAGCAAGCTCCTCCATAGGCAGGCCTAGAGTCTGCTCGGCAACGTGGAGGTCGTAGGTGCCGTTATGCGCTACGAGCCATTCCAAGCGCCGTAGCGTCCTCCTAGCGGCTTCTGCGAAGGCAGGACCAAGCTCGACAGGGATGACCCAAGTCTCAGACCCGGTGCCGAACTGAGCCAGCCGGCACCGAAAGTCTGGCGCCCACCAGTCCAGTCCGGTGGTCTCCATGTCGAATGCCAGAATCCGGTGCCGTGAGATGAAGTCGTCGAAGTCGGAGAGGTCCCTCTCCGACTCAACAACGTGGATAGCTACCGGCTGCCCCTTCAACCGGTAAGACAGCCTCTTCAAGGGCCCTCCCCTCCCTCAGAGTTGTTCGAGAAAAGATCTTCCTACGTACTCGGTGTAGGCCGGAGGGATGCACTCGCGGATGCCCTCGCGAGACATCCACGGAACTCCAAGGTCTTCCTTGGCATCGTCCACTCCGATGAAATTTCCGACGTAGACTCCCATCTCGTCGGGCTTCCTGCGGCGCCCCATTTTGGTTTGCCGCCTCAGGTGTTCTGGATGGTCCGGAGCCTTCAACTCCCAGCCGCCCGACTCAAAGAGGCGGTGCCGATACGTGCTCAGCCCGAAGTAGGCTCCGCACAGTAGGACTGGGTCTCTCATCTCTGGTTCAGCGCCCATGACGTTCTCAATCACCCACGGAACGCCAACGGCGTTCAATGCATCGCGCGTAGGTGCCAACAGGTCCGGATGGTCGTTCTGCCTGATCCTTTGTGTCTTGCTGTAGTGCTGACACGGTGGTGAGGTGTGTATGAAGTCGAACCGACTGCCGTACGTGAGTAGAAATTGAACGGCTTCAGCCTGAATGAATTCCCACGGGTAGCGGGGCTGTCGGACGATGTCGACGCCGACGACTTCGAACCCTGCATCGCGGTATCCCTTACTCGCTCCCCCCTGGCAGCAGTAAAGGTCAAGTACTTTCCTGATCCCCCGCGTCCCCCTTTGCGGCGCCATCGGCCTCAAATGGCGGGTAGGCGCCATAGAAAGAGGGGGCCGGGATACCCCGGCCCCCTCAGGTGCCTTGACTACTGGCTTGCTCTCGGACTACGAGAAACTGCCGTCCTTCTGCCGCCAGAGCGGGTCACACTGCGAGCCCTTCGGGGCGGAGCAGAAGAGGGCCGCCCACGGGCCCTTCGCGCCCTGGCCCTCTCGCAGCGTCCGGCCATGAGGGCAGGCGTCGCCCGCTACAGCGGGTGCCTGTGTCTGTGCCGCTGCGCTTCGGAAGGTCGCAGGGGTCTGAGCGGGCTGGTTGCCGGCGGCCTGGTGCGTGGATCGCACCTTCTGCGCGGCCATTGCCGCCAGGTCGATGACACCCTTGTCGGCGAGTGCCTTCATGAGGTCCACCGCTGCGGTTGCAACCTCGTCGGCGCTCATGCCGTAGACGGTTGGGGTGATCCACTCAGCCTCGTAGCCAGCGGCGGCCTTGAAGGTGAAGCCGATCTTGTACTTGTTGTGCTGGGGGCCGCTTGGGGCAGGCAGAGGGGTCATGGGCTTGGGCTCCTTCTCGTTTGACGGCTCGCCCCAGGGCGAGGGGCCGTCGAATGGGTTGGGGTACGTCAAGGGCTCTCCTGTCGGATGGGGCATCGGTAGTCAGTCAGCTCGGGCGCCGCTGCATGGCGGCCGTGGAGGGCCGCGCACAGGGCGGGCGGGTATCGCGCTCGGAACGCAACGCAGTCGGGCCCACGCTGGAACTCGGGCCGGGCCGTGAGCGGAGATGTCACGCGGTGGCCTTGCGAAGGCCACGGTTCATGTGTCGGGCCAGCGCATCGAGCCCGCGGTTGCTTGCCTTGCGTTCGGTGTCGTTCTTCGCCGGCAGTCCGTAGACGTAGCGGCGTGTCAGAACGTCTCGCTGGGCAGGCGTCAGCTTGGCCAGGGCAGTGGAAGCATCAAGGCGGGCGCTCACCAAGTTGTCAGTGATGCGGCACGCAAGGATGTCGTCCTGGCGGCCGAGCATCTGCCCCAGCTCCTCGTCTGAGTAGACGAACGTCGCCAGCGCCAAGCGGGCCTCGTCGGGCGTGTAGTAGTAGCTGCCGTCCTCGACGTCCCGGGCGTCGCGCTCCTTGGAGGCGTACTGAGTGCCCACCTTCTTGCAGAACTGCCAGAGGAACTGGTCCGTGTAGTTCTTCTCCAGCATGGTCCGGCGCTCGTAGGCGTGAAGGAGGATGGTCTGCTTCACGTCGTCCTTCTCCACCACGCTCCAGGACTGGGCGATTGAGCGGGCGGACTTGTCTGCGATATTGGCTACGTGAGCCCAGTCGATCACGGTCATGCGGTCTCCCCCTTGCGTGCGAAGCGCCCCCCGGCGCCTCTGGCTATACGTCCGTAGCGCACGCCTTCGACGACGAACGAGCCGTCACGGCGAATGTCCACGGGGTAGGGGGATACGTCATGGTCTCCGACGTACAGAATTCCGAAGCCCGCCTGCCAGTTGGCGACGGCACCAGGCCCGAGATACTGGGCCTTTCGTGGATCCATGATGTGGCCGACTTCGAAGCCCCATCGCATTCCCCCGAGATGCGATGGGCCGTGCCGGCGAACGCCGAGGCGGTGAGTGTGGCCCATGACCAGGTTGGTCGTGGCCTTGCTTGCGTGGGCGTAGGCCGTGGTGCCGGCGATATTCGACAGTCCTTTGATCTCGTGTCCGTGGATCAGTGCTGTATCGGGGCCCACTCGGTGAAAGCTTGGCGTGAGGTCGATGCCGAAGCCGTCAAAGTCAAGCAGCTTAGAGAAGTGAAAGTCACCCGCGTACTCGGCTAGGGCTGGTGCCTTGGCACTCAAGTACGTGCGCGGACGTAGGTCGTGATTTCCTTCCAGGATCCCGAAGGGGCCGTCATAGACCGTTCGGATGGGTTCCAGGACGCGGCGCTTGGTTAGCTCGGACTCCTGCCGAACCTGCTGGCTGTACTCGTACCGCGTGCCTTCGTTCCAACGACTTGGCGTCTCGTAGTCGTTGAGGTCACCGATCTGGTACAGCTCATCAGGCTGATAGTCCCCGAGGAATCCGATCAGGTTACTGACCGCCCTAGGCTCGTGGTACGGGACCTGTAGGTCCGAGATGATAACAACGCGCTTCAAATAGTGTCTCCCGTCGCCATTACGTAAGCCGCACCCCAGGTGTGGCCGTTGTCCTGATAGGACTGCATACAGTTGAGCTTCGTCATTGTTGACCTGGAAAGCTCGGAGAAGAAGCGCGATACCACGACCGAAGCCTGGTGTGTCTCGACATCGGCCAAGGACTCCAGGTCAACACCAAGTCGATGTAGTGCTACGCCTATTGCACAACCCGGAGATACCAACGATCCATCCTCGTCGGTATGTACGTAGAAGCAGGCTGCATCACCACCGTCGACCTTCCCCTCCATGTGTTCCGGGCAGGAGTAGACGTAATCGGGACGCTCTGCGACAAGCTCTCGCAGAGTCTCAAGCACCTTTTCATCCGTCACGACTGCATCGGTCTTGGACAGCATCAAAATCCCACTCCTTCAGCCGAGTTAGGCGCACTGGCCTGCACACGCGCGATTTCGCGCTGGATGTACCAGACGGCTTTCTTTAGATCTTCGACCTCAGCGCCGGACCCCTTCCTTCCGGCACGAGCCAGGTACTTCACTGCGTTGCCTCGGTTGAAGGGCAGGTGCTCAGTCAGGTCGATGACTTCAACCCCGTTGGGGAGCCACGTGTAGTGGCCGGGACGGTGAACAGCGTCTCCGGAAGGGCCCTTTGTCGCTGGCTCTAGTTCGTGGTCGTCGTACCAAAGGAGACCCGGGTCAACCGGATCTTCGACCTTCACTCGGTTCGGCAGAAGTCCCCGCATATTCACATCAACGACCTCGCCGTAACATCCCACATACGCACCCACGCTCACACGCACCGTGTCCCCCACCGCATACGTCACAGTCCGATCCTCTTCCTCAGGGCCTCGGGCCCATCACTCAGAAACACTGAATTCGAGTCCCGGTCACCGGGCATCTCGATGACCTTTCCGTGAGGAAGGTCGCTTGCAAGTTGGTCCATGAATGCGAGGCCGGGTCCGTCTTCGGCGATCAGGAACACCGACTCGTAGCCCAACAGCGCTGGTGTCCAGTAGTCGCGCCACGTTCCTGTGCCGGGTGCTCCGACCGCCGGCACATCGGCGGCAGCCCACGACTGGGTGTCGAACTCCCCCTCGACGACGACCAGGACGGGGCTGGGCAGGATCAGCGCGGCCGTGTTGTACAGGCGCGGCACGTCGCCGGGCAGGGTCTGGTACTTTCCGTGCCCCTCGTGCTGTTCGCTCTCCCCGGCCTGGACGAAGTACGTACCGTCGGGGCGCTTCACGCAGCGGTCGTTGATACAGCGGAAGCGGACGGTTGCTACCGCGTCGCCGCCAGCGGGACGCAGGTATGGGATGGCAAGGTGCCCCCCGTACCGCTCATGTCCAGGTAGAGCCGAAGCGACGAAGCCCATCCCGAACAGGCCTGCCTGCTCTCCCAAGCCCCGAGCTGCCATGTACGCCTCTGCTGGGCTGCCCGGGTAGGTCTCGTGGTAGTGCCTGGCCGCTGGTGCCGAATTGGCTACGTGCGCGTTCTTTGGCTTCAGCGAAGCCAATACGTTCCTCCCTCATGATCACCGCGTAGGAATCCTCCGACAGGTTGCACGCGAAACAGGCCCATCGGTTTCTGTCGAGGTCCACCGATGCGGATGGATTGGAGTCCGGGTGAGAAGGAAGGGGGCAAGCGGTCTTCACTCGCCCCCTAGTGGCCTTCGTTTCAAACTCGTAGTAGTGAGCCAGGACTTCAGCGATTGGTGGTCTCGATGAGCTTTCGCTCACCATTAGGTCCAACCTTGTAAGTGGTCACGGGGAACTCGTACTTGCGTGCCGCCGCGATCCAGGTGTGATGGTTCCCTCGCCACTGACGTGACTGCGAAGGGGCACCGCCCGTGCTCGACTCACTCATCAGAACGGGATCGCCTCCGTGAGCGGGTACGAGCGGAAGGCCACGCCAGGATGGGAGCGCTTCAGATAGTCGAATGGGTGTGATCCAGAAGCAGTGAAGTCCCGGACTCCCGCCTTGAGGAGTGCTTCCGTGATTGCCTCGTAGTGCCGCCGCGGGGACGTTTCCGCGTCGCCTGCTACCAGGGACCCCACGGCAATCAGCGTTTCCGCCTCTTCGATTGTCAGCGTCAGCGTGACCGCCGGCACACGCTTGGTTTCCGTGACGACCTGGTCAGTGACGGTACGCCGGGCCTTAGCCATCTTCTCTCCTACGGTCGGTGATGTATCGCGGTCCGAGGACTTTCCACGCCGGATAGTTCTCTAGGTATTCGGCTGCCCGCCGCAGTACATCAGGCCTGTCCCTAGCCCCCCGTGCTAGGAGCTGGCCATTGCAGCGGGCACAAAGAAGGCCGCGAACCGCCTCTGTCTTGTGACAGTGGTCCACGGCCAAATTCGTCTTACGGGTTTCGAGGCAGATCGCGCATCTACCGCCCTGCGCCTCAAGAAGGCGCCTGTAGTCGTCGGCGGAGAGTCCGTAGATAGCGAGTAGCCTGGCGTTGCGTGATGTCTGCCGGCGGCCAGCCTTGCGGCAGGAGGAACAGGTCTTCCCCCGAGGAGAGGTGTAGAACCTCTCAGACCTGTTCTTACCGCACTTCACACAGGGGCGAAACCCTTTTCGGGGTTCGCCCACTAGGCAGCCACCTTGATCAGCCGCTCCAGCCTGTACATCTCTTTCAGATGGGCGTTCTCATCGACCATGGCAAAGAGGTTGAACAGCGGCACGGCAGCAGCCAGCTTCAGCTTACGGACACTGATGACTGCCGTCTTCACTCCCCCATTCGCAGCGCCAATCAGCACCCGCGAGAGCTGATAGAGGTTCAGCCTCTTCGGATTGCTGATCTCTACGACGAGGGCCACCCCCTCAACGTCAACCTGATCGAGAGCGATACCCGGGAACCGGGTTTCCAACGCAAAGCCGAACTCGCGTTCCGCCTTGAATCCGCCTCGGACTGCCCGAATCTCAACGATGCCGCTCACGCTAGCCCCCAGTTACCCAGCAGACAACTTATTGGTCAGAAAAATGATCGGGAATGGCATCGTCAAGCTCCTCCAACCGCAGGTTAGATCGATTGAGCCTGAAGCTCGCAAACGTACCACCCGATGAATCCTCGAAGCCTTCTCGGTTTTTCACGTCACTGAGATTGATGATTCGCGAGTTCATACCGTCTACTTCTTTGTGCGCCGTCAGAATGAGCGAGGGAACGCGATGAACCTTTCCCTTCACTCCGCTCAGCGGGATGGGGCTAAGCCCGTCCGAATGCTCACCAGTTACATGGTGAAGTCCCAGCACATGAGCCGACGTGGCTCGCGCCATGTCATCCAGATATTCACACAGCGCCTCCAGCCCGAATGTGAATGACTCCGCACTGCCCACGAGGCCGTTGTCTACGTTGGTGATGTTGTCTACGACTATCAGATGAGGGGTGCACCCATACACTTCGAGGTAACACAGAAGGTGTAGCTCAATTTCCTTTTGTGTAGGCCGGGCCGAGAAGTTGAATCGGATCCACCAGCGATCACCTAGCGCCTTTTCGTACGAGGAAAAGTCTCCTCCAGTCAACGCGTTCTTAACGACCTTCGAATCCTCGCCCGTGATCATGGCTGTCGCTCGGGACACCTGAGTTGCCGAGCTTGAGTCCGCCGAGAAGTACAGGGTTGGCACATTGGCCGCCATCGCAAGAAAGAGGGCAAACAAGCTCTTCCCTGTACCAGGCCCCGCTACGACAAGCGATAGCTCTGACCGGCGGAACTCCACCTCAAGCCGCCGTAGAGACTTGAATGGATGCGGGATCGGCTCGCCGGCAGCACCGCGGATCCTAACCGACTGCGTCAGTGAAAACATCGCCACTCCTTACGAACCACCCAGCAGACAACTATGACCGGTTAAAAAAAAGCCCGCCGAGGGCTTCGTCTTAATTCTTACCTCACAAACAGTGGAATCACAAGCAAGTTAACGCTTGCGTATCTCACACGCGTGCGAGACATCACAGAACCTACAGTGGAAGCCGGGATTCGCAGGGAAGTTCCCGGCTTTTACCCTCAGGTCCATCTCTACGAACTGCTCAGCAACAAGGCCCTCAGTCACGCACGTCAGGTCGACGGGTCGCGACAGACGTCCTGTCTTGGCCATGTACCAGTCCGCTTGGTTGACAACCACTCCTAGAACCTTGCGAGCTAGCACCCCGTATGTCTGAAGCTGGAATTTACTCTTCGTTGTACCCGTCTTCAGGTCTCGGACCCTGACCGAACCATCCCCCTCTGAGATGAGCTGGTCCACGTAGCCCTGGACGGTGACACCTCCCAGCTCGGCCGTCAAGTGCGTTTCGATGCCGGCGACGCCTTCAGCGCTCTTCCAGATCACAGGCTGATGCTGCGTCGACCATCGCACGTACGCGCGCGTTTGCTCCATGCCCCGCACATAGCGCTCCTCGATGTCTGAGCGGCCAGCAGGGCCAGCAGTCATCCACTGATTCAGGTTCGGCTCTTCCGCGCGGCTCGCCGCTACTCGCCGCGTGTACTCGTCGTGGTAGAGGTCTGCGGCCTGGTCCTCAGAGAGCTTGCGGTTCGCCCCCTCAAACACCTCAGCTACCGCGTGGAACGCAGTGCCTTGGTGCGACCAGGCCGCAGGCCGCGGGCGGACGCGCACTATCCGCTGTAGCTCATACTGCTTGGCACATTTGCTGTACTGCTCCAACTGGCTGACTGATCGTGGCATGTTCGCCACTACCGAGAACCGGTCTTCCACGCACTTCCCCCTCTAGCCGGAACGCCGGGTGCACAACGTGCACGCTGAAGGCGCTGGACAACGGAAACTGCCTGTGAGGGTGACTGTAGAACTCGGAATCCACAACCCGATTTCTCCACGGCGCCCCCAGGGCCAGCCCAAGCCCTCTGAGGGATTCGTAGTCCTCGTCCATCATCGCGTCCGACTCCGTAACAATGTAGAACGCGCCCACTGTTGCTGTTGCTACCCGCACGATCCGCAGGGCCTCAGAGGCGTACATCCCTCTGCGCTCGACGATCCTTGTGCGGTATATAGCCTCGCGCAGTGCGCAGTTGCTCCTCTGTGTGGCGGTGTCCCTCGGCATGCCCGTCATTGGTCCCCCCAAGATAGATGCACTACCTATACGTCACTTTGTCCCTGCGGGTCTGCCAAATATTCTCCGCTCGGTAAGTCGCCGGTGTGGACCTCCTGCGTGCTTCCGCCCGAAGGCAGGCGATGGGGAAGGCCAGGCACCAGGCCCGAGCCTGGCACCTGGCCTTTTCTCCGAAGGCCTAAATCGCCCTAGTTCCAGTTGGGGTCATCATCAAGCTTCGCGTCCCAAGTCGGGTCTGCCGAAGGCGAAACCAGGTTCCAGTTCGGATCCGCCAGGACGCTCGTAGACCCTCCCTTGGGTGCACTGCCACCACTCGGATCGGCCTGTGCAATCCCGACGATGCCCAGCGTCAGCACTGCCGACGCCGTCACACCCACTGCAACTTTGGCAAGCCAGCGCCCAGCCATATGTTCAGCCATACTCGTTCTCCTCGAATCAGTGACCAGAGTGTGTGCACTTCGCAGCCTCCAACCACGCAACTCGGGTTCGACTGCGCTTGACCTGCACATCTGCGTGGCGCGCATCACAGTCCCGAACAAACGTCCGTGGCGGGGTTACCCTCTGAGCTTGCGTGGTGTCGGGATCTGGATCAAGCAAACTGCGCCTGCTGATCTCTGCACTGCGCCGCAACGCAGGGGGGTAAATGGCATGATCGATGACGAAAGCGGACAGAGCGACGACGCGGCGGACGACTGGAACTCTCTATGGCCGCATCTTGTCGGTGGGGGTGTGGTACCAGACGGGGACCCGAGGCTAAAGGCCCTGGACGCCCTGGGTGTAGTAGTTCGTGATCCGATTCGAGGATGGGCCGTCGCCGGCGATCTCAACGAGGTGGTTGCCGAGTCCGTACGACGCACAGGCACCCTGGTGGGGCTGCTCTCCACGGCGGCAGATCTAAACAGCGGCGACGCAGGTGCCCGAGTGATCGCCACCAACGAAGAGGCCACCACTCTCATCGCCGGGGCGACGAAGCGCGCTAAGAACCTGATCTGGACAGCGCACCCAACCGATCGACGGGCAGAGGTCCTTAAGAGGTCCCTGGATCGAGACGTAGAGACCCTCAAAAAGGGGGTCCGGTATCGCACGATCTACTGTGACACAGCTCGAACCCGGCCCGGAGAAGTCGCCTGGGCTACAGCGGCAAGTGCGCATGGGGCTGAGGTGAGAACCGCCACTCCACCATTTACAAAGTGCGTATTTGTTGATGACGACTTTGCCGTCATCCAAGATCCGGAAGATGACGTGAATGCCCCCGAATACATGCACCGCGGCGGCATACTTGTCACCAATCCGTTGATCATCAAGACTCTCAAGCGCAGCTATGAGCGAGATTGGGACTTGGCCCGCCGATGGATGGATGAAGCGCTCCATGCGCTATCGGACGACTTCCCCAATGACAGGCAACTTAGCATCATTACGTGGTTGATCGACGGAGTTCAGCCGGCAACGATTGCGAAGCGGCTCAACATCAGCCAGAGAACATATGACAATGAGCGTTCAACGATCTTCTCCGCCATGGGAGTGAAGTCGCACGCTGGCCTCGGCTACTACTGGAACAACCTCGAAAGGAATCGGGAAGCTGGGGCCACTTAGCGCTTAGGCATGAAAGCTCGGACGGCGGTGCCGTCCGAGCTTTTCTCGTCCCAACTCTATTCGCTTGATCCCTCGCTTAGCGAGCCGATCTGGAAGATGTTTGTCGCCTCTTCGCCTCGCGGAACATCCTCGGGCCAGCGAATCACGAGCGTCCCGTCACGCTTGGGGTCGCGTTTCACGTAGTGAGCACCCACACTAGGGTCAATATCTAGAACCAACCCTTTGCCAATTTGAGCGACGAAGGATTTTCTGGCCAGCTCACTTCGAGCGGAGAGATTTTCCCCAATCCTCTTTCGCACGAAGGCCCGCAATCCAATGTAGGGCTCTTGCTGCCTAAGCATGCCCTTTTGCGGGAAACTAGCGAGATCCCAGGGAAGAATGTCAGTGACAGTGAGCTGCCCGGCCCGAGGAGTCACCCCCATGCGGTTGAAACGCTTATTAACGGCTTGCCGACTAACACCGAACTGCCGTGCAATCTCAGCATGAGAGAGCCCAGCTTCCCAGAGCTTCGCTAGCTCCGTGTCACCGGGAAGAATCGGCCTTCTCAATGTCCCATCCCTCTAGCAATCCGTGATTCCGGTTCTGCTGACCAGCCCCCGGCTAGACCAAGCTGTGCTGAGCGTATCCACTGTACCCGCGCACCCCTCCCGCCAACACCGCTCGACGAACTTCGTGTGACCTGGGTCTCATCATGCTGGTGGCAGTCTTAACTGAGCCCAGAGGACACGTACGTACTGTGTGAGAGCCAAAGAGAACGATCTGATCTTAGGGGCATGAAGCTGTAAGCAGTAGTGCTGATTTTCCTCAAGTCCCAAAGCCTGACGATTCGTTCACCTGTATCTCATCTCCACGAAGCCCCTCCTGACTGTTGCTACCGACCGCCCAGGCGGAGTAGCCAGGAAGGCGGCCCCGGCGCCAGACCAGAACCCGCCGGGGCCGCCACGACCGCATCAGCCCACCACGGCAGACCACCGGATCGGGGGTACCCATGCCCCGAGCCGCCTCGGTGTGCCTTGTCAGAGGCTGTGTCCAACGCACCGTCCGAAACGGCCGATGCCCCGAACATGCTCCCCCGGAGCGCCCATGGTCACGGGTCAGCCCCCGAAACCAGGTCCGCGACGCAGCTCGACGTCTCTGGGATCGCCAGGTGCGTCCGAGCGCCCTAGCTCGTGATCGCTTCGCCTGTGTGCGCTGCGGAGTCCGTGACGGCCTGGAGGTTGACCACATCGTGCCCGTCGCCCAGGGAGGGACGTGGACGCTCGACAACGCCCAGACGCTCTGTCGCTCGTGCCACAACCTGAAGTCCGCCAAGGAACGGCGGCCGTAGTTTTCGGATCTACGTTGCGAAAACCGATGTACGCGGGGTAGCTCCCCTTAGCCCGAAACTCCCCCTGATCAGGGGACGGACGGCTAGCGCGGTTAGTTCAGTGGTCTAGAACTCCTCCAGGCCGGAGGCGACACGGGTTCGAATCCCGTACCGCGCCCGATGAATACGGCCCGAAAATAGCGCTCTGACCAGCGCGACGATAGGGCAAGGGGTAGCTCACAGGGAGAGCCCCGCCCGATTACCACGGGTTTAGTCACCTCGGGGAAACGGCGGTGGGCTGGTTCGAGTCCGGCACCCCGATATCTGGCTGTAGCTCAGCGGGAGAGCGCGCGCTTTGGGAGCGCGAAGCCGCAGGTTCGAGCCCTGCCAGCCAGACCACCAGCAGGCCCCCGTGGAGGGGGTCTTCGTTGTTGTTACCTCACCCAGGAGTGATGCACCAATGATCGAGGGCCAGGACGAGCCCGCAAGCCCTCGCCTGAGGGCCCCTGACCAGCCCACCAGGGCACAACGTACTCGTGCCTGGCGACAGGACGCACTCTTCGAGCTTGAGGACCTGGCCGACCTGACGGACGTAGACCCTTCGGCGGTGCGGCTCACATGACCCGTGGACCAGCCCCCAAGCCAGGTGCCCAGCGTCGCAACCTCCACCCAGGAGCCCACTCGGTGCCGGCGGACGCCCAGCCGGGCCGCGAGCTGCCCAGGGGCCTTGGTATCAGCACCCCCGGTGCCAGACGTTTCTGGAAGACCTGGAGCACTGCCCCACAGACATCGGCCTGGGCCGAGACCGATTGGTCCGAGCTGGAGCTGACGACCAAGCTCGTTGACGGGCTCTACCTCGGTGACCTGAAGCTCGCCGGAGAGATCCGACAGCGCGTTGCGAAGTGGGGTGCCACGGTCGAGGACCGTGCACGCCTTCGGATGACCATCGACCAGCCTTCCGAGGCAGAGCCCGCGGCGGTCTCTGAGACGCCAGACGAACTGAACATGGATGAGGAGCTGTACAGGCTACTGAATGGCTCCTAGGGGGGTGATCCTTGCAGACAGGCAACCTGCCAGCAGGGGTCCCGAAGCCTACAGAAACCCTGGGCTACCAGATCATTCGGTGGGCCCAGCAGTTCATTGTTCAGCCTGACGGCGAACGCGCTGGAGAGTCGTGGCAGTTCACCCCTGAGCAACTGCGCTTCGTCCTGTGGTTCTACGCCATCAACCCGGACGGCACCTGGACATACAACGCGGCCACCCTTCGCCGTGCCAAGGGGTGGGGCAAGACGCCTCTCCTGGCGGCCCTCGCAATCGTCGAGTTCCTAGGCCCCTGCCGCTTCTCCCATTTTGATGCCTTCGGCCTGCCTGTCGGCAAGACCTCTCCCCTGCCAGTGGTCCAGATCGGCGCCACGGCCCTGGACCAGACCGAACAGACCATGGACATGATCCGAGGCATGCTCTCGGAGTCCCCGGCCGAGTCGGTATACGGCCTGGACATCGGTAAGCAGGTCGTCCAGTTCAAGAGCGGCAAGCCGGGATCCATCAAGCCGAAGGCGACTGCCGGCAGGACCAACGAGGGAAACCGCCCGACCTTCGTACTCATGGATGAAGTCCATCACTGGGTCGGCTCCAACGGCGGCCCGGACTTCTACCAGACCCTCAAGCGCAACATCGAGAAGACCACCAAGGCGGGGTCTCGCTGGGTCTGTACGACGAACGCGTACAACCCCAACGAAGACAGTGTTGCCCAGATCATCCACGAGTCAGAGATGGTCACCCAGGGCTTCTGGCTGTACGACTGCCTTGAAGGCTCCATCGCCCTCGAAGACATCCGAGAGGCCGAGGCGGTACGTGCCGCCCTCGTCGAGGCCTACGGGGACGCCAGTTGGGCGGACATCGACGGTCTGACGCGCACCATCCTCTACGACCGTACGACCCCGGACAGCACCTATTGCCGGTTCTACTTCAACCAGATCGCGGAGTCCTCCGACGGCTGGATGAGTAAGGCCGAATGGGACGTGTGCTTGGAGGAAGATGATCCGATCGCTTCCGGGGATCAGATAGCCATCGGCTTTGACGGCTCGATTCGCGGTGACGCGACGGGGCTTGTGGGTGTCCGTCTTCGTGACGCCAAGCTCTTCGTACTCGGTGTCTGGGAACGCCCGGAGAAGGCACACGATGACTGGGAAGTGGATGTGCTCTCCGTGGAGGCTGCGGTTGCCCGGGCGTTCAAGGAGTATCGCGTTGAATGGATGTACGCCGACCCGCCGTACTGGCAGGAGAACATTGGCCGTTGGGCTATGGAGCACGGCGACGACACAGTCTTTGAGTTCTGGACCAACAAGCCCACCCGAATGACTCAGGCCGTGGAGCGCTTCCGGACTGCCGCGATGGTCAACGACCTTCGCCACGACGGGGATCCGAAGCTCAGCCGGCACGTGCTCAACGCCGTGACCCGTGAAGTTCCTCAGGGCCTTCTCATCCAGAAGGACTCTCCCAGATCCAAACGCAAGATCGACCTAGCCGTATGCGCCGTACTCGCTCTGGAGGCACGCGCTGATGCCATCGCTGATGGTCGTCTCAAGATTCGACGGAGCCGTGTAGTGGGCTTCTAAGGGGGCCCATTTGATTGTTCCGCCAGGCGGCAGCACCTCGTTCATTGGCAAGCCTGAGACGCCCGTGCAGTGGCTCATGTACCTGCACGGAAAGCTACCGGGCCCTGCGCATCCCTCGCAGAAGTACAGCTCGTACTACGAGGGCGATCAGCAGAAGCTCGCGTTCTCCCAGATGCGGTACAAGGCGGCCTTCGCCTCGGTCTTCGAGCAGTGGCGAGACAACTTCTGCGGCACGATCATCGACGCCACCAACGAGCGTCTACACGTGGACTCGTTCCGCATACCCGGCGGTGACGACGGCACTGACGCCCGGCGCTTCTGGCAGCGCTCCGGCATGGACGCCTACTCGACCTCGGTCCATCTTGAGTCCCTGATCACGGGCAGGTCCTTCGTTGTCGTGTGGACTGATTCGGATGGCGAGCCCATGATCACGCCAGTCCCCGGGGAGCGCATGGCGGTCTGCTACAAGGCAGGATCCCTCTGGGAGCTGGAGGCCGCAGCACGCTTCGAGAAAGACGGCTGGGGCCGGGAGCAGGTCACCCTCTGGACAGAGGACTACATCTACGAAGTCCCCTACGGGACGACTGAATGGGATAAGGGAACCAAGGAGCCGAACCCCCTGAAGGTCATTCCCGTAGTGCCCTTCGAGAATCGTTCTCGTCTCGGCCTCGGACCCGCTTCAGATCTGGCGAACTGCATACCCATTCAGGACGCGATCAACAAGATCACCATGGATGCGCTGACCGCTTCCGAGATGGCGGCCTACCCGCAGCGCTGGGTGACCGGAATCGAGATCCAGGAGGACGAGCACGGCAACCCCGTGGCGCCCTTCAACGTGGGACTCGACAAGCTTTTGCAGGCCGAAGATCCGGCAGCGAAGTTCGGCGTCTTCCAGCCTGCTGACCTGACGAACTACGTGACGCTGGTAGACATGCTGGTTCAGCACCTTGCGACCGTCTCACGGGTCCCGTCTCACTACTTCCTGGTCAACTCGTCCAACACGCCTTCAGGTGAAGCAATCATCTCGGCCGAAGCCGGACTCGTTGCCAAGGTGCGGGAGCGAATGCTCCACTTCGGTGAGGCCTGGGAGCGAGTCATTCGGCTGTGTTTCAGGGTCAAGGGTGACAAGCGTCAGGACGCCTTCGAAATGGAGACCCGATGGCGCGACCCGGAGTACCGCACCGAAGCGCAGCACGTTGACGCCCTGCTCAAGCTGAAGCAGCTCGATGTTCCGCTCGAATTCCTCTGGTACGAAGCTGGCTTCTCTTCTGCCCAAATTTCCGACTTCCGCGAAATGCGGAAGCAGGATGCCAAGGCGCAGGCAGAGATTCAGAAGCTCATGCCGCAGCCCGAGCCCGCAACCGCCGCTAAGCCTCCGCAGGGGAACGCCGGCAATGCCAACCGGAAGATCCACGAGAAGGTGTAGCTTCAGGCCGCCTCGTACTCGTGAGCATGGCCTCCGCGCCACGAAACCCACAGGGGATTGTCAAGGATCTGATCTGCCTCCTCCAATCCTGCTCTCCGCAGAAACTCGACGACATCAGCGTCACTGTGCGCAAGCCCGAGAATCTGCCCATTCGCGGTCACGCGCCGTCCTCCACTCGGCGACGCAGGGTGCACGGTTATCGGTGCCTTAGCCATGTCTCCACCCTGCCTCGCTGGGCAGCAACCCGCACGCCAGCCGGAATGGCTGGCTTTCCGAAATGGAGCACCTATGACGACTCTGAACGACAGTGCCGGCGAGATCGAGCCCGCGGGCGCCTCTGCTGGCCCCTCCCTGGAGGAGGTCACGGCCGACCGGGACCGCTGGAAGGCCCTTTCCAGGCAGAACGAGACCAATTACAACGCCACCCGTACGGAGCTTCAGCAGCTCCAGGCCGCACAGGAGTCCGCCCTTGAGACCGCCCGCACGGAGGGCCGCACCGCCGCCCTCGGCGAGGTCAGCAAGGACCTGGTGACCGCTGAGCTTCAGCTCCAGGCCCTCAAGGCTGGCACGGAGCTACCAGACCTGGGCTACCTCGACATGAGCCAGTTCGCGGGCGACGACAGCCGACCCAACCCCGAGGCGGTTGCAACCTTCGTCGCCTCCCTGAAGCCCCGCTCTACCGCCCCTGTGCTGCCTCGCATCGGCGGCGCCCTGCCCAACCGTGGCGACTCCGGCAGCGGCTTCACCAGCACCGACCCGAGCGCGCTGGCCGACTACATTGCCGGCGGCGCGTTCCTCTAGGCCCTTCCGTCTTCAGCCCTCCACCACTGGGGGGCCTTTTTCATGCCCTCTTGGAGGCTGAATGCCAACACAGCACCACTTCAATCTCGACCCAGTCCAGGTGACCATCGCCGCACTCGGCATCCTGGACCGGCAGCTCACCCTCGGCGGCATCCCCGCCCGCTACTCCGAGCTGGCCTTCACTGGCGGGGTCGGTGACGTGATCAACGTGAACCGCGAGTCCAGGGGCATCCCGGTCCAGGAGTCGGGCATCTCGGCTCCGATCAAGAACCCGATCACCGGTGACAAGAACACCTTCGCTGCTGCCTCGGACCGGCCGCTTCCCACCGCCGACCGCCGGGCGCCGAACGGCTTCGTCAACGAGACCCGCTTCCCCGTGCAGCTCACCACGCTCGCCCAGAACGCCACCGCACTCGGTATGGAGCAGGTCGCCTTCGACCTCCGCGCCTTCGGCTCCCAGGTACTGAGCAAGCTGACCCGGGGCTTTGCCGAGTACTTCGACGACACCGTTGCGGCCTTCATCAAGGCCAACATCACGCGCTCCGCCCTTACCGCCCCTCAGGCCAAGGCGGTCGGCGGCGACGTGACTGTCACCATCCCGAAGGCCGACGGCACGGGCGCCAACATGTCGGCCCGTGCTCTTGCTCTGCGTACCGCACTTGTCGATGCCCGCATGAACATGAACCTGGCCCTGGTGCCTACCTCGGAGCGCTACCTCATTGCAGGCCCCGAGGTAGAGGCCATCCTCCTGAAGGACCCGGAATTTGTAGCCGTCGACTATTCCGGCGACACCAACGCCCTGCGGCGCGCGACCATCGGCCGCATCTACGGATTCGACATCGTGATCCACAACAGCTTCGGACTGGAGATGTACCTCTTCCACAAGTCCGCAATGCTGCTCGCGTCGGCCTGCCCCGCGCTGCCGATGGGCGCCGTCACCGGCTCCATCCAGAACGTCAACGGCATCGCCACGCGCATGCTGGTCGATTACGACTACGGCAAGAAGATGGACACGATCGGCCTCGACACCATGTACGGCCTGGCCACCATCAAGGAAGACGCGGACTATTCAGTCCGAGGCACCTCCATCGGCGAGAAGTTCGTCAGGGGGCTGAAGGTCTCCATCACGGAGGCCACAGCTGGCACCTAAGGGAATTTAAGCGTCGGCGCCATGCTTTTCCGCATACATGGCGCCGACGTTGAACCCCTGCGCCCACCAGATCGCCAGAAAGCCTTGAAGCAGTTTTTCCGGATTTTCGCTGACCCTGATCCCTTCCAGCAGCTTGGCGGCATCAGAACTCTGCGTTACCGCAGTGGCTACCTGGTTCAGGGCGCCACTGCTTAGCGGACCCCCGGCCCAGAAGTTCCCTTCTCTCGCAAGCTTCGCAAATTGAAGAGCAATGGTGGCAACGTCCGCCATCTCTTTCTCCTCAGCCATTCAATTCCCTACCTTCTTTTCAAATACAGATGCCCACAGCCTATCCTTTTCGGGAGGTGGAAGTTTGCCTCTTGCCACAGTTGCTGACGTAGCCTCCCGTCTCGGTCGACCGTTGGACGCTGGAGAGACAGAGCGGGTATCCGCCTTCCTCCAGGACGTGACAGGCCTGGTGGAGGACTACTGCCGTCGCGACTTGGTGCGGCGGACCAACCAGACCATCACCCTCTATCCGGAGGGTCGGCAGGCCCTACCCGTACCTCCCCGCTACCTGACCAACCTGTCCGTTGCCGGCTTGCTGCAGAACGGGTCACCCGTCTCTGGCTGGGCCTTTAACGGGCGTGAGCTGAGTCGTTTTGAGGGCTGGGGCGAGGCCGCGG
Source organism: Streptomyces sp. NPDC001941 (assembly GCF_040296945.1). NCBI lineage: Bacteria > Bacillati > Actinomycetota > Actinomycetes > Kitasatosporales > Streptomycetaceae > Streptomyces > Streptomyces sp. NPDC001941. The sequence continues at coordinate 225,837 of NZ_JBEOYE010000003.1, read as the reverse complement.
TGGCCCTCACGGGCTCCTGGGGCTACGAAGCGGTACCCGCTTCCCTCACAGCGGTTGCGTGCTCGGAGGTCATTCGCTGGCTGGCCCTCAGCCCGGGCGTGGACAGAGAGAGGGTCGGTGAGGTCGAGGTGACGTTCTCAAGCGCCAGCTCGGCGCAGACGCTCTCCTCGGCCGCCAGGACGACGCTCGCACCGTACAGGCGCAGTCGCATCGCTTCCCTGACGCTCCGCCGAGACGCGCCGTCCCTGAGTACGAGGGGGCCCCATGTTGATGGTTGAGCCGGTCGAGGTGTTGCGGCCCCCCAGGACCACGAACGCCTACACCAGCCGTCCCGACTGGGACCAGGCCGTGAAGGTCTGGAGCGGCCTGGCGGCCGTACAGCCGGACAAGGCCTTCGAGTCCTTCTCTCCCGCACGGGACCAGTCCACTGAGCGCCTGACCGCCTATCTCCCCTTCTTCGCTGTCGTCTCCTCTACCGACGGCCTGAAGGTCCGGGGCCATCTGTACGAGATCGACGGAGAGCCGAAGGTTTGGGCCGCGACGAGTCGCCGGCACCTGACGGTCTCAATCTGGAGGGCGGTGCGATGAGCGGAGCCCGTACCAGAGTCGTCCTGACCCGAACCTGGCAGCGAGACGTGTTCCGGCTGCCTGGCACCCGTGAGGCCCTGGCCCTGGCCGTCAAGCGCATCGACGCGTACGCCAAGGGCGGCGCCCCTCGGCGGGGCAGTCACCGAACCTCCTGGAACTCCATCCGGAACCAGATCGATGCCGTGCTCTACATGGACGCGGAAGGCTGGTACGGCGGCATCGTCATCGAGGCCAACCCCAGAGCCAGGCACGCGATGCTCCAGGAACGTGGTTTCACCACTCCCCGGGGCCACAGGGTTCAGGGCCGTTACTGGCTCAAGGACGCCCTCCTGAGAGCGAGGGTCGACACCCGATGAAACTCGACCCCATAGAAGTCCTCACGGACTACCTGAACAGCCACAGCGCCATTCCCCGGGGAACGGTCCTCGGAGACCTCACCAACCATGTCACCGGCTCTACCCACGTCTACCTGGAGCACATGGGCGGCTTCCGTGTGGTCCGGGAGCGGATGGACCGCTTCGATATCGAGTACGCCGCGTACTCCCGGGACCGCAAACAGGCTATTGACCTGGCTCTCCTTGTCCGGGAAGCCCTGCTCGACGATCTTCCGAACCGGAAGGTGAGTGACGCCCTGGTCCTGGACGTGGAGGAGATCTCTTCTCCCCGGTACGACCCTGACGACTCCACCCGAGAGCACGTCTACTGCGGTCAGGTCGCAGCCTTCCTCATCGAGGCCTGAACACAACCCCTTACCTCAGCCCCCATCGGGGGCTCGCTTTCATGCCCTCTGGAGGCTCTATGGCCAATAACCCGAAGAAGATCAGGTTCGCGCCCAACGGCGCCATCTACATTGCCCCGGTCGGAGCCGGTCTCGTGATCCCCAAGGATCTGGGGGCGGTCGACGCCCCTCCGGCCGGATACAAGGCGCTGGGCTACGCCGACGAAGGCGGCGTGACGCTCACGCCCGCGATCGAGACGCAGCCAGTCAACGCGTGGCAGTCAGCAACACCCGTGCTCTACAACGTGACTTCGGCGAGCTTCTCCGTCAAGGCGACGCTCATCGAGACCAGCCAGATCACGACGGAACTCTTCTGGGGCGCCAAGTGGGTGGAGGTGATGTCGAGCGATGCAACGCCCGTCGCGACCGGCGTCTTCCGCCTTGATCTCGCGTCCACTCCCGACCTCAAGGAATTCTCCCTAGTCGTGGACTGGAACCAGGGCGCTATCCGCAACCGCGTGGTGATCCCCCGCTCCATGATCTCGGACCGGGGCGCCATCCAGCTCAGCCGGACCGAGAGCGGGAAGTTCGAGCTGACACTTGAAGCGCTCGACGCCGCCGGCACTCTCGGCTACGTCCTGACCAACGACGACATCACCGGTACTCCCTAACTACACCTGCCTGAAGACCATTTCCGACCACTCCGAGGAGCTGCCTGTGCCCACCGAGAAGAAGCCCGCCACGAAGAAGGCGAACACGAAGAAGGTCGCCGCGGCGCAGGCCGAGGCAACCCGCCAGCCGGCAACGTTTGAGCACCGCGGCCTCACTTTCGAGATTCCGCACCCGGCGCACTTCCCGCTTGAGGTGCTGCTGACGGATGACGAGCTGGTTGCTACTCAGCTCATCCTCGGAGAGGACCAGTGGGCGGCTTACCTGGCCACTCGTCCCGACATCGAGGACTTCGGCCGTCTGACGGTCGCCATGGCGGAGGCCCAGGGGCGGGACGACGACTCGGGAAACTGATGGCGGTCGTCCGGGTCATCCAGGAGTTTCCTGACGAACTCGAAGCGGACTTGGCGGAGTTCTTCAACGTCGATCTCCTGGACCTGTGGCACGGACGGCTGTCCCTCCGCCGGATCGGTGTACTCATCCGCTCCCTGATGGCCAAGCCGGGACGTTCCACGCTGCTGATGGCCATGGACAAGCGGACCGCCTGGACCGAGCCCGATTACATGCTCGCGCGCATCTCTGACGCGCTGGAGCTGTCCAACTACCTCTTCCTCAAGGCCAACCTCGACGCGTCAGACGCGCACGGCCTTGAGCTTCCTCCCCCGATCACACGACCCGGCGAAACGGAACCGCAGCCTGATCCAGTGCACGGCCACTTCAGTGATGCCCGTGAGCTGAACACCTTCTTCGGGCGGCTGACCACCGCTTAGGAGGCTTGATGGCTGAAGGCACTCGCGGACCGATCAAGGTGGGTACCGGGTACGTCGAGATCGTTCCCAAGATCCTCCAGAAGGATGTTCAGGAACTCCGCACCAAGATCTCTGCCGAGCTGGGGAAGATCGGCGTCACCGCCGCGAAGGAGATCAACAAGGCGGTCAAGACGGGCCTTGCCGGGCTCCCCACGGAGACCGAGAAGCAGGCCCGCAAGGCCAAGGCTGCCGTGGAGACGGAGGCCACGGAATCTGCCAAGACCCTCAAGCGGCTCGAAAAGCAGATCACAAAGGAGTACGGAGAGGAAGCCGCCAAACGCTTCCGCGAGTACCGAAAGGGCGAGGAGAAGAAGCAACGGCTTCTTGCCGAGACGACTGCCGAGACACGGAGGGCTCTGCGCGACGTCGTTCGCCAGGAGGAGACGGCGGCTCGGCAGCGCCGCACGACGGCGGAGCGCCTGGAGCGCGACCGCCAGGCCCTCCAGCGGCAGACTGCCAAGGATCACGAGCGCCTGGAGCGCGAGCAGACCCGGGAAACGGAGCGCCAGGCCCGGCTTCAGGTCCAGGCGCAGCGTGAGGCCCTGCGGCAGCAGGTAGCCGCTCAGCGCGAGGCGGTACGCCAGCAGGTTGCCGCACTGCGGGAACAAGCCGCAGCTCAGCGGGCAACTCTCCAGGACGGTATCGCTGGCCATCAGCGGCACATGGTCCAGCTCCGGGACCAGATCCGGGACATCAACCGCGACATCAACACGACCAACAGGACTACACAGAGCTACTTCGCTCGAACGGGGCAGAGCCTCAAGAAGGTGGGCACCTGGTTTGACCAGGTCGGCGTCTCCATCAACGAGGCCGCCCACATCCTGTCCACGCGGTTCCTGATGCCGCTGGCTGGTGCCGGCACCGCCCTGGCGACGATCGGCGTGGAGAACGCCGACAAACGCCTCCTTGGTCAACTCGGCCTTACCTCGGCCGGGGTATCGCAGTCGGTATCTGCTCAGCAGATGCGCAACATCCAGGGCTACGCGATCGATACACCGTTCTCGATCGACGTCATGCACGAGTATCAGATGAAGATGATCCGCTCGGTCGCTGGTGCGGACAAGTCCTGGTACAGCCCCGATGCCAGGACGCGTACGGGCGCCGCCAACAGGGCGGCGGAGAAGACCACTGACCTGATCATGGCCATCGGTGACTCGATGGCCCGAGCCGGAAACCTCAATCCGCAGCAGTTCCAGCGCGCCATGTACGCGATGGACATGATCATGGATATGGACCGGGCGCCCACCAAGAACGTCAAGCAGCTCGCTGCGGCCTCCGGTATGCCCGCGTCCGAGCTGGCTGCGCTCCTGGGGTTCAAGGACTCCACGGAAATGTGGAAGGTCATCGGTACCCCGGCTGCCAAGGGTGGCGGTGTCACCGGTCAGCAGATCGCCGGGGCGATGCTGAACTACTGGAATCCCCAGAAATATGCGGGCTCCCAGACTGGTGAGGGCTCCAAGGGTTTCGCGGCCCAGATGACGAGCCAGACCATCACGGGTCGGCTCCAGCAGATGAAGGAACGGGCCAGCTTCGAGCTGGGCAATCTGTTCATCAAGGAAGACGGCAAGGGCCAGTACCGGTACACCGATCTCGGCAACCAACTCGCCGGCAACGGCGGGATCCTCGACCAGGTCCAGGGCCTCGCCAAGAAGTGGGCCCCCAAGGTGGACGGCTTCCTTGAGACGTTCTTCGAGGCGGGCAGCCACTTCCTGACGATGATGGACAAGACGGCCACGTGGCTGGAGAAGTCCGGCCTGGCCGACCTGGCCGGACCCATCGCTGACTTCCTCGTCCAGTGGGGCCCCCTGATCCTCGCAGCGGGACTCCTTTCCAAGGTCATTGGCAAGGCAGCGGGTCTGCTCGGCCGGGCCTTCGATCCCTTGGCCTCGGTCGCACGATCCGGGGTCCGGGCGTACGAGGGCGGACGCGATATCCGATCTCAGCGCCATGCAGCTCGTGACGCTCGTAATGAGGCCAGCGCGGGCGGCGCCTCGCGCAGGGACGCCCGCCAGGCAGGCCGCGACGCCTACCGGCAGCAGCGGACCGCCAACCGGCAGGACGACAGCCGCACGAGCGGCCGTCGGCTCCTCGACGGGTTCATGGGCCGTGACAGCCGTCAGCAGGACGGACAGCGGCAGATACGGGCTCTGGAGGACCAGATCCGCGAGGCCCGTGACGCGGCGAACAACCTGCGTGACGAGCTGCGCGAGACCAACAGGGAGAGCATGCGGCAGATCACGGCCGCCCTCGCCGGCAACGGCAACAGCTCTGTCCAAGGTGCGGCCAACCAGGCCAGTCAGGCCGTCAACTCCGTTCAGCAGCACGCCCAGCAGGCCAACCGTGCTTCTCTCACCCAGTTCCGTCAGGAAGTGGAGAAGGTAGAAAAGGCCCTGAGGGACACGGTCACCCGCCTGGGCTCTGTGAAGAGTGACGTGGACGCCCTGAACGGCAAGAACCTCAACGAGGTGGTTGCCGAGTTCACGCGGCTGAAGTCGGCTGCTGAGGACGCGGGCAAACAGATCACCTCGGGTAATACCCGTGTGGGCAACCTCGACGGTAAGCGCCTTGGCGGGGTCACCGGGTCGGTCAACGAGCTACGGGACGCAGCGAAGCGGGCGGCCGATCAGATCGGGGACGGTGCCATGTCGTCCTCGGCCTCCGGCCGGACCGCCAACCTGAACAAGCGCAAGCTCAGCGACGTGATTGCGGAGTTCAGGGCCCTGACTGCTGCCGCTGACGACGCCTACAAGAAGGTGGGGCAGGGAACCGGTGCCGGCTCCCTGGCAGGCCGCATCGGGCTGCTGAACAACCGGTCGCTCAACGATCTGAAGGACCGCGTGAAGTCCCTGGAGAAAGCACTCAGGGACGCCAAGGACCAGGCCGAAGGCCTCGATACGGCGCTGGGCAACATCTCCAAGCAGAGCCCCGGAGGCAGCTCGGGCGGGAGCAACAACAAGGGCAAGGGGAAGGGCAAGAAGCATGCCCGCGGTGGTGTCACCACTGCTGCGGACGTGTCCATGTACGGCGTCATGCCGGGATACGCGCCGTGGTCGGACAGCATTCCCGCTGTCCTCTCCCCTGGTGAGTCGGTTCTCCGGCCCGAGGTCACTCAGGCCATCGGCCCCGACACCATCAACGCGTGGAACTCGCTGGCAGTGCGGGGCAAGATCGCCCGGCATGCGCGCGGCACGAGTGGCGGTGGCGGGAAGTTCGACCTGGAGCAGATCAAGCAGCTCCTCGAACTCCAGACGATCGAGCCCATCGGCGTGGCGATGCTGAAGACGATGCACCTCGATGGCACGTCCGATCCTCTCGGCGGCGCTGTTCAGGGAGGGATCCTGCGCACGGGAGCCGTCTCCGCAGGTATCGGCGGCTCAGTCGGCGCCACGAAGTTCCGGGGCATGTACGACTGGATGACCTCGGACGTGTACTCGCTCCTGAAGAAGGTGCCCACCGGTGTCGGGCAGATCGCGGGCATCCTCGGCGGCGCCCTCGCACCGACCCTGGGTGAGTACTTCTGGGATGACGTCTGGAAGGGCTCCGGGAACATCGTCGACCGGGGTAAGACCTACCTCGGGCACGTCTTCTCCACGGAGACCCTGGGGAAGGCCTGGGAAGGCCTCCTCGGCGGTGCCATGGATTCTCTTGGCTCCATCTGGAATACCGTCACCAACCCCCTCGACACCGTTGAGGGTCTGTTCGGGGATGTCGGGGACATCCTGTCCGGCTCCTACAACCGGCTGATCGGCATGATCGAGACGGTCAAGGAGATCAAGGACGCGCCGTTCGCCTACGCGGACGAGGTGTTCCAGGGGTTCATGGACCAGGCCCAGGAGGCCATGCCCAACACCGAGGGTCTGTTTGACTTCAGCAACGGGGCGAAGGTGTCCGCAACCATGCCGGATCTCGGTGCGGACATGGTGGCTGCGGGCTCCGGCCCCGGGGTGCAGAAGTGGGCTCCGGTTGCTTCACAGGCACTCGCGATGCTCGGCCTTCCGGCCTCGGCACTGAGCACGGTCATGCACCGCATCCAGCTGGAGTCCGGCGGCAACCCGAACATCGTCAACAAGTGGGACAGCAACTGGGCTGCCGGACACCCGTCCGTCGGCCTGATGCAGGTCATCGGGCCCACCTACGGGGCCTACGCGGGACCGTTCCGGTCCACCGGCCCGTTCATGTACGGCACGTCCGTGAACCCCCTGGCCAACATCTACGCGGGCCTCAACTACGCCAGGAACCGCTACGGCTCTCGCTGGCAGTCCATGCTCGCCGGCAACACCGGATACGCGACAGGGACCCTGTCCGCATCACCCGGCCTCGCCATGGTCGGCGAGAAGGGACCCGAGCTCATCGCCTTCGGCGGAGGTCAGCGCGTGTTCAGCAACGAGGAGACGGAAGGACTCCTCAACGGCAAGAAGTACGAAATCCACGTGCACGAGGCTCGGAACGAGCCGACACCTCAGGCAGTGCTTCGGGCGCTCCAGACCGCTGAGGCCCTGTACACGACCCTGTAAGGAGGCGCCTTGCCGATTCCAGTGAGGGCCAGGCCGACGGCTCCTGTCGTCATCACGCCTGCTCCTCCTACCCCTGTCTCCTGGGGCCGTACGAGCGTGTCTGTGGCCGGGAACAACGGTCAGGGGGAGGAAATCCCCCTGACCCTGTTCAACGGCCGTGAGTGGCCCGCTGTGCTGATGCTGCCCGGCGCAACCGGGCTGGACATGCCGCCCTGGGCGCTGTTCTCGGATGACTCGCCCAACCTCGACGGGTCGATCTACCGCTCGGCTCGTGTGGCAGCGCGAGAGATCATGATCCCGGTCTATCTGCACGGTATCGACCGGCCCACGGTGAACCAGCTCAAGCGGAAGTTCTTCCAGGCCCTCAACCCCAAGCGGGGCTACTGTCTCCTGCGATTCACGGAGGGCAGCGGAGTCACCCGCCAGCTCACCGTGTACTACAAGGGCGGGATGGAAGGCTCGGAAGGCACGGACGACTCCGGGTTCTCCTGGGCGAAGTACGGCCTGAGCTTCACGGCCATGGACCCCTGGTTCTACCAGGACCGAGTCACCACCAGGTGGGACTTCGGTGCCGGCGACCCCTTCCTGAGCGAGACCCAGCCCTTCATGCCCCTGCGCCTCTCCGCAGGCGTCATGGGCGGCCCCGGACAGAGCCTGACCATCTCCAACCCAGGTGATATCGAGGCATGGCCCGTCTGGGAGCTGCACGGCCCCGTGAAGGCTTTCAGCCTCACCAGCCCGGCCGGAGACACCGTGAAGGCCTCTCCGCCCGCTGGCGGGTCCGATCTCGTCCCAGCGGGCAGGGTCCTGACCATCGATACCCGCCCCGGGCGGAAGACCGTGAAGGACGACCAGGGAAGCAACTACTGGAGCAAGCTCGATACCGATCCGCGTTTCTGGCCCATCGAGCCAGGCACCTCCAGTGCCGCCATTTCCGTGGTCACGGGGGCGGGCAGGTCAGCCGTGATCTTGTCCTTCCGTCCGCGCTACGCCAGCTACGTCTAGGAGGTGAGCCCTTGGGCTACCGGGTCGAGGTCTTCGACAGGACCCTGAAACGCGTCGGGGAGATAGACGAATGGATCTCCCTGAACTTCACCGTACGGCTCTCCCAGGAAGGCATCTGGCAGCTCCTCATCAAGGACGGCACACCGCAGGCCCAGCTCATCGAGAAGGGCGGCGGCATTGCGATCTGGCAAGACGGCGTGCCCGAACCGGTCCTCTCAGGCCCGGTGGACACCTACCAGAAGTACTGGACCAAGCTCCAGCACACCGGCCCGGGAAGCCTGTACATCGCGGGAAAGTGCCACAACACCCTGGCCTACTCGCGCCTGGCCTTCCCCGATCCGTCCAAGCCTGTGTCGGCGCAGTGGCAGGCGCCCGCAACACGTCTGGTGAGCGCGGCCACCTCCCGCGCCACGACGGTCTACAACGAGCTGAACAGCGCCCTGGGCCCGGCCGCCCTTGCTGACAGGCGCATTACCGGGCTCAACGCCCCCGCACCGAGTATCGCCGTGCAGGGTGTCGCCGACTCCCTGCGGATGGACGTCGTAGGAGCGAAGGTCGAGGAGTGGCTGAAGGACAACGCGCTCTCCTACCGCTTCCTCTACAACCCCTCAGCTCAGCGCATCGACCTGCGCATCACCAAGCCACGGGATCTCTCCAAGACGGTCCGCTTCTCCACTGAGCTGGGCAACCTGCGGGAGTTCGTCTGGACGCTCAGCGCTCCGCGACTGACCCGCGCCATCGTCGGATGCGGCGGCCAGGGCAAGGACCGCTACTTCTTTCAGAAGATCGACACGGCCTCCGAGGCCGAATGGGGCATGCAGCGCGAGGTGTTCGTAGACCGCGCCGACATCCCCTTGAAGGCCGGGAAGGCGGGTGCTCCGGCGATCGTGTCCACCATCCAGGCTGACGGCCTGGAGGACATCGGCATGAACCCCGATGGCAAGGACTGGACGCAGAAACTCGCCACCGCCAAGGCCGCCCTCCAGGCCGCCAAGGACGCCGGGAAGCCCGACTACGACCCGGAGTACGACGCGGTGGTACAGGCAACCAACGAGGCCAAGCCCGTGGCCGTCGAGTACTACAAGGGCGCTCTTGAAGAGGCCGCGGCGAAGGTTCTCGCGGACGCCGCCGGCACCGGCAACTTCCAGATCTACCCGATCGATACAGAGTCCTGCCAGTTCGGTCGGGATTACCAGGTGGGCGACATCGTCACCGTGATCGTGGACGGCACCGAGTACTCCGACCTCGTACGTGAGGTCACCATCTCCGTCGATGACGGAGGCAACACCCAGGACATCAGCCCGAAGATCGGCCAGCAAGGCAGCGGTGAGCCGCTGAATCTGTACAAGACCGTCTACGAGATGCAGAAGAAGCTCCGCCGACTCGAATCAAGGATGTGATGCATGGCAGAAGTCAGCTACCCGTTCAACAGCTCAAATGCTTCCGGTGGCACGTCCGTTGTCTCACAGACTCAGTGGCAAACCATGGCCGCCATGTGGGGCGGCGACCGAGTTGATTTCCAGCTCACCAGCTCCAGCTACACCCCTGCCGCACTGCCTTTCTCTGCCCGCGTGGTGAACAACCGCAACGTCGAGATCAACGCAGGCAGGGCATGGGTCGGCGGCTTCTACTACCAGCTCACCGCCACCCAGGCCGTCACGATCGCCAGCAACCCCACCAGCCAGGCCCGCAAGGACCTGATCGTGATCCAGGCAGACCTTTCGAAGAGCGCGCTGAACCTGGCCGTGCTCAAGGGCACCGCGTCAGCCACGCCCGTTGCTCCGCAGCCTCGCCGGCAACCAGGCGGGATCTGGGAAATGCCGCTCTACGAAGTAGACGCCGCTCCACTGGATGCCTCGGTATCAGTGAGCGCGCGCATGCCCTTCAGCATGCCGCAGGCGATCAGCTACCCGTGGAACGCCACCGAGTCCGCCCGCTACCAGCCCGTAGGCACCTTCGCCCTCGACATGGACAGCAACGGCGGCGACAGCCAGGCCGAGTACTTCCGGGGACGTGACGGCTACGTCCCAACACGGCACTTCGGCAAGTCCAAGGCCTACACACCCCGGCTGCTCTTCGACAGCAACCTCCCCACAACCGGCATGGTCTACAACGGCCGTTGGCGCTGGATCGCACCCAACACCGTGTGGTTCTCACTCGCCATCACCAACCACAACAACGGGCTCTCGACGGACAACAACGTGCCCTACGGCATCCCTCTGCCAGTCCCCGCCAACGGGCGTACAGGCCAGGTACTCACCGGGCACCTCATGAACCCTGCGGGCTCCAACGGGTTCCCGACCTTCACGAGCCTCCTCGGGCGGATCACACCCGGAACGTCTCCTCGACACTTCTCCGTCTACGTGCCGAGCTACACGTCACTGGCCGCCGGACTGGACAACCTCCGGATCTTCCCCGGCAAGAGCGCCATCACATTCTCAGGGGTCTATGAGGCCGACACCTTCAACGAGTAGGAGCAACGCCGTTGGCACGTAACGTATTTGGCGGCACTGCCGCCGATGTGGCGGAGGACTCCGCAGGAGCCCGCGTTCCCGGTGTGACCGGGACCGTGTGGGACGGCCCCTCGGACGGCGCGGCGCCCGCCGCGATCACCGACCTGGGCGGAGCGCCCCTGACAGGCCTCACAGCCGACGACAACGGCATGATCGGGTCCTTCCTCGGCCCCGAATCCGCTGAGGTGCTGTGGGTGGACTTCGGTGCGGGACGCGTGGCCATCTCCTCCAGCACCGTAGGCGAGCGCCTGCGCGGACACCTGACGGCCGACGACCCCCACGGGGACCGGGCTGCGGCCCTGGACACCATGGAGGCCCAGAAGGGCGTTGCCGGCGGGCTGGCCTCCCTCGACCTGGACGGCTACGTGCCTCCCTCCCAGCTTCCGTCCTCCGTGGACTGGATCAGCGTGAAGGCGAGGCGCTTCGGCGCCAGGGGCAACGGCACCGCCGACGACACAGCGGCAATCCAGGCAGCGGTGAACGCTGCCAAGGCCGCGAGGACGGTCCTGTACATCCCCGCAGGGACCTACCTGGTGAGCGCGCCCATCACCATTCCGGTGGGCGAGGGCCTGACGATCCAGGGTGCAGGCTGGGGCTCGGTCATCAAGGTCAAGGGCGGCAGCAACGTCTACGCCTTCAAGATGACGGGCGAGGACACCCGCATCACGATGCGGGACCTCAAGATCGACGGGAACTGTCTGGAGCAGAACGCGCCCTCAGGCGGCATCTACGCCCCTGGCGCCGTTTCGTCCCTCTTCGAGAACATCCATTTCACCTTCTGCTGGGAAGACGCTCTTTACCTGGGCCCCATGACCAGCGGCGCATTCGGGCACAACAACAAAATCACCAACTGCCTTTTCGACCAGAGCATGTCCTCCACCGGGCCGGGCCGGGGCATACACATGACGGCGAACGACGAAAACCAGATCCTCGCGTGCGACTTCGAGTTCCTGGGCGGCATGGGCGGGACCGGGTTCGGTACCGCTGTGTGCATCCTCGACCGGGCAGGCACTCAGATGATCGTGGCGTGCAACTTCGTCGGGGGCGCCTCGAACAACACCAGGGGAGTACGCCTCCAGGACTGCTCCAACACCAAGATCACGGGATGCAACTTCGACGGCACTGGCGGAGACAGCATCTTCATCGCCGGCACTCAGAACATGGTCACCTCCACCAGCATCTTCGGACCCGGTGAAGTCGGCACCGCCGGACAGGCCTCCGCCATCCACCTGGAATACGGCACCGCCCACAACCAGATCTCCGGGAACACCCTCGCCACCTCGACCACGGACGGCCGCACCCGGTCCCTCATCCGCGAGGAGGCCATGGGCAATGCCGGGCCCAACCTCATCGTTGGCAACGTTCTGGTGGCCAAGGGCAGGCCAGCCGTAGGCCTCACCGAGCTCGAAGGCGCGGGAACCGTGGTCCGAGACCTCCTCGGTACTGCGGGGTCGACGAGCACCAGGACGAGCGGCATCCACGTCCCCGAGGGCTGGGGCCGGTTCTGGAGGGCCCGCCGGGACGATCCTTCGAGCCTTGCCAGGGTTGCCGTGGTCGGCGGCAACATCGCCCAGGGCCTCTACGCCACCAATCTCGAAACCGGTGGGACGGACGGGCTTCTCCGTACGGCTCTCCAGGCCCGGTACGGGCGTGGAGGCAGCGGCTTCTACTCCGTCACGCGCTCCAGCTCGTTCCTGTCGAGCGTCGGTGTCAGCACGGGGGCCGTCGAGGCGTGGACCGCGCGCGGGTGCCTGGTGGGCCAGTCCGGGACCTGGACCGTGGGCACCGGTTGGTACGGGCCCGGGGCCTCATACCTGGTGGCCTCGGCGTCGGCCAGCCTCACCTTCCGGGTAACGGGCTCCGTGGTCCGGGTCTACACCCTCACCGGAGCCAAGGCCCGTGCGAACTGGACGTACAAGGTCGACAATGCGGCTCCTGTCGCGGTGACAGATACCAATCCCGGGACTCTCGGAATCCAGGTCACCACAATTACCGGGCTGTCGGACTCAGAGCACACGGTGACAGTGGCATGGGCTGGCACAGCAGCCCAGACGCTCTCTGTCTGCGGTGTAAGTGCCGAACTACCTTCGGGTGTCCTCGTAGACACCCTGGCCCGGCCAGGTGCCAAGGCGGAGGTATACGCCGATCCGGCGCCCGCGGCCCTCAATGCCACCTGGAATGGCGGCCGTGCCCGCCCTGCTGATCTCGTCATCGCCGTACTCGCAACCGAAGACGCGGTTGCCGGCACCCCGCCGGACACCTGGGCAACCAGCCTCACCCGGTATCTCTCCGCCGTGAAGGAAGCATCCCAGGGCGCCACAGACGTGCTCCTGGTGCTCCCCCACGTAGGCCGCGCCGACCCGTCATACCTCTACCAGGCATACGCCACACGAGCATGCGGTATCGCCGAGACCTACGGGGCCGCCCTCGTGGACTTCTGGACCCTGGGACGCAACTCCTACGACTACTGGGCGTCCCTGAGCTACTGGGGCAACACCGCAGTACCAGGCCAGCCGGGTACAGACAGCGTCCACCCCTCCGACCTGGGCCACTCCTACATGGCCAGCACCATCCTGCCTCTGCTCACTTCCTGACCCGCAACGCATCGAGGCCGCAGACACCGCCGTCTGCGGCCTCTTTGTCTTGCCCTCCTGGAGGGCCATGACCCCTACCGCCATCTACGCACTCGGCGGCACATGCACCGCCATCGTCTCCGCCCTCGTACTCATCATCGCTGCCTACCGCACCAACACCGCGCGGGTCTGGCGCGAGGAAGCCGAAGCGCAGAAGTCCCGCGCCGACCGGCTTGCAGGTGACCTCACCGAGATCAAGGACCGCCTCTCCCGCCTCGAACGGGAGAACAGGCGCCTGGTCAACCTGCTCATCTCTCTCGACCCCGAACGCCTGGCAGGCATGCGCCTGTCCGCACCCATTCCTGAGGAGGACTAATGGCAACTCCCATGACTGCCACGCAGATCGTCACCCAGCTCAAGAAGTACGGCATCCCGTTCAAGGAGTACAAGGACTGGAAGAGCCACAACCGAAACCACAAGGGCTCGTGGGGCCCCGTACACGGCCTGATGGTCCACCACACGGGCAGCGACTCCACGGACCAGCGGGAACTTCTCTACAAGGGCCTGGCCGACCTCCCCGGGCCACTCTGCCACGTCGGTCTTGCCCAGGACGGCACCATTCACCTCGTCGGCTGGGGCCGCGCCAACCACGCGGGCGCGGGTGATGACGATGTCCTCGCGGCGGTCATCGCCGAGAAGCCGATCCCACCGGACAACGAATCCAACACCGACGGCAACGCCCGTTTCTACGGCGTTGAGATCTGGTACAGCGGGTCTCACGAGATGTCGGCTGCCCAGTACTCAACTCTCCGCCTTCTGGCGGCGGCTATCTGCGACTTCCACGACTGGCACGCGGGCAGCGTCATCGGCCACGGCGAGTGGGGCTCTCCGGGCAAGTGGGACCCCGGGTACGCGCCCGGCCGAATGATGGACATGGACAAGGTCCGGGCCGACATCAAGGCGACCATCGCCAAGGGCAAGCCCACCACCCCGGCCAAGCCGAAGCCGAAGCCGACTCCGCCACCGCCGTTCCCGGGCCGTACCTACTTCCAGGCGGGGGCCAAGAACGCCTACGTCACCCAGCTCGGGAAGCAGCTCGTTGCGCGCGGCTACGGACGCTACTACAGCGAGGGCCCAGGCCCTCAGTGGACCGGCGCCGACCGCGCCGCAGTCCGCGCCTTCCAGCTCGCCCAGGGCTGGACCGGGGCCGACGCAGACGGCTACCCGGGCCCCTCGACCTGGGCCCACCTCTTCAACTAACCCAAGGGGGAACTCATGAAGGACTTCATCTCCAAGCACGGCGTTCGTATCTACGCGGTCCTGGCGGCCCTGGTGCCGGCACTCGTCATCCTCTGGCCAACCATCCCATGGGAGGCCCTGGTTGCCGCGACCGCTGGTCTCCTCGGTGCGGGTGTCGCTGCGGCGACCCACGAGGACACCAAGACCATCCGGGCTCTCTACGACGAGAGCCCCTTCCGCGCTGAGGTGCGCAGCGCTATAGGCGAGTAAGACACGAAGAGCCCCCTTCCGATACCGGAAGGGGGCTCCTTTTTCGTTAGCCGTGTCCGACAGACCAGGCGAGGAATACGGGCCAGCCGGGCGGCCGTTCCATGCCGGGGGCTGCCTCACGACGCTCGCACGCAAAGTGCGTTGACCCGTCGCACCCACAGTAGAAGTGGGCGATATCAGCGTGCGCCTCGTGCTCCTGGCCGTGATGCTCACACTGGTATCTCACAGTACTCCGCACCCTGGTTCCCAAGTCTCCTCAGACCCCTCCCAACCCGCTTCGCTCACTGCTCCCCTTCCCCGACCGCGCCCATACTGTCTGGCGAGGCCGCAACCTCAGACGACTCTAGCCATGAGGTATCTGCGCCCGCTCCGGTTCCCCCGGCTACCGCCCCATCCGCCGCCATACGGCTGCCCTTGGGAGTGGCCTCAATCACCACATGTCTCCCATGAAGGTCTCGGACACGAATCAGGCCTTGCTTCTCCAGGTTCCTGACCGTTCCGGGGCCCACGCCGTTCACAGCGGGATCCACCCCGCCCGCCGCGTACCTGGTCCCGCGCAATGCACCGCCTGAGTCAGCAAGGGCCCTCAGAAGAACTGTCTCGGTCCAGGGAAGTGCGTCAGGCATGCGTAACCTCCTGCCTTGCCAAGTGCCCTGCTCCTGAGCACTCTTGGGGGTGGGGTTCGTTGCCGGCGACAGCAGGAGCCACCCCACGAAGAACCTTGACCCTTTTGACAGACAGCCGCGTGGCCTTGCTCGTATCTCCCAACGTCGCGCCCTGTCGAGACAGCCTCTCAACTGCTGCCTGAAGCGCTCTGGCGTACTGCGCTTCAGCGTCCCGGAGCGTAACCAGTTCCGGTGATGTGGGGGTGAGTTCGACATCGGCAGCGATACCCAGGAGTGCCAATCCCTCCTCCACACTCCGCCGGGTGGCCCTCAGAGTTCTGCCACATCCGAACACGCCGTGTTGGGTGAGGTGAGCGATCCAGATGTTCCCGCGCCTGGCGGCTTCGCACTCGACGACTTCGATCACGCTGCACGCTCCATGCCGTCAATGACTTGCTTCACGATCATGCTCGGGATTGGGTTGGGCAGGACGACCTGATGACTCCCGATGCGGTACAGCGTGTGCGAATCGCTCGCACGCACACGGACGAATGTGAGCCCCCGCTCTTCAGCAGCCGCGCGGATGCGGGCTATCGCCCCGCCCGTACTCCTGTCTGCCCGCATGTCGGCGGTAACCTTCTGCGCCTCTGCCCACTCCTCGATGGTCACCACAGCTTCGTGAACCGGTTGAGGGGACCACTCCCACTTCGAGAGGGGATTGGCTCGTGAGTAGCCAGGCCTGCCCGTTCGCGACGCCTTGCGGTTGTAGACCTGGTAGCCGCTGAGCTTGGGGTTCGCGATCAGCCCGTCAACGCGGTTGTAGGTCCAGGGGGTCTCTGTCGGATAGCGCTCCGGATCGGACGAGAGGACGGCAATGATCTGCCCCGTGGACAGGTGCTCCTCTCTCCGCAGCCGGCACAGCTCCTTGGCTGTGTCGAAACGGCGGTCATCGGGATGACGTACCAACCTGCGCTTCGGCCGCCCGCCGAACCTCCCGCTCCTCACCGGCGCCGACTCGTCGACTACGGCGATATAGGGGTAGGGCGGGTAGCCGTGGTTGTACCCCTGGACAGCATGCTGAACTTGTCCGCCCGCAGACATCTCCTTCATGACCGTCAGATAGATCTCTGCCTCTGCCTGGCCGTACCGACGGTTGCGCAGCCAGCCGGACTTCGTTCCTCCAACAGGCTCATTGGCGTAGATGACTTCGACGCCAAGCCTCTCTAGCTGGTGCTCCACAGTCAGGCTGGTCAGCATCGCGCGAGCGACCCTGTCAGAGCGCTCCGCCAAGACGTGCGTCAGGCCCAGTGGATCGGCCTGCTCGAT
The DNA here is from genome assembly GCF_040296945.1 of Streptomyces sp. NPDC001941. Taxonomy (NCBI): domain Bacteria; kingdom Bacillati; phylum Actinomycetota; class Actinomycetes; order Kitasatosporales; family Streptomycetaceae; genus Streptomyces; species Streptomyces sp. NPDC001941. The sequence goes on along the minus strand of NZ_JBEOYE010000003.1, from coordinate 209,008 downwards.
CAGGTCTTGCAGGCCCCCGTCACGTGGCGTAGAGACGCCCAGGCTGTCATACATCTCCAGGTCCCCCAGCCCTCGCAGCTCTGGGGGCAGCATGCCTGACTCGACGTCCCAGAAGTACGCCGCGAACTCCTCGCCCGCCTCCAGGCGGGCGGAAGCCAAGACCACCTGTCGCGGGATTGAGCTGGCAGGGTTCTGGTTGTCCTTGGTGGATACCCGCCCGAGGAATGCAACGCGCCTGGACCTGTGGAGCCCCGTCTCCTTGAGTGACAGCCCGCTCAGGTCTATCGGAGGCCCGTACAGAGACGTCATATCTCCTCCTCCAGGTCCGCACGGCACGAGTCGTACGTGCCGTCCTCGACGGACAACCAGAACTCCTCTGTACAGCCGTCTGGAGCAGCGAACCAGCCTGCCACCCCTGACCGTGCCTGGCTCCTCGTCTCAGGTGCTCCGAGCATCGTCACGACCTTGCCGACCTCGGTCCCGAGGAGGCACCACTCGCAGGAGCATCGGTCACACCCGCACCCCTTGGGAGTTCCTACCGCCTCAGGGTCCGGGCAGGATTCCTCACACGACTCGCGGTAGTACGTCGCCTGCGTCCCGAAAAGGAACATCAGTTGGTCCAGCGCAGCCGGAAACTCGGCACAGCAGTACAGCGAGCTGTCCTCGCCGCCCGCTTCTCTCTGCCCCACGTGAAAATGCATGTGTCCTCCCAACGCAAAGCGGCCCACCCCCGAAGGGGTGGGCCGCTCTCATCCTTCATGGTCTGCCTACTTGCTCACCGCCTCGCCTGCCTCATCAGGCCAGGGAGGCGGAGTTGCCCCCAAGACGTCCCGGCACACACCCCCGAGACGTCCCGGCACACAGTGGACAGAGCCGAGTGGGGGCGGGATTACACGGTCGCCTGTAGGACTTCCCTCACCCGCTCTTCCCCTGCATGCCTGACAAGATCTGCGGTTCCGACGCCGTACCCCTCTGGGACGTCGGCCAGCGGCAGCGGATAGCCGTCGATCTTCGCCAGCGCGAGGCCGTTCGCCGCAGAGATTCCAAGGATCTGCGAAGCCTGGCTCAGCGTTACCACGGGTGGCAGTTCGTCACTGTTCATGACGCCAAAGCTACTGACCCTGCGTGCCGCCCACACTGGACTTGTCGAGTCTCGGGGGCATCGATCAGGACTCGCCCCGGCGGTACGCGCATGCCCCTCGTCTCCGACACGAAAGAGAATGAGCCCGCCGACAAAGCGGCCCACCCCTTCGAGGGGTGGGCCGCTCTCGTCTTACGTGTCTGGCTACTTGGTGGCTCGGGCGAAAGCTTCCTTGATGCTGGCCGGGACTCGTCCCCGGTCGTTCACGTCGTAGCCGTTCTCCTTGGCCCACACGCGGATCGCGGCCGTGTCCTCCTTGGCACTGACAGCGCCAACACGCCCGCGGCTGCCGGCGGAGGCCCGGCCGCCCGTGCGGCGACCGGCCGCAAGGTACGGCTCCAGCGCCTTGCGGAGCTTGTCCGCGTTCTTCGTCGTCAGGTCGATCTCGAACGTCTTGCCGTCGAGGCCGAACGTGATCGTCTCGTCCGCCTCTCCGCCGTCGAGGTCATCGAGAAGAAGGACCTGAACCTTCTGCGCCATCTTGGTAATCCTTACCCTGAGTTAGTGGTGCTACCGACGATGTGATGCCGTTTTTCGTCGTGCCCCTACACGAAAACCGGCCTTAGTCTACGGAGACTGTCACACAGTCTCCGCCCCTTCCAGCGTGTTCTATTTCCTACCCGATTCACGTCCACACCTGATATAGGCACGACAACCGCGAGTCTCGGAAGTCTTCAGTCGACGGGGGTGAACTTCTCTTCCGTCCAGTACCCGACAAGCTCGCGCGTCCGCACGTGGTACACGGGCTGGCCCAGCTTCGCGGCTTGCTCCTGGTCCTCTTCGGGCGCGGGCGCCCACCACACATGAGACTGCAACGTCCCGGCGAAGAGCACGTCCCCTGAGTGGACAGCCCGTATCTCGTACCGTCCTGCGGCCGTGTAGACCGGCTCCGCAAGGGTGCCCTTGCCCTTTGGCTTGCTGGACCGCTTGCCGCCCTTGCCTCCCCAAAGGATGTACGCCGAAGAGCCATTCGTCTTCGAACGAACCGCAGGGATGTTCCGTACCTCGTCGTGGATCCACTCGCCCGCTGCCGGCGGCTCGGCACGTTCGATACGCCCGTGTCCGGCTATGAGCGTCGTCCACGTTGCCCGCGTCTGCGGGTCGGCTCCTCGGGCACCGACGCAGGCTCGAAGTGCGGGCACTTTGCCGCCCTCGTGCGTCGCGGTCATCTCTTTGAGGTCCACCAGAAGGGTTCCTTCTCGTCGGACTTCGTGGCCCCTGGTGTCCTTGCCGAACGCGATGACGTAGTCACCTGCCCTGGCAATCTCCATCATCTCGTGAAGCTCAGCCATCTGTTCCTCTCTCTCCCAGTTAGGGGAACGCTTCCTGTTCCCGGCTTCTCTGCTGTCGTTGAGCACACGAAGCTCCGGTGCGTCGAGCTGGCCCGTGCACACGTCGCAGTCGCAGTCATGGCCCACGCACACCGGGCAGCTCACTTCGTCGCACAACCGATCTGGCCCGTACCCGTCTCCTCTGTCGTACGAGAAGGGGTAGAGGACGTGTTCTCTCTCGTAGCGGTGACCGTGCGCGAACGGCACCCCCGGGCAGGCCGCATTGGTCGCCGGGGCCGATGAGTCCGTTGCGAAGGCAGCTCTGCACCGCGTGCACTGCCCCCGTCCCTTCGAGCTGTCCCGAAGGGCATGCCTCATGACCCAGCGCGCTTACGCGGAGCCCGAGCAGCCGCCTTCCGCGGTGCCGGCAACGCCACCTCCGCAGCCCTCTTCACGGGAGTCGCCGCCTTCTTGGCGGGGGCCTTCCTAGGCGCCGCCTCCTTCTTCGCCGGAGCTGTCGCCTTCCTGGCAGTCGCCCGCTTCCTAGGTGGCGCAGCCTTGACCGGCTCGGGTTCCTGTACCGGCTCAGGCAGGACGGGGATCAACTTGAAGATCATGGGATTGGCGCCCGGCCTCTTCTGCCGCTGCTCCACGACCTCCACGTCTGCCATGTCCTCCGCCGTATTGAGGATCTGGGCGGCCGTGTACCTCGACGAAAGCGCACGGTAGAGCTGTGTCGACGTCATCTCGCCGCCGTACATCTCAAGCTTTCCGCGAATCTTAGAGTCGAGCGGTTCGACGGTTCGGGACCGTACTACGTTGCTCTGCGAAATCAGTTGTTTCACAGAGGCTATGGAGAAGTCCACGAAGCTTTTGGCTGCGTTCAGGGCCTTGATGGTGATCTCCGTCTTCCGCTCCGCAGCAGTGAGCACACACGCCACTCGCATGACCTGTTCCCCGGATCGCTCGATGTAGCACGAGACATCCTCGGGTAGTTCCTCAAGCTCTTCTTCGTAGCCGATTCGGATGTCGTCGTACCGGTCTGCTGACGCATCGGACAGTGTCATGCGGCGGGTCTCTTTGCATGCCCATTCGTACGCGAGACGAAGTGAGCCGCTTACCTGGATTTCGTCCAGAGGGTTGGCGGTCTTGTAGTCCCTCCTCCGCAGCCGCTTGGAGCCCTTGACCATCACAGGGAGGATGCGGTTGTAAGAGCCTCCCTGGGCCTCAGTGGCGGTGATGTACTTGGCCCAAAGGGCGGGCTGAATGTGGGCGTGGAACCCGAGGGCAGGTGTCTCGACGGTTATCTCCACCCTCTTCCCATCCTTCTTGGTCACGTTCGATATCCGCTTTCCGTCCCAGGAAGTACGAAGAACACCGCTGTACTTGGGGCATCGCTTTGCCAGAAGGAGCGTAGTGGGCCACTCCTCGTCAACTATGACCGTCCGGCCGTCCAAACCCCCTTCTGATGTCAGGGAGTCCTGTTCCGTCTCCCATAGCGTCTGCACCAGGGCGGGCCCCGAGGAGATCCCGCCTTGCCGGCGAAGGACCAGCCAGCCCCCAATGGCATCGCTCAGCACCCGCTCTGCGGTGGACAGGGCGAAGCCCTTGCGTCCGACCATCGACCGGCCTGCCAGGGCTGTCCAGACGACGACGGGCCGCCCGTCCGGCTGCAACACCTTGCCGTTGATGGCGGCCGAGTACAGGGCAAGTGCCGCCGCATGCACTCCGATCGGATCTGCCTCGGTGTGCTGCATGGCCCCTCGTACGGCTGCGCCGATCGGCCCGTAAGCCATGGGCTCATAGCGCGCCCTCTCGTTCACTCAATCCCTCCTTCAGTTGTGATGGCACGTCCGCGCAATGTGCGTGAGCGTCCATGGATCGGGCTGGAAGTGCCCCGTCCCAGCCCTCACCAAAGAGGCTCAGCTCTCGTCGTCTTCGTCCTTGCCGCACGTCATGTCAAGCAGCGCTTCGAAGGCCCTTCGAGCAGACTCCGCGCTGTTTTGGAACATCTGAGCCATTTGCCTGTAACCGATGTTCGTAATGAATGACGCGTCCTGCCGGGCTCGCAGCTCGGGGTCGGCCCGACCTGCCTCATAGTGGGCTTGGGCTTCCTTCGCACTCCCCTCCATCTCCCTGATATACGGGCCTAGGGCGGCCTGAATGATGCCTTCGTGTTCACGCAACACAGCGTTTTCTCTCTTGAGTTCATCCAGAACACTGCCATCTATCCAGCTCACTTGCCCTCCTCGGTCTTGAGCTCTTCCGTGCCAACAGCTCGTATCTCGCCCTTAGTCGGATCGATTTCGTACCCCTTCCTACTGAGCAGAAGCCAGACCTGGTGGAGAACGGTCCGCCGTCCCGTGAGGGGGTGCACGGAGACTTCCAGCGAGACAGAGCGCCCGACCGGCGAGTCATCCTCGATCGGGAAAGTGACCTTGTAGACGATCCGTTCTTCAGGCATCGCGCCTCCTCTGGAACTCAGTCGCGTATGCCAACGCGGCGACTTGCACCAGGCCGTGAACGGCCTCTCTCGGACAGGGGTACTGCTGAGCCCACTCCCCCAGCTCTTCGCACAACTCCCGGAAGGCAGACCTGCGCTCGGAGGCCACCGCGGAAGTGCCGGCGGCCGCCGTAGCTCGGGTGACGGCTTCCGCCACGTCCAGGACCCATCGCGTCGTCCCGCTCACCGCAGCGGCTCGTTCACGGGAGAGCGCTCAGGACTCGGCGGCCTCAGCTGCCGTTCTTCCGTCGGGATGATCAGGATCAGCGCATCCGCCGGATGCGGATCACACACCCCGCCCCAGTCCGCCAGGACGACTACCGGACCCGGATGGTCGGCCAGATGGATGCACACCCCGCAGGGGCACGAGCGGCTGAACTCGAAGCCCGACGCGGGATACTGGTCGTTGAAGTAGTCAGCCTCATGCGACGCAGCGTCGAAGGCCGCCAAGATCAGATCCCCGTCGCACACGTCCTGAGCACGCGCCAGGCGGGCGTGCGCCTGGTCCTCCAAGACCGGTGCATGATCTTCGTCCTCCGGGTACTTCGTGACGATGACCGAGAAGAACTCAACGCAGCTCACGCTTCTCCCTAACCCAGCTTCTCGGGGACCCACTTGAGCCCTTTCTGACGGGCAAGATCCAATGCGTACTCCACAGTTGGCGCACGCTCGGGAATCACGCCTAGCGCTAGCCACACCACGAGATGAAGAGACTCGTCATCCAGGAACTCTCTCCAGATCTCTCGCCCAATCGTCCGCCAGATGCCGTACGACACTCGCGTTCCAGCATCTCGGACGTTGACTTCCACGCCGTCCCGCTTTGGCGTCCAGAGGACGTCCACCCGGATCCTGTCGAGCGGATCGCGCCCGACGGCCATATGCGTGAACTCCATACACTTCCTTCCTGCTAGTTGCCGAGCAAGGGGCACGGCCACTTCGCTCCGCGCCCCAAACTCACCCACCTAGATCAGGTTGTTCTCTTCACGCCACTTCTGAAGTGCCGCTTCGCGTTCCGCCTTCGGGAGGCATCCCTCATGACGGGGGCTCGGCTTCCAGTTCCCTTCCTTGTCCTTACGCCCACGAATGTGGCTATAGAACTTCTCCAGGACCGTCCCGCAACCCTCAAGCTCGCAACGCCACTTCGAGCGCGTGTCACTGCCGTTGTAGTCCCCTATCAGCGTCCACCCGTGAAAGCGAGCAACGGTTACCGCATTACGCTTAGCCGCTACGTTGCGCTTGTTCGCACCCTGCTTGAGAACGGGAGAGATCCCCGACTCTTCCTCAGCCATTTCCATACTCCGCTCGTTTGTGACAAAGCAAAGGGCACGGACGAGTGCCCCTATCCGTCCGTGCCCCAAGCTCAGTCGACAGCACTACGGCTGCCCTTACAGGACTACTTCGCCCCTCGACGGGCATAGGTGTACCTACGCCGCACCATCCGCTTTGCATTGCTCAAAGTTGAACTCGAACCCACCTGCTTGATTACCCCTATGTAAGGGTCGTACCAGTAGGCGAGCCACTTTTCCGCGAACCACGGGCCAACCACGACTACGTATCCGCCGTAGTCGCGTTCCCCCGGCTTCCCTAGGTGCAACGTCCCGTAATGGTGCTGCCACTTGGCCATAGCCTTCTCTCTAATGCTCGCCCTTCCCTGGGTGATGAGTCCAGGGGGTTCCTGCGGAACCAAGAGGGCCCACGGCGCGTGTCCGTGGGCCCGATAGCTCTTACAGGAGCATCCTCAGTGACGGCGATTCCCGATGTAGATGTCCCCCTCTATGTAGGTGATTACGGAGCCGTCGGGCGACTCCATTGCGTACCAAAACCAGGCACGGGACCACAGAAGCTTCCAGCCAGCCTCTTCCAGCGCCTCACGCAAGGTGAACTCCCCACCGGATCCCGCGAAAAAGCCGTCTGCGGCTATGGACTCTTGCCCGTATGGATTTCGCTCCTTCGACAAGATGCGGACGACGTCTTCCGCGCTCCTTGCACTCTTCAGCTCTTCGAGCTGTGCGTTGACTACTGTCCAGAACTCTGCCGACATGGCTTTCCTCTCAACATGCGAAAGGCGCGGACGAGTGCCCCTAGCCGTCCGCGCCTACTTGCCCTACCTCTCCGCCGTTGCCGGCGGAGGTCAGCCGTTCACGTCATCCCCGAACGGGTCGGGCATTCGCCGTGCTTGATGCACCCGTCCACGTTGCAGCCGTACTTTTCGAACGTGGGCTCATTGCGGTAGCAGGACACTACGCACTCGCAGTCGTCGTACGTCCCGCACAGTAGGCACGGAAGCATGCCCGCGCCCGCCTCACCCGCTCCCAAGGGAGTCGGGTCGTAAGAAAAATCGTAATCTTCCATAGCTCCGCTCATCTTCATGCCCACAGCTGAAGTTTGCCGTGCCTGTTGATCCAATGAAGAACCTTGCAGTGTTCCTGAATTGGATTCCAGCACCCGAAGCACAGGGCCCGTTCCTCTTCGCTGTCCTGCATGCGCACAACCTGTCCGGGATGTGCGCTCTTGCACTCGTCACAGCTCTTGTGGACACGCCTGCTCAATTTTGCTTGCCTGTCCACCTCTGCGGCCGTGAGAAGGCGATACCGCAGAATCGCCGCAAGCCTGGGACTGTTGTACGTGTCCAATTCCAAACCGACGTACTTCGCGTGGTCAACGACGCGACCCTGATTGAGGAGTACCCGCTTACCGCGTCCGCCTATGGCCCGTTCGCTCAGGTCGTCTCTGGCATCCCAGAAGGCCGCCACTTCATGGATAGTCCCCACGCCCACCTGTCTGCCGGCAAGCCCCCGGTACTCCAAGAGGATGTCCACCGTCACGCCTTCTCCTCCGTCAGCCGAATCTGAGAATCGTGCATCAGAAAGTTGATGCCCGTGGGCCCAACCCACTTGAGAACGCGCCTTGCGAACTCCGGCTTACTGGTGTTGTGCATGGCCATAGCGGTAGGCATGTCCTTTGCGCGATAGACCGCCCGTGCGCCATGAGTCCTGTCCGTCAAGTAGTGGCAGACGTATTCCTCCACCAATCCCCCTCCTTAGTCGTTGCACTCGTATCGAGTGATGGAGCGCGCGGAAGTGTGCCCCTACCCGCCGCGCGCTCGACACCCCTACGAAAGCGGCGTGACCCGGATGTTGCAGCCGTTCACCAGGGCATAGCCCGTGGTGAAGATGTCTTCCTTGGCCCGCTGACACATTCCCGCATGGGCCACGCTGGTCGTGAAGGCATTGACCGACCGAATCATCGGTTCCCATCCCCTCACCGTGTAGTGGAACGAGCCATCCCGATCCGTCACGCTCACCCGGAACAGCTCGTGACTGCGGTACTCCCAGTAGAAGTTGTAGATCTCTATCTGAATGGGCCCGAACTGTTGCCTCACGCTCTCCATGACCGGAGTCATGTTTCCTCCATACCGTCGCTGTACGGCCCGTACGGGCCCTGTGAGTGCCTTACGGAACTCCCCCCGACAGACTCACGCTCAGACGCTTAGAGACGCGCTCAGCAGGGGTGCTGAGTATCAATCACCAGGCCCCGCATGCACGCTGGACGCGCCGTGTTGCATGTGTCTGTCGTAGGCAATCCGTAACGCTGTACGCACTTCACTCGCCTTGTCCATGACGCTCCGATTCCGCTGGTACTGCTTCGCTCCGTAGGCGCTCCAAACGGTCACGTTGCCCCAGGGCCAAGGCCGCTAGGTACGCAGGTCTATTCATGCCGGAGGACCAATCCCGGTTATCAGGCGCAGGCACGGCAGCCTGTCCCTATTGATGCTCACCCCGAGAGGAGAGAGGACGCACAAGCCCAGAGGTAGCCGTCTCTCGACTCATCCCCTTCACAGCGCTTTCGCTAGCCCCTGCCACGGCAGACAGGACCCCATCAGACGCTCTCAGAAGGCCTGTGGTTTCCAATGGGGACCAGACGCGCACCTACGGTGTACCGGTTAGCCCACGGACCTACAGACCCGTTCAGAGAGCGCGTCACATACTCGCGCTCAGAAGATGAGCAGTCGGACGACTGCCACCCAGACTCGCTATCCAGTTTTCAAGGTCCAAGTTCTCCTGTGTCACCCGCCGCATTCACGTCCGGACCACCACAGAGATTGGTCGCTCATCAACCCCTAAACCCTCTGCACCCGAATCCCCGGCCTCTGCGTGAAACCCCGTTTCCGTCATTCCCATTCGTGGGCGGTACTTCGGGGCCGCTTCCGGTTTGGTGCGGTCGGCGTTGCAGGGAGAACACTACGGAGATTCACCCAGCAGTCAACTTTGAGATTGAGGTTTGAGTGAAAGCGCGCACGCGCACATAGAGCCCAGAAAGCGCAGGTCAGAGGGGGTGGGATCACCGGGCGCACATGGGTGCAATTTGGGCAAATAGGCAGTCACCCAGCAGGCAACTTATTTGCCATTGCTTTACCTACTGAAGGTGCAAATCACCTCAGAATAGGACAGCTTCGTTATCGTTTCGCGACCTGCGGCGGGCGACTCCGTCCGTCGCCCGGCCGCCCCATCCGGAGCTTCACAAGCTCACAAAGAATGCATTCCCATTGATGCATCACTTAGCAATGCAACAACATTATCCCCGCATTATTAATACTGCCTCACATTAAGTGGTGCATCACCATGGGGGTAATATAACGAGAATGAATACATGAGGACCGCAGGGGCGCCTTCCTTCCGTCGTGTACGGGTTTGAAGGCTTCACAAGGGAACAAGCTCTGCGGGGCCTCTTGGCGGTGAGCGCCGCCACCGCGGCCCCTGGCCGGCACATGGGCCAGGGTGGGAGCCCTCGACAGGCTCACAATGTTGCATCAGATGGGGTGCGGTAACAACATCATTGTTCCGTGGGCCACACTTCAGGGTCCTGCTGTCCCGCTTCTCGCCATAGGACACGTACGTAATCTATGAGGCCTTTGGTGTATCCCAGGTGTCACCCTGAATTGATGAGGGCCGAATAGCCCAAACCAGCCGCATTGTCCAGGAACCGAACTGCCCTCACTAGGACGGCTAGCCCGGACTTTGGCGGTTCACGGCGCATTCCCTTCTCCGCCCCCTGAAGCAACATCGGGAGGAATTCGGATGCCGAGATTTTCGTCGAGATAATGCTCACGCTTCGCCAAGCGCCGTACCATGTTTGCTTTCGAGCAAAGGCAGGGGTGATCACTCCATCGATCCCCGTGATCAGGATCATCGCATCTCGAAACACCGGGACACTAAGCCTAGGCTCCCACGGTACACCCCATCGAGTATCCAGAGCTTGTCGACTGGCATTCCATTGCAGGAGGCCATCAAAAAGGGCAACTAGAGTAGAAGCAGGCCGGTGATTGGGCCTGTTGTACTCAAGTCCGTCCTGTCCTGAATGCGGATGAATAGAGCGGCTGTGGAATTCCATGTGCGGGTGTACCAAATCTGTTACGCGGCGAAAATCGCTTCCCGTGCCAAAGTCATTTCTGCTCTCCGTCGGTGCTACGACGTACGCTTGCGGCTTGGCCAAGAACCTGACACCCATGTCTCCGATTCGCAGGGGGCGGTTCACATTGCTATTCAGATGCCCAAAATATCCCGAAGGGAATAGGGGGGCATCCGGCCCTTGCGCTATCAAAGCTCGGTTTGCTCGGCTGAGAAGAAGTGCTTGCTCTTCCTCCGGCAACGCTAGAAATTTTTCACGGAGACTTTCAGGTTGGGCCGAAGCCTGATTCCTCTGAGCTGCCTCCAGAAGTCCGCACATGCGAGAGTCGAAAGCATCCCAGTCGGCCGCAGGCCGAGCAGTGACGGGGCGCTTGTCCATCTCTGCGAGCGTGAATGCCAAGGCGCTAGCAGCGCCGTAGCTCATGGAATCGCCAACTAGCAACCTCCGAACCGTGGCTGCACTCATGCGGTCGCCGCGTTCGCTAACCCTGGCGGAAATGACGGCCAACGACGGCATTCCTGCCTTCTGGCGCAGATCAGCAAGCCACTCCAGCCACGTCCTCAGGGGCCCAGGTGGGATCGAGTCGGGGATCTCTACCGCTCTGCTGGCTGACCCTGGCACTGCGCCCCTCCCCTGTCGTGGCGCCGAGAGGCGGTTCACCACGATTCACCACGGTTCTTTGCAGCTCACAGCGTACCGCCGTGGAACATCACGGCATGGGGCCTTGGACACTCAACTCACCAGCTCAGACGGAGAGGTGAGGAACATGCAGTTCAACGGGGAGTGGTGGAGGACCGTACGGTTCGCGATCAAGGAGGAAGGCCGCACGGGGCGCCTGGTGCTCGTCCTGGTCGTCGCCGGCATCATCGTGGGAACCCTGATCATGCTCGGCCACGGGTTCACGGTGTCGGTCGGCTGAGGAGACAGCCGCGGGCTCGCCGGCACCGAGCAAGGGGCTGCTCGACGGACGCAAAGAGGCCCCCAGCGTTCATCGCTGGGGGCCTCTCGTGTAGATGCGTCGCTTTGGCTCAGCCCTCCGAGGCGGCAAAGGCGGTGAACAGCGCCCAGGAGGAATGGCTAGCCTCGATCACGCCCATGGCGTGGTCCTTGGTGTCCCGGACCATGACGGCCGGAGTGTTCGTCGAGCACTCCACACAGTCATTCGTCGCGCCACTACTGAAGCTGCTCTTGTGCCAGTTCGGAACCGTGGGCATGCGAACCTCCAGTGATCGACCGGCCTGCGTCGGCAGTCCTCCCCACGAGTCGCGCCGACCAAACGACGGTGGCCCCCTCCGAAAGAAGGGGGCCCGAGCTGCTGGGAGACAGCCGTCAGACCTGCTGTTGTCCAGCAAACGCCGTGAACGCTGCCCAAGCGGCGGGAGCAGCGCTGATGCTCGGGATCGATCGGTCCTTGGTGTCCCGGATCTGAACAGCCTCGAACGAGTCGTCGTTGACCTCGACGCAGTTGTTGTCGCCGGAACCGCTGTAGCTGCTGGTACGCCAGCCCCGCTTGCTGTCGGTGCTCACTCGCTGTACTCCTTCATAACCTGGGAGATCAGACTCGCCGAGTCGGCCTCGTCCAGTGCTCTGGAACGGAGTCGATCATAGAGGGCCTGGTACCTCGACACATCATCCTTGCTTTCCAGCAGCGTCCCAGATTGCATGCCCTCGGTGTAAGCCACGGAGTGGCCCGAAGGCATTTGCAGCACCGAGAGCGACCCGGTCAACGCGGCGCCGTCAGCCTTGGCGAAGGGCAGCACCGCGACGGAGACACGCTCCCGTTGCCCCATCTGAAGTAGGTGTGCCAACTGCTCGCGCATCACCTCAGCGCTGCCGATGCAGGCCCGTAGTGCGCTCTCGCTGACGATGACCTGCACCCAAGGAGGAGCTGCGCGATCGAAGATGGCAGATTGCCGAGCGATCCGAACGCTGACACGATCCTCGTCGACAGTGCCGTCGTAGATCTGCGCCGCCTCTACGAGGCTGGTGGCGTAGGCCCGAGTTTGCAGCAGGCCAGGGATCAGGTGTGAAAACTCCTGAATCCTGTCGGCTTCCATCTGCTTGGCAAGGAACATTGCAGCCCACTCGGCGAAGGTCTTGTGGTCGACGAACGGCAGCAGCTCGGTTAGCTGCTGGCCAAGGTCCAGGGCGTCCTGGAGCAGCGTGGCCAGGCCGTAGTTGGGTGGCTTGGTGCCTCCTTCGACCTGCGCGATTCGACCTTGGGAGACGCGTACGGCGCGCCCTAACGCTGCCTGGGTCAATCCCCTCTGCTTCCTTGCCTCTCGCACACGTGAGCCCATCAGGTAGGCGAGTCCCTTGGCGGGGTCAAGAGCCTTGGTCACCGAACACCCCCAGTTTTATTACCTGGTTGAGGATTATTACTGCTGCACCTAGTGATCGTACGGCTACAGGGGCACTGTGGAAGTCGAGACAGCAGATCAACTCCCCCAAAGGCCAGGCGACTTCATGATCACCGCAGCGGCTCCGATAGCGAGCCTCATGTTCCAGGCTCAAGTGACCGTTCGGTTGCCTGACGCTTCGGTCAGGGTGATCGACGCCCTGCACACATCCGAGTTGGAGCTGATGGCTCGGTGGTTGCCGGCGAGAGTGGCTCGGCTGGCCAAGGTCTTGGAACCCGATCCCGATGTGCGCTGGTTGCGGGGCAGCCGGGCCATGCTCCACGAGATTGAGGCGGAGTACCCAACTGCGGCAGACCAACTGCGCCATTGGTGCCAGGAGCCAGGGCGGTATGAGGCCGCCTTCCGTGCCCTTGGCGCCGGGGTCCCGGTCAACGTACTTGCAGAGGACCCAACGGGCCGGTACAGCCTCTGGGCCGTGCCCGTACCTGCACCAAAGCCCTGGGTCCCCTTCCGGTGGCCTCGCGACGGCATCGGCCTGGAGAAGGACGGAAGCCTCTATGACGAGTGAGCAGGAGAAGGCGGCGGCCAGCGAGGCCATGGAGGTGTGCATGCGCCTCAAACACGCTCTGTCTGCGCTCGGCATGGTCCTGGGCTCCCTGAGCGTGGTTCGGACCCGCGACTCCGTCAGGCCGCCACGTATCGACCTTGGTCAGGTGCCGCTCAGCTACGCCGTGCTCCTCACGGAGTCCCTGGAGGCCTACGCGAGCGGAAAGGCTGCTGAGGAGGAAGTCAAGGTGACCGACTGATGTACGCCCAAGAGGAAATCGTCGTGGACTTCGCCCGAGGCCTGCTTGGGGAGGTCACGGCCGTAGTCGGCACGGAACTCAGCCTTGAGGGGCCGGAAGGCGCGACGTGGACGCAGGAAAGGACCGAATGCCGACCGGCTACCGACGACGAGAAGGGCGACTTCCTGAGGGCTCGAAGGCACGGAACAACCGTCGTCGGGGAGACCGGATCAGCCAAGCGAATCTCTTCCTGTCCGTCCTCGCAGTCGCAGCTCTCACCGCGGCCTTCTGGTTCATGGGAAGGCCGTGAGACTCCGCCTTAGGTTCCGCCTGACCCTGACAGCGAATGAACGGATGGGCCTCGTCCTTCTCGCTGTCGGACTGATCGGACCCACAGTCGCTTGGGCTCTGATCCTCGCCCTTTAGCTCCTGCCTCCTCCTCGATGACTCCCCTGTGTCTCTTGGAGGAGGCAGGGTTCCACCCTCGTTGCCGGCGACGGCGACACGACTCCCCCTGGACCCCCGCGCTGCTATCTGCTCTCCACCGCAGAGCGCGGATGGACCGCTCATGATCCCGGCCCTACTGCCGGAGAGGCGGTTCCAGCGGTGGGCACTGCGGCGTCCTCCGTCTTGCAGTGCCCGCCGTAAGGCACCAACACGGCCCCTGCTCAGTCGGGGTTCGGACGCAAGATCCCGCACCATCCATCGAGAGAAAGGCAAGATCATGTCGGACGACCTGTTCACGCTGTACCTCGACCCGGAGGAAGACGACGGCAAGCCCGGCAACCCTCCGACTGGCGACGGCGACGACGGACGCCAGTACTGAGTACGTAACTGATCATGGGCCCTGCCTGGCAGACTGAGGCAGGGCTTCGAGAGACGATCGAACGGCCCCCGGCTGCCTCCCCTCGGTGTCGGGGGCCGTGTCATGGCAGGAAGGGCAACATGGCTCAGGACATCTTCGGTACGGGACGCGTCACGGTCTTCTCGCTGATCCACACATGGCCAGACCTACGCGCGGCTGTGGCCTACGCCACTACGGGACACTTCGGAGACACCGCAGTCCTCGGCGTGATTCCTGTCCCGAACAACGTCCACGAGCCCGGAGACCTGTTCGCCATCGCCGGCAAGCACGAGCCGACGAAGCTCTACGGCCAGCCCCACAACCACGCCACGGCGGCCTGGCTTGCCTGCACTGGCTTCTCCTCTCGGCTCACCCCCAAGCCCAACACCATCGATCTCGACAACGTCTCCTGGCGCCTGGACATGGTCACCAAGCGGACGATGGACAAGAACCTCTACGGTCATGAGCATGTGGCGGCTGGCCGCCTCACCTTCGGAGAAGGGTCGGGGGATGGCTTCGTAGTGGACGAGGCTCTGATGACTCGGGCCCAAGACGTCCTGCTGTCCCCGGCAGCGGCTACTACCGCGCGGCAGCTCGCCAACGTCTCCAGCAGCCAGGAGTAGACATGGCTACGGCCCCTCGAAACACCTGTCTGAAGATCGCCGAGACGCTTCGATCTCAGATCCAGGCAGGCCACACAGAGATACCGTCCGAAGCTGCGCTCATGACGGAGCACTCCGTCTCCCGAGGTGTGGTCCGCCGTGCTCTGAAGATCCTCAGCTCCGAAGGCCTCATTCGTGCCCGCCAAGGGTTCGGCTGGTACGTCCGTGTGCCCGGAGAACCTGAGCCACCTTCGCTGAAGGAGCAACTGCTAGACCGCCTCGGAGACGGCAGCTTCGCCGTCGGAGACCCGTTCCTCTCTGAGGCAGCCGTCTGCACCGAGTACGACACCAACCGCGCCGTGGCCCGGCGCGTCCTCGCGGAGATGGCTGGAGCCGGGCTGATCGAAGCAATGCCAGGAAAGGGCCGCTTCGTGCGAGCGCTGCCCTCTGCTGAAAGCCGTCACTGACGCGCTCAGATTCAGGTCGCCTGTAGGCTGATCGTTGAGACCCCCACCGGTGCCCCTGGTGGGGGTCTCGTCGTCTCTGGGTGCCGGGGCCTGGGCTACATGACGATGTTTTGTACGGGGCGCCCGTTCCGTACCAACAGGAACAGGGGCCGATGGATCAACGGGTCATACTCCTCAACCCCGCCGCTCGGGACATAGGGCCTCCCCGGCTGCGGCAGGGACAGCCCCTCAGACGGGTAGTCCCATACCCAGCGCGGGTGATCTGAGCGAACCCAGAGTCCGCCGTTGGCCCCCATCACCACATCCCCCGGCAGCCATACCGGCGAGGGCTCGTCGGTCCTGCTCAACTCGTTCATGGGTTCCATCCTGCATCCTGTCTCTGACAGCGTCCTCGAAGTGCGGCAGCTAGGCGGCTATCGCCTCTCGGTGCCTGTAGTACGTCGCGGGAGAGACCCCCAAGGTCTTGCAGACCTTCTCCACCGTCGGCGTCTCCCCCTGTGCCTCAAGCGCCTGCCGCGCACGCTGGACAGCCTCTCGGGTGAGAGTCGTCGCAGTCTTGCGGGAAGATCCTTTGAGCCCCTTCTCCAGCTCTCCGGCCAGCTCCTCAGCCTCATCGACCAGGCTCTCAGCTATGTCCCGGGCTTCCTCCAGCTCGCCCACCACGGTTGAGGCTCGCGAGACGAGAGTGAGGGTCTGAGCCGCGAGAGAGGCAGTCAGCTCCTCCGAGAGATAGTCGATCACTCCCCGAAGCTCCTGCATCTGCTGAGAGGTCGTCTTGGCGGCTGTAGGGGTCTCTGCCATGTGCACCAGGTGCGCGATAGTGAGAGGCGGCACGCAGGAGACAGCCACCACCAGCAGGGCAGAGCTGCCCACGTAGTCCTGTGCGATCAAGTGAGAGATCGACTGGGCCGACATGGCCAGCATCAGGGCCATGAGGGACCCTGCCAGGGCCGTCACCTGGCCGGGCAGTTCCATCCGGCGGCGGTAGGTCGCGATGGCTCCCGCTGCGAGGGCGTACACCGAGAGGCACACGGGCATGGCAGGCGCGTAGCGGTCTGACCATCCGGCCGTCTGCGCAAGGGCGATCTCTCCCGGGATCGAGAGGTACAGGGCGGCGACGCACGCCGCCGGCAATGCCACGTAGAGGATGCCTCGGATGTACCAGGGCGTTGCAGTCATGGGTATGAGTCCTCAGTCGTCCGTGAGAGAGATCAAGCGTCTTCGCGGCAGTCGCGGCACAGGCCACCGGAGTGCCCTGCGGGATAGGGCCGGTCACACTCCGGGCACTGCTCCCTCACGGGCGCAGGAGAGGGCGCCAGCCGGAGAGAACTGGCTTTCTCAGGCTGGTGGTTCTGGAGTCGGTAGGAGACCAGGGCTGCCGCCGACTCCACGGACCGAGGAAGGGCACGCGTGAGGGCCGTGGTCACGTCGGCCTCGGTGAGGCCGTCTTCGAACCACCGGGCCGCCAGCGGCGCCAGCCGCACGCTTTCGCGCACGGACAGGGCCAGGGAAGGGCGCTCATTCCCCAGACGCCCCAGGCAAGCCGTAGCCCGGACAGTCACCGAGTCGGTGGCCGTTGCGGTCTTCTCCTCCTCGGGAAACTCCCCCTCCTCCTTCTCTGCCAGGCCCTCACGGGCCTCGGCCTCGATGACGGACGGCTGGGGGAGGTCATTCCCCTTCGGGTCTTTCTCCTTGGGATATCCGCCGACAGTCCGAGGGGTCGGATCACCGACCGTCGGAGACGTGTCACTCGGGTTGTCAGTGACGGAGGTGAGGGTCACCCACCGCCCCGTCTCCGGGTCCTGGACACGAGCGCGGGTCACGTAGCCCAAGGAGACAAGCTCACGCATGGCGCGGCCGACCGCAGTACGGCCGTTGGGCACCGATGAAGTGATCCGTTCCACCGTCGCACCGTTGGTGTCCGGCAGGGAAAGAAGGTGCGTGAGGAGGCCTACCGCCTCCAAGCTGAGGCGCGAATGCCGCGCTATCTCGTTCGGGATCTGTACGTAGGCACGGGTGTGCCGACTACGCTGGACGAGCACGTAGAGCCCCAATCTCTATGTGTGGGTGCCCGCCGGTTGCAGCCGGGCGGGCAGGCCCCCAGAGGCGCCGGGTTGCAGCCCGGCGGATCCCTCTGGGGGTTAGTTGCGTGCTGGGGACGCTACCTGGCGATCACCCAGCAGGCAACTAACTAGGCACGTCAGCGCCGTTCGACAACGATGCAAGGAGGTCGTTGTAGCGTTCCGCATCAGGCAAGGGAGCCTGTGACAACCAGTGTTCGAGCCAGTCACTTAGAGACATAGACGCAGATCAACCCCTGTCTGAGACTTGGTGCGTTCAGCAGTCCTACTCCCAGGAGAACGCCACCGCGTCCAGCTCCCCGCGCGCCACGGCCAGGTACTCCAGGCCCGCCGAGCCGCACGCGCGCGCCTCCACGCCCTCGACGCGCAGCCCGAGCAGCGCGCGCTTCTGGTCGTCGGTCGTGTAGTCCGGGTGGGACATGGCGATCCGCAGCGGCGCCCCGGCGGCGGGCGCCCCCGCCCGCATCCGCTCCCCGTCCAGCCAGGCGCCGCCCCCGCGCACCGCCGTCGCCATCAGCCCCAGGGCCGGGGCGAAGGTCCAGGAGGCGAGCAGCTCGCCCCGGTGCGCCAGGGCGACCAGCGTCGCGAACCCGGGGTCGCCGTGGACGAACTGGCGGGTGCCGTCGACCGGGTCCACGATCCACACGGGCGCGTCGCCCTCCAGCGCCCCGTACACCCCGGGGTCGGCGTGGACGGCCTCCTCGCCCACCACCACGGAGCCCGGCAGCAGCGCGGTCAGCGAGGCGGTCAGGTGCTCCTCGGCGGCCCGGTCGGCGACTGTCACCAGGTCGTGCGGCCCGTTCTTCTCGACGACGTCGTCCGCGGCGAGCCGGCGGAAGCGCGGCACGATCTCGGCGGCGGCCGCCTCGCGGACCGCCCCCTCGACGTCGGACAGGCCGCCGGCCAGGAGTTCTTCGAGCGTGCGTCCGGAAGAGATCATGCCTCCAGACAACCACACCGCTCTGACAGGCGGCCCCCCGCTCAGCGCCCCACCGCGTAACCCTGCATTCCGCGCGGGTTCGCCGCCGCGCTGAGCAGCCCGGTGCGCGGGTCGCGGGCGACGGCGCACAGCCGCCCCTCGGACCAGTCCCCGCCGACGGTGACGTCGTGGCCCCTGCGGCGCAGTCCGTCGACCACCTCCGGGGCCGTGCGCCCCTCGACGGTGACGCTGCCCGGGCGGGTGCCGCGCGGGTGGAAGGAGCTGGGGAAGGCGTCGTTGTGCCAGTTCGGGGCGTCGATGGCGCCCTGGAGGCCGAGGCCGCCGTAGGCGACGGACAGGAAGAAGTGCAGCTGCCACTGGTCCTGCTGGTCACCGCCGGGCGTGCCGAACGCCATCACCGGCACCCCGTCGCGCAGCGCGAGGCTCGGCGACAGCGTGGTGCGCGGACGGCGGCCCGGGGTGAGGGAGTTGGGCAGACCGGGTTCGAGCCAGGTCATCTGCAGCCGGGTGCCGAGCGGGAAGCCGAGCTCGGGGACGACCGGGTTGGACTGCAGCCAGCCGCCGCTGGGCGTGGCGGAGACGAGGTTGCCCCAGCGGTCGGCGACGTCGAGGTGGCAGGTGTCCCCGCGAGTGAGGCCGTCGGCGCCGACGGACGGTTCGCCCCCGCGGCTCCCCCCGACCGTCGGCTCCCCGCTCCCGGGAGCGCCGCCCTCGGCACGTTCCCCCGCGCGCGCGGGCAGCACCGGGGCGCGCCCGCCGGGGCTGCCGGGGCGCAGCTCACAGGAGGCCTTCTCGCCCACGAGCGCGCGCCGGGCGGCGTTGTACGGCTCCGAGAGCAGCGCGGCGAGGGGCACCTCGGCGGCGTCGCCGTACCAGGCCTCCCGGTCGGCCATGGCGAGCTTGCAGTTCTCGACCAGCAGGTGGACGTAGTCGGCGGAGCCGTAGGGCGGCAGTTCGTCCGGCAGCAGGGCGAGTTGCTGGAGGAGCGCGGGCCCCTGGCTCCAGCCGCCCGCCTTGCACACGGTCCAGCCGCGCCAGTCGTAGGTCAGCGGCGCCTCGTAGCCGGCCCGGTAGCGGGCGAGGTCGGCGGCGGCCAGAGTGCCGGTGTGCCGGGCGCCGCTGGTGTCGAGGGTGGGCCGGGCGGCCTGGCGGACCAGCGCCTCGGCGACGAAGCCCTCGCGCCACACCGCGCGCGCGTTGTCGATCTCCCGCTCCCGGTCGGGGTGCGCGGCCTCGGCGAGCAGCCGCCGCCAGGTGCGCGCGAGCGCGGGGTTGCGCAGCAGTGCGCCGGGGGACGGCGAGCGCCCCTGGGGCAGGTAGACCTCGGCGGAGGAGGTCCACTCGGTCTCGAACAGCTCCCGTACGGTCTCCACGGTCTCGCCCACGCGCGCGACGGGCGCGTGGCCGTGCTCGGCGTACTCGACGGCGTAGCGCAGCAGCCGGGGCAGCGGTCGGGTGCCGTGGTCGCGGAGGAGCAGCATCCAGGCGTCGAAGGCCCCGGGCACGGCCGCGGCGAGCGGTCCGGTGCCGGGGACGAGGTCGAGGCCGAGGGAGCGGTAGTGGTCGGGGGTGGCGCCGTCGGGGGCGGGGCCCTGTCCGCAGAGCACGCGGACGTCACCGCGCGCGGTGGCGAACAGCACGGGCACCTCTCCGGCGGGTCCGTTGAGGTGCGGT
Organism: Streptomyces sp. NPDC001941; assembly: GCF_040296945.1. Classification (NCBI taxonomy): domain Bacteria; kingdom Bacillati; phylum Actinomycetota; class Actinomycetes; order Kitasatosporales; family Streptomycetaceae; genus Streptomyces; species Streptomyces sp. NPDC001941. Next base: position 188,931 of record NZ_JBEOYE010000003.1, on the reverse strand, counting down.
TCGACGACGTGCAGGACGAAGCCCGCGGCGACGGCGGCGTCGAAGGCGTTGCCGCCGTCCTCCAGGACGGCCATCGCGGTCTGGGAGGCGAGCCAGTGGGTGGAGGACACCATGCCGAAGGTGCCCGTGAGGGTGGGGCGGGTGGTGAACTCGGAGGGACGGTCGGCCGGCACGAACGCGTGATCACCCATACGGGCGAGCCTACAAGCGGCCCGCAACCCCGCCCGGGTCCGCCGGGCGCCGCCCGCTGTCAGCCCCGGGGAGTACGATTTGCCCTGTTCACCCCAGGTGCACGGCGTCCCTCCCACCGGCCGGTCACGCCGCACCACGGCCAGTGTGGAGGAGACAGGTGCACGGCGAGTACAAGGTTCCCGGCGGCAAGCTCGTGGTCGTCGACCTGGACGTGCGCGACGGCGTCCTGCGCGACGTGCGCGTGGCGGGCGACTTCTTCCTGGAGCCGGACGACGCGCTCCCGGCCATCGACGCCGCCCTGGAGGGCGCGTCCGCCGACACGGACGCCTCGGGCCTGGCCGCGCGCATCGACGCCGCGCTGCCGCCGGGCACCCAGATGTTCGGCCTCACCTCCGAGGGCGTCGGCGTCGCGGTGCGCCGCGCGCTGGCGCACGCCACGGACTGGACGGACTACGACTGGCAGCTGATCCACGACGTGCCGCAGGAGCCGCGCCTGCACATGGCGCTCGACGAGGTGATCACGGCCGAGGTCGCGGCGGGCCGGCGCCCGCCGACGCTGCGGGTGTGGGAGTGGGGCGCCCCGGCCGTGGTGATCGGCAGCTTCCAGTCGCTGCGCAACGAGGTGGACGCGGAGGCCGCCGAGCGGCACGGCATCGAGGTGGTCCGCCGGATCAGCGGCGGCGGCGCGATGTTCATCGAGCCGGGCAACACGATCACGTACTCGCTGTCCGTGCCCGACGCACTGGTGCAGGGACTGTCCTTCGCGGACTCCTACGCCTACCTCGACGACTGGGTGCTCGGCGCGCTCGGCGACATGGGCGTCAAGGCCTGGTACCAGCCGCTCAACGACATCGCCACCGACGCGGGCAAGATCGCCGGGGCGGCGCAGAAGCGCGTGGTGACGTCGCACGGCGCGGTGCTGCACCACGTGACGATGGCGTACGACATCGACGCCGACAAGATGACCGAGGTGCTGCGCATCGGCCGCGAGAAGCTCTCCGACAAGGGCACCAAGAGCGCCAAGAAGCGCGTCGACCCGCTGCGCCGGCAGACCGGCCTGGCGCGCGAGGCGGTCATCGAGCGCATGATCGCCTCCTTCCGCGGCCGCTACGGCCTGACGGAGGGGGCGGTGACCCCGGAGGAGATGGCGCGGGCGGAGGAGCTGGTGCGCACGAAGTTCGGTACGCCGGAGTGGATCGCGCGCGTGCCGTAGCGGAGGCCCTACGGGTGCGCTACGCCGTGGCGGCGCGGTGGCGCTCGGCAGGTGCGGTACGCCGTGGCGGCGCGGTGACACTCGGCAGGTGCGGTACGCCGTGGCGGCGCGGTGGCCCGCCCGCGGCACGGGGTCGTGCGTCACGCACGCGCCCGCGCGCCCTCGGGCCAGTGCTCGAACCACCTCCGGTCGTCCTCCAGTTGGGCCGCCAGCGAGATCAGCCGCTCCTCGCTGCCGGCCGGGCCGAGCAGCTGCGCGCCGACCGGCAGGCCCTCGCGGGTGAAGCCCGCGGGGACGTTCACGCCGGGCCAGCCCAGCACGTTCCACGGCCAGGCGTAGGGGCACGCGGACGCGATCGCCAGGTCGGTGCGCCAGCCCGGCATCCCGTCGAAGGCGCCGATACGGGGCGGCGGGAGCGCGGTGGTCGGGGCGAGCACGACGTCGTACGACGCGAAGAGCGCGCCGATCCTGCGGTGCTGGTGCGCCTCGCGGGCCCGGGCCGCGCGCAGCACCCGGCCGCCGAGGCGATGGCCGGTGCGGGTGGCGCCGCGGGTGCGCGGGTCGAGCAGGGCGGGGTCGGGGTGGCGGTCGGCGTAGGCGGCGATCCCGGACGTGGCGCGCGGCAGGAAGCCGAGCCCGATCAGGCCGTAGCGGGGGCGGGCCTCCGCCACCCGGTGGCCCAGCCGCGCGAGCGCCTGGGCGATGTCCTCGACGGCCGAACGGACCTGTGGGTCCAGGGGGTTGGGCGTGGCGGTGAACGGCGCCCGCCAGGCGAGCGCGACGCGCAGCCGGCCCGGGTCGCGCCCGGCCGCGCCCACCGCGTCGATCCGGCCCGCCGGGCGGTGGCGCTCGCGCGGGTGGGAGCCGGTCGCCGCGTCGAGGAGCAGGGCGGCGTCCCGTACCGTGCGGGCGAGCGGCCCGTTGACGGTCAGGCCCTGGAAGCAGTCGTCGTAGGGGTGCACGGAGATGCGGCCGCGCTGCGGCTTGATCCCCACCAGGTGCGTCCAGGCGGCCGGTATCCGGATCGAGCCCGCCCCGTCCGAGCCGAGCGCGGCCGGCACCATGCCCGCCGCGACGGCGGCGGCCGAGCCTCCGGAGGAACCGCCGGGGGTGTGGTCGAGGTCCCAGGGGTTGCGGGTGGCCCCGAAGGCGGGGCCCTCGGTGAACGGCCACTGGCCCAGTTCGCAGCTGTTGGTCTTGCCGACCACCACGGCGCCGGCGGCCTTCAGCCTGCGTACCACTTCACCGTCCACGGTGACCGGTGACATGTCACCGGCGCAGCCGAACAGGGTGGGCAGCCCCGCCACGTCCGTGTCGTCCTTCACCGCGACGGGCACGCCGAGCAGCGGCAGCCGCTCGCCCGCCGCGAGCCTGCGGTCGGCCTCCGCCGCCTCGTGCAGCGCCTCCTCGGCGCGTACGCAACGGAAGGCGTTCACCGTGCGCCGCCCGGCCTCGATGCGGTCCAGCGCCTCCTGGACCACCTCGACGGACGAGACCCCGCCCTCCGCCAACTCCCGTGCCTGATCGGCCAGTCCGGTGCACCCACCGGCCGTGCCTGCCGTTCGCGTGTGGACCGCGTCGCTGGACACCGTGCCCCCGCCTCCCTGTCGCGCGTGCGCTCCCCACGACACTACTCACGGGTAGGTACGGTGTCAGTACTCGCGGGTAGCCGTCGTGCTCCTGGTGCGCCACGACAGCCCCGCGTACAGCACCAGCGAGGCGGCGAGGCCCACCGCCCAGCCGTAGTCGGCCAGCGGCTTCAGGAACGGCACCAGACCGTCGCGCGGGAACGGCCCCTTGCCCGGCTCCGAGTGCGAACCGCCCACGGCGAGCACCCCTCCCGCCACGAACGCCACGACCGCGCGCGGGTTCCAGCCGCCCGCGTACCAGTAGCGCCCGCCCGGCCGGTACAGGTCGGGCAGGTCCAGGACGGTGCGCCGCAGCACCCAGTAGTCGGCGATCAGGATGCCCGCGACCGTACCGAGCAGCCCGCCGACCAGGCCGAGCCAGGTGAAGATGTACAGCTCGGGGGTCGCGGTGAGCTTCCACGGCATGATCAGCACCCCGACCACGCCCGTGATCAGCGCCCCGGTACGGAAGTTGACGAACCGCGGGGCCAGGTTGGCCAGGTCGTACGCCGGGGAGACCACGTTCGCCGCGATGTTCACCGAGACCGTCGCGACCAGCACGGTCACCAGCGCGAACAGCAGGCCGAAGACGTTGTCGGTCTTCGCGGCCAGCTCCACCGGGTCCCAGACCGCCGCCCCGTACACCGCCTGCGAACCGGAGGTCACGAACACCGAGAGCAGCGCGAACAGGGTCATCGTGGTGGGCAACCCCAGCACCTGGCCCAGGACTTGGGACCTCTGACCGGCCCCGAACCGCGTGAAATCGGGGATGTTCAGCGAGAGGGTGGCCCAGAAGGCGATCATGCCCATCAGGGAGGGGAAGAAGACCGGCCAGAAGTCCGCGCCCCAGCCCAGCCGGGAGGGCTGGTCGAGCAGCGGGCCCAGGCCGCCCGCCTTCGCCGCGATCCAGCCGAGCAGCACCAGCGCGCCGACGATGACGAACGGCGCCGCCCAGTTCTCGAACCGCCGCAGCGCCTCCATCCCCCGGTAGATGATGGCCAGTTCGAGGATCCAGAAGAGCCCGAAGCACAGCCAGAGCGTCCACGGCTGTCCGGCGACCCGCGAGGCCTCCGCCCAGCCCCCGAAGACCTTGCCGAGCAGCACGAAGATGCCCTGCCCGCCGATCCAGGTCTGGATCCCGAACCAGGCGCACGCCACCCCGGCCCGGATCAGCGCGGGCAGGTTCGCCCCGCGCAGCCCGAACGAGGCGCGCGCCAGGACGGGGAAGGGGATGCCGTACTTGGGGCCCGCGTGCCCGGTCAGCAGCATCGGCGCGAGGACGATCAGGTTGGCCAGGGCGATGGTGAACACCGCCTGCTTCCAGTCCATCCCGAGCGCCACCAGCCCCGAAGCCAGCAGCCAGGAGGGGATGTTGTGCGCCATGCCGACCCAAAGAGCCGCGAAATTGTAGGTACTCCAGGTGCGGCGCGCTATGGGGACGGGCAGCAGGTCGTCGTTGACGAACCTGCTCTCCCGCAGCACCTGGCCGGGGGCGAGTTCGACGCGGCCGGCCGTGGTGCCTTCGTGGGGGCCGGTCGGGACGGTTGCGGTCACGGTGGTCGGCCTCTCGATCGGATCGGGCGGATCGGTCGGATCGCTCGGTTCAACTGCCCTGTGCTGCATGCGCGTACAGGTGCTGCTTGCGCGTACAGGTGCTGCATGCGCGTACAGACGCGCACAGAACTGCCGGCGCGTACGGTACGTGCTATCCGGCGAGGGCCGGGATCACCGACGTCCCGTACGCGTCGATGGTCGCCTCCCGCGCGTCGTGCATCGCGTACACCGCGAACTGGTCCACGCCGAGGTCCCGCAGCCGCTGGAGCTTCTCGACGTGCGCGGACGCCGGACCGAGCAGGCAGAAGCGGTCCACGATCTCGTCCGGCACGAAGTCCGTCGACGGGTTCCCCGCCCGCCCGTGGTGGCTGTAGTCGTACCCCTGGCGCTGCTTGATGTACGCGGTGAGGGCCTCGGGCACCAGGTCGGAGTGCTCGCCGTAGCGCTCGACGAGGTCGGCGACGTGGTTGCCGACCATGCCTCCGAACCAGCGGCACTGCTCGCGGGCGTGCGCCAGGTCGTCGCCGACGTAGGCGGGGGCGGCCACGCAGATGGTGACGGACGCCGGGTCGCGGCCCGCCTCCTCGGCGGCCGAGCGCACGGCCTTGACCATCGACTCGGTCAGGAACGGGTCGGCGAGCTGGAGGATGAAGCCGTCGGCCTTCTGCCCGGCCAGCGCCAGGGCCTTGGGCCCGTACGCGGCCATCCACACCGGCAGCTTCCCGTCCTTGACCCACGGCAACTTCAGCCGCTGGCCGTCGACTTCGGCCTCGCGGCCCTCGGCGAGGTCGCGGATGACGCCCATCGCCTCGCCCAGCCTGGCCAGGGTGTTGGGCCTGCGTCCGGCGACCCGCATCGCGGAGTCGCCGCGTCCGATGCCGCACACGGTGCGGTTGCCGTACATCTCGTTGAGGGTGGCGAAGGTGGAGGCCGTCACCTCCCAGGTGCGGGTGCCCGGGTTGGTGACCATCGGGCCCACGATCAGCTTGCGGGTGTGCTCCAGGACGCGGCTGTAGATGACGAACGGCTCCTGCCACAGCACGGCCGAGTCGAAGGTCCAGCCGTAGCGGAACCCGTTGCGCTCGGCGCGGCGCATGAGTCCCACGACGGCGGAGGCGGGCGGGTCGGTCTGGAGGACGAGTCCGAAGTCCACGTCGTGGCCTCCCGGTTCGGGGTCTGGCTGGTTCGGATGCTGCGGGACCCGGCCCCGGCCCGGACGGGCGGGGCGGGCCTTCGGCCGGGGTGACGGCCGTCAGTTCAGGTACTGGCAGGTGGCGCGCGGGGTGTAGCTGCCGTGTCCGGCGCGCCCGGTGAACTCGCGCTTGTCGATGACGAGTTCGCCGCGCGAGAGGACGCTCTCCACGCGTCCGGTGACGGTGCGGCCCTCGTACGCCGAGTAGTCGACGTTCATGTGGTGGGTCTCGGCGGACATCACCTGCACGGCCGTCGGGTCGTAGATCACGACGTCCGCGTCGGCGCCGGGGGCCAGCGTGCCCTTCTTGGGGTACAGGCCGAACATCCGGGCCGGGGTGGCGCAGGCGATCTCGATCCAGCGGCGGCGCGAGAGGTGGCCGTCGACGACCGCCTGGTGCAGCAGGTCCATCCGGTTCTCCACGCCCGGAAGGCCGTTGGGGATCTTGGAGAAGTCGCCGCGCCCCAGGTCCTTCTGGCCGGTGAAGCAGAACGGGCAGTGGTCGGTGGAGACCACCTGGAGGTCGTTGGTGCGCAGTCCGCGCCACAGGGCCGCCTGGTGCTCCCTGGGCCGCAGCGGTGTGGAGCAGACGTACTTGGCGCCCTCGAAGCCGGGCTCGGCGAGGTTGTCGGTGGACAGGAACAGGTACTGCGGACAGGTCTCGCCGAAGACGGGCAGCCCCTTGTCGCGGGCGGCGGCGAGTTCGGCGACGGCCTCCTCGGCGGAGACGTGCACCACGTACAGCGGGGCGCCGGCGACCCGGGCGAGCTGGATGGCGCGGTGGGTGGCCTCGGCCTCCAGGAGCGCCTTGCGGACCTCGCCGTGGTAGCGGGGGTCCGTCTCGCCACGGGCCAGGGCCTGTTCGACGAGGACGTCGATGGCGATGCCGTTCTCCGCGTGCATCATGATCAGGCCGCCGTTGGCGGCGCCGCGCTGCATGGCGCGCAGGATCTGCCCGTCGTCGCTGTAGAACACCCCGGGGTAGGCCATGAACAGCTTGAACGACGTCACGCCCTCCTCGACCAGGAGGTCCATCTCCTTGAGCGAGGACTCGTTGACGTCGGACAGGATCATGTGGAAGGCGTAGTCGATCGCGCACTGCCCGCCGGCCTTGGCGTACCAGGTGTCCAGGCCCTCGCGCAGGGAGCGCCCCACGCTCTGCACCGCGAAGTCGACGATCGTGGTGGTGCCGCCCCAGGCGGCGGCCCGGGTGCCGGTCTCGAAGGTGTCGGAGGCGAAGGTGCCGCCGAAGGGCAGCTCCATGTGGGTGTGCGCGTCGACGCCGCCCGGGATGACGTAGCGGTCGGTGGCGTCGATGACGCGCTCGGCGGTCCAGGACGCGGCGGCCTGGGAGCCGTGCGCGGCGAGCGCGGCGACGCGGCCGTCCTCGATCAGGACGTCGGCGTGGACCTCGTCGGCGGCGGTGATGACGAGGCCGCCTCGGATCAGGGTGCGGTTGCTCACGGCTCCTGGCCTCCTGAGGGACGAGCGGGAACGCGGGTGGCAGGGGTGGGGGGAACGGGCGGAGGGGTACGGGGACGCCGCCCCGGCTCCGCGGGGGCGGCGCGGCGTCCGGGGCCGGGCCCGGACGCCGCGCGCACGGTGGACTACACGGCCCGCAGGGCCTGTTCGAGGATCGAGGCGCCCTCTTCGGCCTCGGCGACGGTCAGCGACAGCGGCGGCGCGATGCGCAGCACGCTGGTGTCGTGGCCGCCGCCCTTGCCGATCAGCAGCCCGCCCTCGCGGGCGGCCTCGAGGACGGCGGTCGCGGCGTCCGGGTTCGCCTCGTCGGTGCCCGGCACGACCAGCTCGATGCCGATCATCAGGCCCCGGCCGCGCACCTCGCGGACCGCGGGCACGCCCGCGCCGATGGCGCGCAGCCGCTCGATGAGCAGGCCGCCGACCCGGCGGGCGTTGCCCTGGAGGTCGTGCTCCAGGAGGTAGGTGAGGTTGGCCAGGCCCGCGGCCATGGTCACCGGGGAACCGCCGAAGGTGGAGATGGAGTTGGCGTCCAGGCAGTTCATGACCTCGGCGCGGGCCACCACGCCGCCGATGGACATGCCGTTGCCGATGCCCTTGGCGAAGGTCAGCAGGTCCGGCGGGCCGCTGCGGCCGTGCGCCTGCCAGCCCCAGAAGTGGTCGCCGGTGCGTCCCCAGCCGGTCTGCACCTCGTCGGAGATCCACAGGATCCCGCGGCGGTGCAGGACGTCGCGGAACGCGGCGTACAGGCCGTCGGGCGGTGAGGTGAACCCGCCGACGCCCTGGACGGGTTCGGCGATCAGCGCGGCCACGTCGCGGGTGTGCCCGAGCAGGTCCTCCAGGTCCGCCACGCACGCCTCGGTGAACTGGGCGTCGGACAGGTGCGCGTAGGGTCCGCGGCTGCGGACGCCCCCGTGCACGTACAGCGTCTGCAGTGGTGACAGGGAGGTCGGTGACCAGCCGCGGTTGCCGGTGATGGAGACGGTGGAGAAGGACCGGCCGTGGTAGCTGTTGCGCATGGCCAGGATCTGGTTGGAGCCGCGGTGCGCGGTGGCCAGCAGCAGGGCCGCCTCGTTGGCCTCGGTGCCCGAGGTGGTGAAGAACACCCGGGCGTCCGGGATGCCCGACAAGTGGGCGACGCGCTCGGCCAGTTCGACCATCGGGCGGTTGAGGTAGAGCGTGGAGGAGTGGATGATCCGCCCCGCCTGCTCGCTGACCGCCTTGGTGACCTCGGGCAGGGCGTGCGCGGTCATGGTGGTGAGGATGCCGCCGAAGAAGTCCAGGTACCTGGTGCCGTCGGCGCCCCAGACGTACCGGCCCTCGCCGTGGGTGATCTCCAGGGGGCGGCGGTAGTAGAGCGCGAGCCAGTCGGGCAGGACGGCCTTGTGCCGGTCGAACAGGTCGGTCACGGCCGCACCAGCCCTTCGTAGGCGTCCGGGCGCCGGTCGCGGTAGAACGCCCACTGCTGTCGTACGTCCTCGATGAGGCCGAAGTCCAGGTCCCTGACGAGGAGTTCCTCCTCCTTGTCGGAGGCGACCTCGCCGACGAACTGTCCGCGCGGGTCGACGAAGTAGCTCGTGCCGTAGAAGTCGTTGTCCCCGTACTCCTCGCGGCCCACCCGGTTGATCGCGGCGACGAAGTACTCGTTGGCGACGGCCGCGGCCGGCTGCTCCAGCTGCCACAGGTACGCGGAGAGGCCGCGCGAGGTGGCCGAGGGGTTGTAGACCAACTGGGCGCCGTTGAGCCCGAGTTGTCGCCAGCCTTCGGGGAAGTGGCGGTCGTAGCAGATGTAGACGCCGATCTTGCCCACGGCGGTGTCGAAGACCGGCCAGCCGGCGTTCCCGGGCTTGAAGTAGTACTTCTCCCAGAAGCCCTTGACCTGCGGGATGTGGTGCTTGCGGTACATGCCGAGGTAGCTTCCGTCGGCGTCGATCACGGCCGCGGTGTTGTAGTAGAAGCCGGACTGCTCGACCTCGAAGACCGGGACGACGATCACCATGCCGGTCTCCCGGGCGAGCGCCCGCATCCGGGTCACGGTCGGGCCGTCGGGCACCGCCTCCGCCCAGCGGTAGTGCTCGGGTTCCTGCACCTGGCAGAAGTACGGTGCGTTGAACACCTCTTGGAAGCCGATCACCTGCGCGCCCTGCCGGGCCGCCTCGCGGGCGTGCTCCTCGTGCTTGGCGAGCATGGATTCGGTGTCGCCGGTCCAGGTCGCCTGGACGAGTGCGGCGCGTACGACGTGGGACACGAGCTGCTCCTTCGACGGGACGTCAGAGAGCCTCTACGCACGTAGACGCCGTGCGTAGGAGGAGAACGTAAGCCTCGTCACACCTTGGAGCAAGACCGCCGCTGTGAACCGGCGGAGTCGATCACGTTTCGCACCCGTCCGGTCCACAGCGGACAGCTTCCGGCAGCGGTGATCGTTCCGGTACGGGGACGCGCGCCCGGCACCGGAGTTGACCCGAACGGCCCCGCGCGCACCCGCGCCCGCGCGCCCCCACGCGCTCCCGCACGGCACGGCACGGGGCGGAACAGCGCGGGACGGAACGGCGCGGGCCGGTAGGGCCCGGAGCCGTGCGGCTCAGGCCGGGAAGGTCACCGAGATCCCCGTGTGCGGCCGCTTGCCGCCCCGGGCAAGCATCGCCGGCAGGTCCACCACCCAGTACTGCCAGGTGTACTTGCGCGACAGCAGCTTGCGCACCGCCTTCAGCTCCGCGTCGTCCAGCAGCCGCGCCGTGCCCTCCGCGCGCACCGCGCCCTGCGGAACGTCACCTTTGACATTGCACGGTGACACCACGACCCGGGTGTCCCGGCGCAGCCGCTTCACCTTCCAGGAGTCGGTGCGGGTCCACACGAGCAGCTCGTCGCCCTCGGTCGCGTACCAGACCGGCGTGGCGACCGGGGTGCCGTCCTTGCGGAAGGTGGTCAGGCTGACGTAGCGGCCGCGCCGCAGCTCTTCGGGAATCACCCGGCCGACCCTACGCCACGGCGCTCAAAGGGCACTCGGGTTGTCCGCGTGGGTCAGCGTCTCCCAGGCCACGAACAGGTCGTCCGTCCCGGCCGGCCGCTGCTTCGCCGCCAGCTTCTCGGTCTGCGGCAGGTCCATGTGCAGCCGGCCCTTGAGGTGGTTGAGCGCCACCTCCACGTCCGGGCCCATCGTGCGCTCCACCTTGCCGCCGCACAGCCACTTGGGCGCGGCCTCGCCCAGCTGGTAGCGGGCGTGGAACTCCAGGGCCGCCTTCAGGCGTTCGGCCTGCCCCGCGTACAGGTCCACGCCCTGGTGCCAGGCGGTCTCGGCGATGTGCGAGGTCGCCGCAAGCGAGTAGCCGATGTGCATGAAGTTGCGGCAGGTCTCCTGCCCCAGGCCGTCCTCGTAGGTGCGCATCCCGAACCAGTACGTGGCCAGTTCGGCCGGGGTGTCGATCGTGCCGCCCGGCGGCCGCTTGGGCACGGGGCCGTCGGAGCTGAGGTAGAAGTAGGCCGGGACGCGCGCCTCGAAGCGGCGCACCGACTCGTCGAAGAGCTCGTGGTCCTCCAGGAACACCGCCATCCCGATCGCGGCGTCCGTCATCGCCAGCTCCCAGTTGCCGTTGTAGTCCGGCACGTTGGCCGTCACGGCGGGCAGGTAGGCCTTGCGCAGCATCCACTTGAAGCGCTGCACCGCCGGGCCCTGCCACTGCGGGTAGGTGGCGTGCACGATCTCCGCGGCCCGCGCCCAGGAGGAGCCCGACCACGCGGTCTGCAGGTCCGCGTCGTCCCGGGTGTGCTCCTTGATCGTCCCCGACCAGGCGTCCATGATCGCGACGGCCTTCTTGGCGTGCGCCGGATTGCCGGTGATCTGCCACAGCAGCGCCTGGGTGTACGCGGCGATGGCGTCCTGCCGCTCGGCGACGCAGGCGGGGGTGCCCGCGTTGGACGCGCAGGCGACCACCTTGGCGGGCTGCGGGGCGTAGTCCGGCGCGGCGTAGCGGCTGCGGCGCATCGCCTCGTACGCGCCCTTCCACGGCTGCGCGCCCGCGGCGACCTTCTCGCGCACCGTCTTCAGCTGCCGGCCGCCGACCACGACGCCCGGGTGGCGAAAGGTGTCCGGGCCGCTGGGCACGGCCGCCGGGGCGACCCGGGCCTGCCCGCCATCGCCGCCGGAGCCGCCCGACGAGCACGCCCCGACCAGCGCGAGCGGCACCAGCAGCGCCCCGGCCAGCGCGGCCCGCCGCCCCGCGCGCGCCGCCGGGGACGTACGCGTCACCGGTGACGTACGGGAGGCCGGGGACGTACGGAAGGAGCAGGACGTACGAGAGGAGCGGAAGGAGCGGGACGCACGGGAGGACGCCCCGGGAGCGGAGGGCGCCGGGGACGTCCGGGAAGCCGGAGTGACCTTCTTCGCAGTCGACACGCTCCCACGGTGGCCCGGCCCACCGGGCGGGGCCACCGCAGCGGGCTATACGGGTGCCAGCGCGCAGCGCGTGATCAGCTCGTCCATCGACAGGCCCAGCGTGGCCGCCAGGGCCGCCACGGTGAAGAACGCGGGCGTCGGCGCCCGGCCCGTCTCGATCTTGCGGAGCGTCTCGGCGGAGAGGCCGGCGGCCGCAGCCACCTCGACCATGCTGCGCCCGCCGCGCGCCTCGCGCAGCATCAGGCCCAGGCGCTCGCCGCGCTCGCGCTCTTCGGGGGTCAGGGGCGTACGAACCATGGGGCCCATCCTAAGCGACGACACGGTATTCTCATACCGGTATAGTAATTGGCATGGTGGAGATCAAGACAGACAAGTCCCTCGAAGCGATGCGCGCCGCCGGGCGCGTGGTGGCCCAGGCCCTGACCGCCGTGCGGGAAGCGGCCCGCCCCGGCGTCACCCTGCGCCAGCTCGACCGGGTCGCCCGCGGCGTCCTCGACGAGGCCGGCGCCGGCTCGCCCTTCCTGAACTACCGGCCCTCCTGGGCCCCCGTCCCCTTCCCCGGCGTCATCTGCGCCTCGGTCAACGACGCCGTCGTGCACGGCGTCCCCGACGACAGCAGGCTCGCCGACGGCGACCTCGTCAGCATCGACTGCGGCGCCGTCCTGGACGGCTGGGTCGGTGACTCCGCGATCAGCTTCACCGTCGGCCGCGCCCGCCCCGAGGACACCCGCCTCGTCGACACCGCGTACGCCGCCCTCGAAGCCGGGATCGCCGCCGCCCGCGTCGGCAACCGCATCGGCGACATCGCCCACGCCGTCGGCCGCGTCTGCCGCGCCGCCGGGTACGGCATCGCCGACGGCTTCGGCGGCCACGGCGTGGGCCGCTCCATGCACGAGGGCCCGGACGTCCCCAACGAAGGACGCCCGGGCCGGGGCATGCACCTCAAGCACGGCATGGTCCTGGCCATCGAGCCGATGCTCCTCGCGGGCGGCGGCGACCACCACTACACCGGCACCGACGGCTGGACCGTGCGCACCCTGGACGGCAGCCGCGCCGCCCACACCGAGCACACGGTGGCCATCACCCACGACGGCCCCCGCGTCCTCACCGCCCTCTAGGGCCTGTTGCGAAGGTCCCGCGCTCAGGACCCGGCCGGGCGCACGACCATCGCCGAGCCGCCGCCGCGCCGCACCTTCTCGGCCGCCGCCAGCCAGCGCCCGTCCGGCATCCGCTGCACCCCGGTCGCCGCGCCGATCTCCGGATTCAGCTTGAACACGTGCCCCAGCTTCTCCAGCTCGGCCTTCAACGGGCTGTTCCACAGCGCCGGTTCGAGCTCCGTGGTCGGCTGGTTGCGCTGACTCGCGCGCGGCGCGGCGATCGCCTCGACCAGCGGCAGGTGCCGGTCGACCACCCCGGTCAGCGTCTGCAGCACGGTCGTGATGATCGTCGCCCCGCCCGGCGAGCCCAGCGCGAGCACCGGACGCCCGTGCCGGTCCAGCACGATCGTCGGGGAGATCGAGGAGCGCGGGCGCTTGCCGGGCCCGGGCAGGTTCGGGTCGTGCACGGCCGGGTTGGCCGGCGCGAAGGAGAAGTCCGTCAGCTCGTTGTTCAGCAGGAAGCCCCGGCCCGGCACGGTGATGCCGCTGCCGCCGGTCGACTCGATCGTCAGCGTGTACGCCACCACGTTGCCCCAGCGGTCCGCGACCGTCAGGTGCGTGGTGTTCTCCCCTTCGTACGTCGTCGGGGCCGGCGTGCCCGAACCGCCGCAGCGCGCCGGGTGCTCCGGGTCCCCCGGCGCCAGCGGGCTCGTCAGCACCGCGTCGTCACGGATCAGGCAGCCGCGCGAGTCCGCGAACCGCTGCGACAGCAGCCCCCGCGTCGGCACGTCCTCGAACGCCGGGTCCCCCACCCAGCGGCCCCGGTCCGCGAACGCGATCCGGCTCGCCTCGATGTAGCGGTGCAGGTAGCGCGCCTGGTCGGCCGCCGAAAGGTCCGTGCGCTCAAGGATGTTGAGCGCCTCGCCGACGCTCGTACCGCCCGAGGAGGACGGCGCGATGCCGTACACGTCCAGGCCCCGGTAGGAGACCTTCGTCGGCTCCTGACGCTTGGTCCGGTACGCCGCCAGGTCCCGCAGCCCCAGGTCACCGGCCCGCACCTTGCGGGTCGCACCGTCGCCCACCGGCGGCTTGCGCACCGTGTCCACGATGTCGCGCGCCAAGTCCCCCCGGTACAGTTCCCGCACGCCCTCACGGCCGAGCTCCGCGTACGTACGCGCCAGGTCCGGGTTCTTGAACGTCGAGCCCACCACCGGCAGTTGACCACCCGGCAGGAACAGCTCCGACGTCGCCGGGAAGTCCCGGAACCGCGCCTCGTTGCCCGCCGTCTGCGAACGGAACGTCTCGTCCACCCTGAACCCGTCGCGCGCCAGCTTCTCGGCCGGCTTCAGGAGCTGGCCCAGCGACCTGCTCCCCCACGCGTCCAGCGCCGTCTGCCAGGTGGCGGGCGTACCCGGCGTGCCCACGCTCAGCCCACTGGTCACCCCCTCGTCGAACGGGATCGGCTTCCCGTCCTCCTGGAACAGCTTCTCGTCCGCCGAACGCGGCGCCGTCTCCCGCCCGTCGATCGTCCGCACCCGCCGCGAGGCGGCGTCGTAGTACACGAAGTACCCGCCGCCCCCGATGCCCGCCGAGTACGGCTCGGTGACCCCCAGCGCCGCCGCCGTCGCGACCGCCGCGTCCACCGCGTTGCCGCCCTTGCGCAGCACCTCGATGCCCGCCGCCGACGCGTCGGCGTCCACACTCGCCACGGCACCGCCGTAGCCCACCGCCACCGGCACCTTCGCGGGCGCGGCCGCCCCGGCGGGCGGCGCGGCCGTCGGCGGCGCGGCCGCCCCCACCGAGAGCACCGTCGCGGCGACGGCCAGGACCGTGGCGTGACGTACAGCGGAGCGACGCATCCGTACCTCCTGTGGACGACCGTCCGCGCAGCGTAACCGCCCGGCGCCGCAGCCGTCAGGAGCACCTCGGACAACCCCGCGGAACACCGCTACCATGCGCGCCCATGAATGAAGACCTGCGCAACGTCGTGCTCGGCGTCCTGGCCACCGGAGTGAGCGCCTCCATCGGCTGGCTCGCCCGCACCTACCTCTGGCGTCGCAAACTCCACCGCAAGCAGGCCTTCTTCGGGCTGCCGGGCAACGCCGAGTGCCTGCTCGTGGTCAACCGCGAGGCGGGCAGCCCCGAGGGCGCCGTGCACCGCTTCGACGTCTTCGCCCTCCTCGAACTCTCCGCCCTCATCAAGGACTGCGGCGCCAACGCCCAGATCGTCCAGCACGACCTGGCCCAGCAAGGGTTCGGCGAACGCACGGAGTTCTGCCTCGGCGGCCCCTACTCGAATCGCCGCATGGCGGCACACCTGGCGAGCCTGCTCCCGGGCATCAAGATGAACGTGGAGACCGAACCGCCGCAGGAGCGCGGGGCGTTCACCATCGGCACGGAGCGCTACCGGATGGAGCCGGGGATCGGCGAGTACGTCCTGCTGGCCCGCCTCACCGCCGGCGAGGGGGCCCGCCCGGTGTTCCTCTTCTGCGGCCAGCGCGCCATCACCAACCAGGCGGCGACCCGCTACCTGGTGCGCCACCACGAGAGACTCGCGCGCAAGCACGGCGCGAACTCCTTCGTCCTGCTCCTGAAGGTCGTCAACTCCCAGGCGTACGGCCCCGACGTGGTGGAACTGGTCGCCGACGTCACCCGCGCCGCCCAGTCCGCCCTCCCGGCCCCGAGGAACTCCCACCGGGCGATCACCTGACCGCGCCCCCGGCGACCTCTGCGACCCCTGCGACCTCTGCGACCTCTGCGACCTCGGCAGCGAGCCCTCGCGCCCTGGGCCCCCTATCCGCGTCCGGGGCCCTGCCGTACCCGGGCCCCTTCCCGTGCCCGGGCGGCTGGGTCATGTTATTTCCATCGGAAGCGCCTTGATCCCGTTGATGAAGTTCGACACCAGTCGGCGCGGCGGCCCGGCGGGCGCGAGGCGGCGCAGGGCGGCCAGCGCCTCCTCGTACAGCACGCGCAGCTGGAGCCTGGCGAAGTGGGCGCCCAGGCAGACGTGCGGCCCGTCGCCGAAGGAGACGTGCGGGTTCGGCGTCCGTCCCAGGTCCAGGCGGTACGGATCGCGGAAGGCGCGCTCGTCGTAGTTGGCGGAGGCGTGCAGGACCACGACCTTGTCCCCCGCGCGCACCGGCTGACCGGCGATCCCGGTGTCGCGGGACGCGGTGCGCCGGAAGGAGAGCACCGGCGGGTGCCAGCGCAGGAGCTCGTCCACGGCGGTGGGCAGGCCGACGGTCCCCGTGCGCAGCCTGTGCTGTTCCTCCGGGTGCTCGGCCAGGGCCAGCAGTCCGCCGGGGGCGGCGCTCCGAACGGTGTCGTTGCCCGCGACGGTGAGCAGGAAGAAGAACATCTCCCGCTCGGGATCGGTGAGTTCACCCGTCGCCAGCACGGTCATGATGTCGTCGCCGGGCACCTTGCGCTTGTACGCGGCGAGCCGGCGCGCGTAGTCGAACATCTCGCGCAGCATCCCCGGCGAGCGCGGGTTCACGGGGACGCCGTCGGGCCCGAGGACGGGCGGCTCGTCGGGGTCCTGGTAGGCGATGACCCGCTCGGTCCACTCCAGCAGCAGGCCGCGGTCGCTGTCGGGCACCCCGAGCAGGTCGGTGAGGTTGAGCAAGGCGTAGTCGTCGGTGACGGCCGCCACCAGGTCGACGACCGGTCCCGACTCGCGGGCGAGCGACAGGAGTTCACGGGCGCGTACCCGGACGGCCGCGGCGAACCGGTCGACCCTGCGCGGCGTGAAGGCCCGGCTGACCAGGCGCCTCAACCGGCCGTGTCCGGGCGGATCCTGATTGAGCATCATGCGGCGGATGAACGGCAGGTCCTCGGGCGCGGGGTCACGGATCTGGGTGGCGCCGAGGTACGAGGAGAAGGCGGCCCCGTCCTTGAGGACCCGTACGACGTCGGCGTGGCGGGCGACCGCCCAGTACCCGCTGCCCGGGGGCCAGCCCAGGACCTCGTACTCCTCCTGCCACGACACGGGCCGGTGCGCGCGCAGGGCGCGGAAGGCGGCGTGCGGGATGCCGCGCGCGTAGAGGCGCGGATCGAAGACGTCGTACGCCCCCGGCACCGCACCGCCCCCACCACCCGCACCCTCCACTCCCCCGCCGGCGCCCACCACCGGCCCCACACCCTCGCCCACACCCGTGCCCACGCCCTCACCGTCACCCACCACCCGGCCTCCACCCCCGTCCGCAGTCCGCCATCCGCCATCCGACCGTTCCCGCCCCACTCCACCCCTCCCCTCCCCTCATCCCCTCCCCAGGCGAGGCCCCGCGCATACCCGGACCGGACGGGGGCACCCGGCAACCTCCCTGGTAACGCCCGGGTCTCCGACAAGGGACCTTCGCCTCTTTTCCGATCAAGGTGATGTCAGGCATGTCACACGTGAAATGACGGAAATCACCGGGATCGCCGCAACCGCGCGTGGGCAGGCGAACTCTCATCCAGAGACAGTGATCGCACCGGAGGTTTTTCAGTTGAGCCGCAGCTCCATACGCACCCCGCTCCGCCGCCCCGCGGCCCGCCGCGCCGCACTCGCCGGCACCGCGGTCCTCGCCGTGGCGCTCACCGCGTGCTCGGGCGGCAAGGACGCCGGCGGCGCCGACATGGGCGGCAAGCCGGAGACGAAGATCTCCGTCAACCTCACCGGCAAGCAGGCCAAGGCGGGCCAGCCGGTCAAGGTCACGCTGGCCGACGGCAAGCTCCAGCAGGTCAACGTGATCGACTCCAAGGGCGGCAAGCTCGACGGGAAGATCTCGTCCGACGGCCGCACCTGGACCTCCGTGCGCAAGGCCGCGCCCGGCACCGCGTACTCGGTCGAGGCCCGTGACGACAAGGGCGGCAGCGCCAAGGCGGACTTCACCACCGCCGCGCCGGACAAGGTCAACAAGCTGTCGCTGGTCCCGGGCAAGAACAGCACCGTCGGCGTCGCGCAGCCGCTGTCGATCGTGTTCGACCACCCGGTGAAGGACAAGGCCGAGGTGGAGAAGCACCTCAAGGTCACCACCAGCAACAACACCGAGGGGTCCTGGGGCTGGATGGAGGACTGGTCGGGCAAGTCCCGGGTGGACTGGCGCCCCAAGGAGTACTGGAAGTCCGGCACCAAGGTGACGCTGAACGCGGACCTCAACGGCGTGGACTCCGGCACCGGCGGCTGGTTCGTGCGCGACTACACGACCAACTTCACCGTGGGCAAGAACCAGGTGGTCAAGATCGACCTGGACAACCACCGGCTGAAGATGTTCCGCGACGGGCAGCAGATCAAGGACGTGCCGATGTCGGCGGGCACGCCCGGCGGCGACAAGGCGTCCTGGCGCGGCAAGATGGTGCTGATGGCCAAGGAGGGCACGATCAACATGCGCTCCGAGACAGTCGGCCTGGGCGACGCCTACGACAAGATGGTCGACTACTCGATGCGGATGACCTGGTCGGGCATGTACGCGCACGCCGCGCCGTGGAACGCCGCGTACTTCGGCAACACCAACCACAGCTCCGGCTGCGTGGGCATGAGCGACTCCGACGCCTCGTGGGTGTACGAGAACGTGCAGGTCGGCGACCCGTTCGAGGTGACCGGCGACGACGCCAAGGGCACCCAGGCGCTGAACAACGGCTACGGCGAGTGGAACCTCAGCTGGGCCGACTGGCAGGCCAAGAGCGCCCTGAAGGGCACGGCGCAGGGACAGTAGTCGGCCGCGCGGCTCAGAGCAGTTTCTCCGGGGTCAGGGGCAGGTCGCGCACCCGGGTGCCGGTGGCGTGGTGCACGGCGTTGGCGACGGCGGCGGCCGCCCCGGTGATCCCCAGCTCGCCCGCCCCGAGGATGCCGAGCGGCATCGTCGGGTCGGGCTCGTCGAGGAAGTGCACGGTGATCGGTGGAATGTCACCGTGCACGGGCACGTGGTACCCGACGAGGCCCGCGTTCATGATCCGTCCGGTGCGGGGGTCGTGCAGGGTCTCCTCCATCAGCGCCTGCCCGATGCCCATCACGATGCCGCCGCGCAGCTGGCTCGCGGCGGTCTTGGCGTTGACGACGGTGCCGATGTCGAAGACCCCGAGCCAGCGCGTGACCCGGGTCTCGCCGGTGTCGGCGTCCACCCGGACCTCGCAGAAGTGGGCGCCGGACGCGGCCCGCACCCGGGCGCGGGCGCGGACGCGCTCCAGGAGGGCGTCGACGCGGTTCGGGGCGGTGTCCACGACCACCTCGTACGGGAGCGGCCGGCCGGCCCCGACCGCCTCGCGGACCCGGGCGCAGGCGGCGAGGACGCCCGCCGCGACGGCCGCCGTCTGCGCGGAGCCCCCGGCGCACGGCCCGGTCGGCAGCAGCGTGTCCCCGTGCTCCACGCGGACCGCGTCGAAGGGCACGCCGAGCGCGTCGGCGGCGATCTGCGCGTGCGCGGTGGCACCGCCCACGCCGATCTCGTGGAAGGCGCAGCGCACCAGGACGGTGCCGTCGGCGGCGAGCCGCACCGAGACCCGGGCGGGCTCCAGCCAGGAGGGGTGGTACGCGGCGGCGGCGCCGGTCCCCACCAGCCAGCGGCCCCAGCGCCGCACCCCGGGACGGGGGTCGCGCCCGGCCCAGCCGAACTCCCGCGCCCCCTGCGCCAGGCAGTGCGCCAGTCCCCTGCGGGTGTAGCGGCGCCCGTCGAGCGGGGCCCGGTCGGGCTCGTTGCGCAGCCGCAGCTCGACCGGGTCGAAGCCCGTGCGGTGGGCGAGCTCGTCCATCGCGGACTCCAGGGCGAAGGAGCCGACGGCCTCGCCGGGTGCGCGCATCGCGGTGTTCGCCATCACGTCACGCGTGACGTGATCGCGGTGGAGGAGCAGGTGGTCCGCGCCGTACAGCAGGGCACTCGCGGCGGTGAAGTGGTCCGGGTCGCCGCCGACCCGTGCGGTGCGGGTGGTGCCGCTGTGGGCCAGCGCGGTCAGGACCCCGTCCCGGTCGGCGCCGAGCGCGACGCTCTGGTGCGAGGGGGCGCGCCCGCCCACCGAGCGGTAGACGCCCTCGCGGGTCAGGGCGATGCGCACCGGGCGGCCGACGGCGCGGGCGGCCCGGGCGGCGAGCACGGTGACCGGCCACACGGCGATCTTGCCGCCGAAACCGCCGCCGACCTGGGCGGCCACCACCCGCACCCGTTCGGGCGGCAGCCGGAAGGCGTGGGCGAGGTGGGCGCGGACGCCGTCGAGGTGCTGGGTGGTGTCGTGCACGGTGAGCCGGTCGCCGTCCCAGGCGGCGGTGCTGGTGTGGGGTTCCAGCGCGTTGTGGTGCTGGGGCGCGGTGGAGTACTGGGCCTCGAAGCGCACGGCGGCCAGGCCGAGGCCGCGCTCCACGTCGCCGGCGCGCTCGCGCGCCACCGGGCGCGAGCCCTCCTCGTCGAAGCGGACGGCGGCGGGCAGCGGGTGGTAGCGCACCCGGACCAGGCGGGCTGCCTCGTGGGCGGCCTCGGGGGTCTCGGCGACGGCGACCGCGACGGGCTGGCCGTCCCAGTGGACGGCGTCGGAGCCGAGGCAGTCGACGTTCACGCCGCCGCCGGGGGCGCCGGGCCGTACCGCGGGCGCGTCGCGGTAGGTGAGGACGGCGAGCACGCCGGGTACGGCGGCGGCCTCCTCGGTGTCGAGGGCGATGATGCGGCCCCGGCTGACGGTGGCGTGGACGAGGGCGCCGTGGGCGAGTCCGTCGAGCGGGACGTCGGCGGTGTAGCGGGCGGCGCCGGAGGTCTTGGCGGGGCCGTCGACGCGGTCCAACGACCGCCCTACGTAAGGCGCGTTGGTGACCTCGACCGGCGCCTGGGGCCGGTGGGGCGCGGGCCCGGTCGGGCCGGGTGCCGTGTCCGTCATGCGCCGGGCTCCTCACGCGGGACGGACAGGTCGCGCGGGACGGCCCGATCACCCGGGGCGGCCAGGTCGCGCAGCACGGCGACGGCGAGGCGCAGTGCCATGTCACGTTTGAAGGTGTTGCGTGACACGTGACCGCCCGCCCCCCGCTCCAGCTCCACGGCCACCGCCCGCCGGAAGGCGGCCTCGGTCGCGGGTGCGCCGGTCAGGGCGCGCTCGGCGGCGTGGGCGCGCCAGGGGCGGGCGGCCACCCCGCCCAGGGCCAGCCGGACGCGGGCGACGCGTCCGGAGCGTACGTCCAGCGCCGCCGCCACCGACACGAGGGCGAAGGCGAACGAGGCCCGGTCGCGGACCTTGCGGTACGCGCTCGGCATGGCGGGCTCCCCCGGCAGCACCACGGCCGTGACCAACTCCCCTGGTTCCAGGGCGTTCTCGCGGTGCGGGGTGGTGCCGGGCAGCAGGTGGAAGGAGGCGGCGGGGACGGTGCGCGGGCCGGCCCGGCCGTGGATCTCGACCTCGGCGTCGAGCGCGGCCAGGGCCACGCAGAGGTCAGAGGGGTGCACGGCCACGCAGTGCGGGCTCGCGCCGAGCACCGCGTGCGCCCGCTCCAGGCCCTCGGCGGCGTCGCATCCCGCGCCGGGCAGCCGGCGGTTGCAGCGTGCGGCGGTGTCCTGGAAGTAGGGGCACCGGGTGCGCTGCAACAGGTTGCCGCCGACGGTCGCCATGTTCCGCAGCTGCGGCGAGGCGCCGGCCAGGACGGCCTGGGCGAGGAGCGGGAAGCGGTCGCGGACGCGCGGGTCGGCGGCCAGGCGGGAGTTGCGTACGAGGGCCCCGACGCGCAGGCCCCCGGTGCCGGTCTCCTCGATGCCGTCGAGCGGCAGGGCGGTGAGGTCGACGACGGTGTGCGGGGTCTCGACGCCCGCGCGCATCAGGTCCACCAGGTTGGTGCCGCCCGCGAGGTAGGCCACTCCGGGCCCGGCGGCGGCCAGCGCCTCGTCGAGCGCGGTGGGCCGCAGGTAGTCGAAGGCCTTCACCGGCCCGCCGCCCCGGCAGTGGCCGCGGATCCCGCGGGGGCTCCCGCGCCGCCGAACGCCTCGGCCCCCGCGACCTCGCCGATGGCCGCCGCGATCCCGTTGTAGGCGCCGCAGCGGCACAGGTTGCCGCTCATCCCCTCGCGCACCATGTCGTACGTGACATGGCACCGGTCACGTTGCGCCTCCGCGAGCAGGGCGACCGCCGAGCACAGCTGTCCCGAGGTGCAGAAGCCGCACTGCAGCCCGTCGTGGCGGACGAGCGCGTCGCGCAGTGGATGGCCGGCCAGGCCCTCGACGGTGGTGACGTCCCGGCCGTCGCAGCGCACGGCCAGCTCCAGGCAGCCGAGCACCCGCTCGCCGTCCAGCAGCACCGTGCAGGCCCCGCAGGCCCCCTGGTCGCAGCCCTTCTTGGCGCCGGTGAGACCGAGGTGGTCGCGCAGGGCGTCGAGCAGGCTGACCCGTACGTCGACCTCCAGGTCGCGGTCCGTACCGTTCACCCGCATCCGCAGCATCCGCAGCACGCGCCGAAGCTATCGGAGCGGGCGCTCCGCCCGGCTCACTGACACCCCGTCCAACAATCGTTACCCGCACGTAACTTACCGACGGGTTACCTGAGGTAAGCCCCCGTGGTTACCGTCGGGTCACTTTCGGCGCCCCAACCGACGCACGCACCCCGTGCGTCACGGGCGCCGCACACGACGCACCCGGGGGTCCGGAGCCGCGACCCGCGGGTGCGCACTGAGTGAGGAGTGACCCGTGGGACGAGCGCGCAAGGCCCTGCGCACCACCACCGTCGGCACCGTCTCCGCCGCGCTCGCGGCCGGGACCGCCCTGGCCCTGACCCCCGCCGCGGCCGCCCAGGCCGACGACGCCGCCCCGGCCGGGGTGCGCTTCGTCGACATCACCGGCGACGGCGGCACCGTGCTCAAGGCGAACGTGGTCACCCCCTCCGGCGCGGCGGCCGGCACCCGCTACCCCGTGGTCGTGCTGCCCACCAGCTGGGCGGTGCCCCAGATCGAGTACCTGGTGCAGGCCAAGAAGCTCGCCGACTCCGGTTACGTGGTGGTGAGTTACAACAGCCGGGGCTTCTGGCAGTCCGGCGGGAAGATCGAGGTCGCGGGCGCCCCGGACCTGGCGGACGCCTCCAAGGTGATCGACTGGGCGCTCGCCAACACCCCGGCGGACCCGGCGAAGATCGGCATGGCCGGCGTCTCCTACGGCGCGGGCATCAGCCTGCTCGCCGCCGCGCACGACAAGCGGATCAAGGCCGTGGTCGCGATGAGCGGCTGGGCCGACCTCATCGACTCCATCTACAGCGGCCGCACCCAGCACCTCCAGGCCGCCGCGCTGCTCGGCGGCGCCGGGTACCTCACCGGCCGCCCCAGCGACGAACTCCAGGGAATCCTCGGGGACTTCCTGGGCTCGAAGCTGGACAAGGAACAGAACATGATCGACTGGGGCCGCAAGCGCTCCCCGGTCAGCTACCTGGACCAGCTCAACGCCAACGGCACCGCGCTGATGCTCGGCAACGCCTGGGGCGACACCCTGTTCCCGCCCAACCAGTACGCCTCGTTCTTCGAGAAGCTCAAGGGCCCCAAGCGCCTGGAGTTCCGCCCCGGCGACCACGCGACCGCCGAGGGCCTGGGCCTGCTCGGACTGCCCAACGACGTCTGGGACAACGCCCACCGCTGGTTCGACCACTACCTGAACGGCGACGACAACGGCATCGACCGCGAGCAGCCGGTGCAGCTGAAGTCCCGCGGCGGCGGCGCCTACGAGGGCTACCCGGACTGGAAGTCGGTCAATGCGGACGCCCGCAAGATCGCGCTGGGCGGTTCGCAGAGCGTGTGGGCGAACGTGGACTCGGGGGCCAACGGCGGCATCGTGCTGCTGTCGAACCTGCTGGACCAGTTCACCAAGGTGCCGCCGACCGCCTCGATCCCGCTGCTGCCGCGCTCCTTCGCGGCGGTGTGGCAGTCCGAGCGGTACGCGACCGGGCAGCGGGTGCGCGGGACGGCGAAGCTGCACACCACGGTCTCCAGTACCGGGTCGAGCGGCACCCTCGTCGCCTACCTCTACGACGTGGGCCCGCTCGGCCTCGGCAAGCTGGTCAGCAATGCGCCGTACACCTTCCACGACAGGACGCCCGGCCAACCGTTCGGCGTGGACCTGGAGTTGTTCTCCACGGCCTACGACGTCCCGGCCGGACACCGGCTCGCCCTGGTGATCGACACCGTCGACCCGCTCTACATCGAGCACAACCCGACCGGCGCGCGGCTGACCTTCTCCTCGCCGGCCGCCGACCCGTCGTACGTGTCGGTGCCGCTGCGCGAGGGGTGATCTCCGGCCGCTGCCGGGCGGGTGGGGCCCACGGGGTTGCACCCCCTCCAGCTACTGCGCGCCCGGCAGCAGCGTCCCTGGTTCGGCCGGGGCGACGCCCGCGGCCTCCGTCTTGGGATTGCGCTTCTGCCGTCTGGCCACCCAGGTGGCGAACCAGGACAGGAGCATGCACATCCCGATGTAGATCGGCGAGATCACCATCACCACGGGGATGAAGGGCAGATCGTAGTCGAGGTTCGACGCGATCAGCTTCCCCGCGTGGAGGAACTCCTCGTAGGTGATCAGGTATCCGAGCGAGGTGTCCTTCAGGGCGACCACCAGCTGGCTGATGATCGTCGGCAGCATCGCGCGCACCGCCTGCGGCACCAGTACGTACGTCATGACCTGGGTCTTGCGCATGCCCAGCGCGTACGCGGCCTCGCGCTGGCCGCGCTCCACGGAGTTGACGCCGGTGCGGAACACCTCGGCGAGCACGGAGCCGTTGTAGAGCGTGAGCCCGGTGACCAGCGCGGGCAGCGGCTGGACCTTCAGCGCCACGAAGACGAAGAAGATCATCACCAGGACGGGCATGGCCCGGAAGAACTCCACGAACAGCGTGGCGAGCCGGCGCAGCACGGCGTGGTCGGAGAGCCGCCCGACGGCGAGCAGCGCGCCGAGCGCGAGGGAGAGCACGGCGGCGTACGCGAAGGCCTTGAGGGTGTTGCCCAGGCCGCGCAGCAGCAGCTCCTGGATGCCCTTGTACGCGAAGGGCCTCCACTTGGTGGCGGTGAACTGCCCGGTGTCGAAGAGCAGGTAGAGGATCCAGCCGAAGAGCGCGGCGATCACGACGGTGGACGCGACGCCGTACATCAGGTGCCGTCGCCGGGTGTGCGGCCCGGGGATGTCGTAGAGGGCGGTGGAATCCGTCACCGGGCTACTCCGAATCGCTTCTCGAGCCAGTTGAAGAGCGCGCTGATGGACAGCGTGATGACCAGGTAGCCGACCGCGATCCAGACGAAGGTCCAGATGATGCTGTAGCCCAGCTCGTTGAGCGTCTTGTAGGTGCCGAGCAGCTCGGTGACGCTGAACGCCCCGGCGATGGCGGAGTTCTTGGCGAGCGCGATCAGGGTGGAGCCGACCGGCGGGATGACCGAGCGGAACGCCTGCGGCAGCACGACCGAGGTCAGCGTCTGGCCGAAGGTCATGCCCAGGCTGCGGGCGGCCTCGCCCTGTCCCCTGGGCACGGTGTTGATGCCGGAGCGCAGCGCCTCGCAGATGAACGCCGAGGTGTAGCAGCCGAGCGCGAGGACGGCGAACACCTTGAAGGGCAGCACGAGCCCGAAGCGCGGCAGGCCCAGCAGGACGGCGAAGAACAGCAGGGTGAGCGGGGTGTTGCGGAGCACGGTGACCCAGACGGTGCCGAAGACCCGGAAGGAGCCGACGGGCGCCACCCGGAAGGAGGCCATCAGGAAGCCGAGCACCAGCGCGAGCAGCGAGGCGAGGACGGTGAGCTCGACGGTGCCGAGGAATCCCTTGCCGTAGAGCGAGAAGTTCTCTGTCAGTACGTCCATGGCTGCCTCAGCTCGCCGGGTAGCGGTCGATGGGCGGGGGCGGGGTGGCCTTGCGCCCGGACAGGCCGAGCGTGGCGTCGTACGCCTTCTGCCAGTCGCCGTTCTTCTCGTGCGCGGCGAGGGCGTCGTCGAGCGCGAAGCGCAGGGTGTTGTCGCCGCGGGGCACGCCGATGCCGTACGGCTCCCGGGAGAAGGGCTTGCCGACGACCTTGAGCTCGTCGGGGACCTTGGCGGCGTAGCCCATCAGGATCGTGTCGTCGGTGGTGACGGCGGCGACCTGGTAGGTGAGGAGGTTGTCGACGCAGATCGAGTAGGTGTCGTAGGCGACCAGGTCGGCGCGCGGGTAGTCCTTCTCGATGCGCTGGTACGGGGTGGAGCCCGCGGCGGAGCAGACGCGCTTGCCGGCCAGGTCCTGGGGGCCCCGGACGTCCTTCTCGTCGGTGCGGACGAGGAGGGACTGGCCGGCCAGGTAGTAGGGCCCGGCGAAGCCGACGAGCTTCTTGCGGTTGTCGTTGATGGTGTAGGTGCCGACGTAGTAGTCGATCTGGCCGTTCTGCAGGGCCGTCTCGCGGTTGGCGGAGGCGATCGTGCGGAACTCGACCGTCTTGGGGTCGAAGCCGAGGGAGGCGGACAGCATCTTGGCGATCTCGATGTCGAAGCCGGAGTAGACGCCCGTGGCGGGGTCCTTCTCCCCCATGTAGGGCTGGTCCTCCTTGGCGCCGACGACGAGGTGGCCGCGGCGCTGGGCCTTGGCCCAGGTCGCGGAGCCGGGCAGCCGGAAGCCGGCCGCCACCTGGTAGCGGGGCAGTTCGTCGGCGGTGGGGCCCTTGACCGGCGGGCTGCCCTCCTTGCCGCAGGCGGCGGCGAGCAGGGCCAGCAGGGCGGCGGCCAGGGTCCTGGTGGTGCGCTCCATGGTGGCTTCCCCCGTCAGTGCTTGAGGATCTTGGAGAGGAAGTCCTTGGCCCGCTCGCTCTCCGGGTTGGTGAAGAAGTCCTCGGGGGTGCGGTCCTCGACGACGCGTCCGTCGGCCATGAAGACGACGCGGTTGGCGGCGGAGCGGGCGAAGCCCATCTCGTGGGTGACGACGACCATGGTCATGCCGTCGGCGGCGAGCTGCTGCATGACCTCGAGGACCTCGTTGATCATCTCGGGGTCGAGGGCCGAGGTGGGCTCGTCGAAGAGGAGCGCCTTGGGGTCCATGGCGAGGGCGCGGGCGATGGCGACGCGCTGCTGCTGGCCGCCGGAGAGCTGGGCGGGGTACTTCTCGGCGTGGGCGGCGAGGCCGACGCGCTCCAGGAGTTCGCGCGAGCGCCCGTCCGCCTCGTCCTTCTTGCGGCCGCGGACCTTGACCTGGGCCAGGGAGACGTTCTCCAGGACGGTCTTGTGGGCGAAGAGGTTGAACGACTGGAAGACCATGCCGACTTCGGCGCGGAGCCGGGCCAGGCCGCGGCCCTCCTCGGGGAGCGGGCGGCCGTCGATGGTGATGGTGCCGGACTCGATGGTCTCCAGGCGGTTCATCGTCCGGCACAGGGTGGACTTGCCCGAGCCGGAGGGGCCGATGACCACCACCACCTCGCCGCGCCCGACGGTGAGGTCGATGTCCTGGAGGACGTGCAACTGCCCGTAGTACTTGTTGACGTCACGCAGCTCGATCAACGGATCGACGGCCATACGCTGCCCTGCCCCACTCTCAGCTGTGTCAGGTCAGCGCAAACTATCCACCCCGAAAAGGGACTTCACACCCGACACGCATAAATGGGGCATAAGCCGTATTTACTGCAAAGGAGGGAGGCGCGGCCCGATGCCCGGGCGCGCCGGGCCGATTCAGCCCTCGGACGCCTCCGCGTACACCTGCGACAGCTCGGGCGCGCCCGAGCCGGCCCACTCCTGGCCCGCCTCCACCACGTCGATCTCGCGCCCCGAGGCGAGCCGCACCACCGGGTGCCCGCCGGGCCACACGTGCCACGCGGAGCCCGCCACGGTGCGCACGATCACGGTGCCCAGGTACAGGCCCGCGTCGTTGCCCAGCCAGGGCAGCTCCTCCGGGTCGTCGCGCCAGCGCGGCGGCAGCTGGTCGAGGGCCTCCAACGAGCCCTGGGTGTCGTCCAGTTCGACCCCGGACTCCTGGGCCCTGGCGCGCAGCAGCTCGCACTCGGAGAAGAGTTCGGTGATGCCCTCGGGGTCCTCGGTGAAGACCGCGGCCAGCGGCCGCGCCCCCGTTTCACCCTGCCGCCGCCGCCAGTTCTCCCAGAATGCGATGTTCATCCGAACAGCCTCGCACTCCCACCGCCGAAGGCACCACTGGGCACGCTGGAGTCCGCCCCCACGATCGGGCGAGGCACGGCTCAGAGGTCCAGGTCGACGACGACCGGCGCGTGGTCGGACGCGCCCTTGCCCTTGCGCTCCTCGCGGTCCACGTAGGCGTCGCTCACCGCGTCCCGGAACGCGCCGTTCGCGTACACCAGGTCGATGCGCATGCCCTTGTTCTTGGGGAAGCCCAGCTCGCGGTAGTCCCAGAAGGTGAACGGCCTGTCGTACTTCAGCGCGCGCGGGAACACGTCGGACAGGCCCGCCTCGCGCAGCGCGGCCAGCGCGGCCCGCTCCTGCTCGGTCACGTGCGTGGCGCCCTCGAAGGGCTTGACGTCCCACACGTCCGCGTCCTCGGGCGCCACGTTGAAGTCGCCGAGCACCGCGAACGGCCGGGCGCCCGCCGCGTCCTCGGCCACCGCGGCCTTCAGCGCCTCGAACCAGCGCAGCTTGTACGCGTAGTGCTCGTGGGCCACCTCACGGCCGTTGGGCACGTAGACCGACCAGACGCGCGCGCCGCCGCAGGTCGCCGAGATGGCGCGGGGCTCCTGGGCGCCCTCGTAGTCCGGGCCGCCGGGCAGGCCCTTGACCACGTCCTCCAGGCCGACCCGGGAGACCAGCGCCACGCCGTTCCACCGCCCGGTCGCGTTGACCGCCGACTCGTACCCCAGCTCGCGGAGCTCGTCGGCGGGGAACTGCTCGGCGGAGCACTTGGTCTCCTGGATGCAGAGCACGTCCGTGCCGCTGTTCTCCAGCCAGGCCAGCAGCCGGGGCAGCCGAGCGGTGATCGAGTTCACGTTCCAGGTCGCGATGCGCATGGGACGAAGCCTAACGGCCGGGTACGACAGTCACAGGTCGGTGCTGTCCCCGGGGGCCAGGCGGCCGTGCGGGGCGCCGCCCAGTTCACCGATCTGGCGGTCGTAGACCGGCCGGGCCAGCTCGGTCAGCAGCGCGTCGTGGATGTCGATGGCACGGCGCGGCTTGACCTCCCGTACGTAGTCGATCACTTCGGAGATCTTGTTCCAGGGCGCGTGCACCGGGAGCATCAGGGTGTCGACCGGGTGGTCGGGGACGGTGAGCGCGTCACCGGGGTGGAAGAGCGAACCGTCCACCAGGAAGCCGATGTTGGTGATCCGCGGAATGTCCGGGTGGATCACCGCGTGCAGCTCGCCGTGCACCTGGACGTCGAACCCGGCCGCCCGGAACGCGTCGCCGTGCCCGACGGTGCGCACCCGGCCGGGGAAGGCCGCGGCGAGCTGCTCGGCGACGCTGCGCAGCGTGAACACCTCAAGGCCCGGGTCCGCCCCCAGGGCCGCGCGCAGCCGGCCCTCGTGGAAGTGGTCGGGGTGCTCGTGGGTGACGAGGACCGCGTCGGCGCCGACCGCGGCGTCCTCCTCGCTGAAGACGCCGGGGTCGATGACGAGGGCGCGGCCGTCCTTCTCGACGCGGACGCAGGAGTGGGTCTTCTTCGTCAGCTTCAGGCTCATGGGACCCATCCTGCTACGGCCTCGCCCGTCCGGTCCTGTCGGTCCCGCCGGGCCGGTCAGTCCTGCGGGGTGGTCTCCTCGCGGATGACCTGCTGGGCGACCCGGAAGGCGGAGTTCGCCGCCGGGACCCCGCAGTAGACCGCGGTCTGGATGAGGACCTCGCGGATCTCCTCGGGGGCCAGGCCGTTGCGCAGGGCCGCGCGGGTGTGGAAGGCGAGCTCCTCCAGGTGGCCGCCCGCCACGAGCGCGGTGAGGGTGACCACGCTGCGGGTGCGCCGGTCCAGGCCCTCTCGGGTCCACACCTCGCCCCAGGCGTAGCGGGTGATCAGCTCCTGGAAGTCGGCGCCGAACCCGTCGGCGCCCTCGGTGGCCCGGTCCACGTGGGCGTCGCCCAGGACCTCGCGGCGCACCTTCATGCCCGCCTCGTACGGGTCGGGGCGAGCGGCCGGCGCCGGCTGGACGGGCCCGGCGGGCACCGGCTCGGCGGGCTCCTCCGCGGCCGGGAACGGCGCCGGCGGGGCGACGGGGGCCGGCACGGCGACCGGGGCGGGCGGCGCGGGGACGGCGGACAGGGTGTCCTGCCAGGACGTCGAGAAGTGCCGTACGAGCAGGTCGGTGACGGCCGCCGGCTGCTCGACCGGGGTCAGGTGGCTGGCGCCCGGCACCACGGCGAGGCGCGCGTCCGGGATCCCGGCCACCAGGGTGCGGGCCTCGGCGGGGCCGGTGACCTGGTCCTCGGAGCCGACCAGGACCAGCGTGGGCACACCTATGCGGCCGAGGTCGGCGCGCACGTCGAAGGCGGCCAGCGCCTCGCAGGCGGCGATGTAGCAGCCGGGGTCGGTGGTGCGGACCATCTGCACGGCCCAGTCGACGATGGCGGGCTGGGCGGCGGCGAAGCCGGGGGTGAACCAGCGCTCGGGCGCGGTGCGGGAGATCGGGTCGAGGCCGTTGGTGCGGACGATCACGCCGCGCTGGCGGTACTCGTCGGCGGTGCCGAACCGGGGCGAGGCGGCGACCAGGGCGAGCGAGGCCACCCGGTGCGGGGCGCGCAGGGCCAGGTCGGCGCCGATCGCGCCGCCCAGCGAGCAGCCCGCGTAGCCGAAGGTGGCCACGCCGAGCTCGTCGAGCAGGGCGAGCAGGCGGCCGGTGAGCTCGGCGACGGAGGCGGCGGGCTGGGCGGCGGAGCCGCCGTGGCCGGGCAGGTCGTAGCGGAGCACGCGCCACTGCCGGGCCAGGTCGGGGACCTGGCGGTCCCACATGTGCCAGGTGGTGCCGAGCGAGGGGCCCAGGACGAGGACGGGGGCGTCCTCGGGGCCGTCGAAGCGGTACTGGAGGGCCGGTGCTGCGGCGGCTCCGAGCGGCTCGGCGTCTTCGGGCGTCTGCGGCGTCTGCGTCTGGGGCGTCTGCGTCTCACTCATCCGCTCCAGGGTAATGAGGCGGACGGCGGCGCTCCGGTCCGGGCCCCGATCCGGCCGGATCGGGGCGGTGCGGCGGGGTCCGGCAGGCTCGCTAGGGGGACGTCGTGGAGACCACGTACACCCGGGGCATCGCCGGGTCGGTCAGGTCGACCGTGATGTCCAGGGTGGGGCGGGGGTCCTTCTGCTCGTGCGTGGTGCCCGCCCAGTCCTGTTCGGGCGGGAAGCTCCAGCCCACCACGGAGGCGTCCTTGTGCCCGATGGAGATCCGGCCGGCCTCCAGCGCGTCGCGGCTGGTGCCCACGCCGCCCAGGAAGGTGTCCAGGCCCGGGCCCGACGTCGTGAACTGCACGTACAGCCGGCTGGTCTTCCAGTTGCTGGTCTCGTAGTAGGCGACGTCGGTGGAGCGGGCCGGGATGGGCACCTCGAAGACGCGGCGCTTCATCTTGGACGGCCAGGAGTCCTGCAGCCCGGTGGCCGAGGACTCGGCCTCCTTGTCGCGCCCGCTGTCACGGCTCTGTTCGGCGGAGATCGCCAGGTAGCCCGCCGGGACGCCGACGAGCAGCACGATGATGATCGCCGTCAGCCAGCGGCGGCGGATCCTGTGGCGCCGGTCCTCCGGGGGCTTGGCGGGGCTGTCCGGGGAGGAGGGCTGGTGGGGCACGGTCATGGCTGGGGTTCCTGGGGGGTGGTGCGGGAGGCGCGGGCGGAGCCGCCGTTGCGCAGGGCCTGGGCGTAGCGCTCGTACCGCTCGTGGCGCTCGACGCGGCGCCGGTTGGCGCGCCGGAAGCGGCGGGCGACCAGCCGGGCCAGGTCGGCGGCGCCGACCATGCCGGCCTCGGGGCCGAGCTGGGCCTTGGCGATGCGGGCCTCGGGGCGGTAGCCGCGGCCGGTGAGGTGGCGCCGGAAGGCGTCCCGCGCGGGGCCGATGAGCAGGTCGTCGGCGGCGCTGACGCCGCCGCCGATGACGAAGCAGGACGGGTCGAGGGCGGCGGCGAGGTTGGCGATGCCGACGCCGAGCCACTGGCCGATGTCCTGGAGCAGTTCGACGCACATGGCGTCGCCCTCGCGGGCCAGCTCGGTGATGAGCGGTCCGCTGATGTCGGGGATCTGGCCCTTGACCCGCTCGATGATGCCGTACGCGACCGGGGAGTCGGCCGCCGCGAGCTCGCGGGCCTCGCGGACCAGGGCGTTGCCGGAGCTGTACTGCTCCCAGCAGCCCCGGTTGCCGCACGGGCAGCGGTGGCCGCCGGGCACCACCTGCATGTGCCCGAACTCCCCCGCGACGCCGTACTTGCCGCGCTTGACCCGGCCGTCCTCCAGGATGGCGCCGCCGATGCCGGTGCCGAGGGTGATCATGACGAGGTGGTCCTCGCCGCGTCCGGCGCCGAAGCGCCACTCGGCCCAGGCGGCGGTGTTGGCGTCGTTGTCGACCATGACGGGGACGGCGAGGCGGGCCTGGAGGGAGTCGCGCAGCGGCTCGTTGCGCCAGGCCAGGTGCGGGGCGAAGAGGACCCTCGCCCGGTCGGCGTCGACCCAGCCGGCGGCGCCGATGCCGACGGCGTGCACGTCGTGCCGGTCGGAGAGGTCCAGGACCAGCTCGGTGATGGTGTCCTCGACGACCTTGGCGCTCTTGGACTTGTCCGGCGTCTCGGTCTTGATCTTCTCCAGGATGGTGCCGTCGGCGTCGACGACGCCCGCCATCACCTTGGTGCCGCCGATGTCGATGCCGACCGTGGGCACGCGGGGCGCCGACAGGTGCGAGCGGCGCTCGCGGGTGCCGACGGTGCGCAGGACGGTGGCCCGGGCCGAGCCCCGGTCGTTCAGGTCGCGGTACGTGCTCATCGTCCCTGCGGGGTCTCGTGGGGGGCCGGTCACCGGCGGCGGACGGCGTCCGCCGGTGTCCGATTCTGCCATCCGGTACGGGCCGGGGCGGGCGACCCCTACTGCGCGCCGTCGACGGGACGGCCGCCGACGTGGGTGGGCGCGGCGGCCCGCTCCAGCTCGTGGCGCAGGTCCTCCAGCTCGCTGCCGCCCGCCATCTGGCGGGTGAGTTCGTCCAGCGTGATGCCGTCCTTGACGTGGCTGCCGAACATCGCGCCGCGCTTGAGGAGCACGAAGCGGTCGCCGACCAGGTAGGCGTGGTGGGGGTTGTGGGTGATGAGGACCACACCGAGACCGGCGTCGCGGGCGGCGGCGACGTACTTCAGGACCACGCCGGACTGCTTCACGCCGAGCGCGGCGGTGGGCTCGTCCAGGACGAGGACCTTGGCGCCGAAGTGGACGGCGCGGGCGATCGCCACGCACTGCCGCTCGCCGCCCGAGAGGGTGCCGATCGGCTGGTCGACGTCGCGCAGGTCGATGCCCATGCGCAGCAGCTCGGTGCGGGTGGTCTCGCGCATCAGCTCCACGTCGAGCCGCTTGAAGGGGCCCTTGCCCCTGGTGGGCTCGGAGCCGAGGAAGAAGTTGCGCCAGACGGGCATCAGCGGGACCACGGCGAGGTCCTGGTAGACGGTGGCGATGCCCCGGTCCAGGGCGTCGCGCGGGTTGGCCAGGGCCACCTCCTCGCCCTCGATCAGGAAGCGGCCGGCGTCGTGCCGGTGCAGCCCCGCGATGATCTTGATGAGGGTGGACTTGCCCGCGCCGTTGTCGCCGAGCACGCAGGAGATCTCGCCCGCGTGCACCTCCAGGGAGACCCCTTCGAGGGCGCGGATGTTGCCGTAGTACTTGCTGACGTCGTCCAGCTCCACGAGCGCCGTCACTTGGTCGCCTCCGCCCGCTTGCGGACCCATGCGTTCAGCAGGGTCGCCAACAGGAGCATCGCTCCGAGGAAGAACTTGAACCAGTCGGGGTTCCACTCCGCGTAGACGATGCCCTTGCTCGTCATGCCGAAGATGAACGCGCCGACCGCCGAGCCGATGGCGGAGCCGTACCCGCCGGTGATCAGGCAGCCGCCGATGACGGCGGCGATGATGTAGATCAGCTCGTTGCCGACGCCCTCGCCGGACTGCACCACGTTGTACGAGAACAGCAGGTGCTGGCCCGAGACCCAGGCGCAGAACGCCACGCCCATGTACAGGCCGATCTTGGTGCGGAAGACCGGGACGCCGACCGCGCGGGCCGCGTCCGCGCCGCCGCCCACCGCGAAGATCCAGTTGCCGAAGCGGGTGCGCAGCAGGATCCAGGTGGCCAGGGCCACCAGGGCGAACCACCACAGGACGGTGACCTTCAGCTCCACCCCGCCGATCCGCCACTGGGAGGCGAACAGCGCCCGGGCGGAGCCGAAGCCCTCCATGTCGTCGATCGACTTGGTGGAGACGGTGCCGCTGATCAGCTTGGTCAGGCCCAGGTTCAGGCCCGTGAGCATCAGGAAGGTGCCCAGCGTGATGATGAAGCTGGGCAGCTTGGTACGGGTCAGCATGAAGCCGTTGAAGACCCCGAAGGCCAGCGTGACCAGCAGGGAGACCAGCACGCCGACCCAGACGTTCGCCGTCATCTGGTAGCTGAACATCGAGGAGACCAGCGCCGAGCTGGTCACCATCACACCGGCCGACAGGTCGAACTCGCCGCCGATCATCAGCAGCGCCACCGGCACCGCCATGATCCCGATGGTGGAGGCCGCGTACAGCACGGTGCCCAGGCTGGAGGCCCGCAGGAAGCTGTCGGCGACGACCGAGAAGAAGACGAAGACGGCCAGCGCGCCGACCACCGAGCCCAGCTCGGGGCGGCCCAGCAGCTTCTTCGCCGGGGAGGCCGTCAGCAGCCGCTCGTCGGCCGCGTCCTCGGCGGGGGGCGCGGTCGTGCTCATCGGGTGCCCCGCTCCGTGTAGGCCAGCAGGGCCCCGGCGTCGTCGCCGGTGATGATCTGGGGGCCGGTGAGCACCGGCCGCCCGCCGCCGAGGACGTCGGCGTTGTAGCGGTTGAGCCAGAGCAGGTCCACGGCCTCGTACCCCTGGAGGTAGGGCTGCTGGTCGACGGCGAAGCCGAGCGTCCCGGCCTTGAGCGCGCCGGCGACCTTGGCGTTCAGGTCGAAGGTGTCGACCTCGGCCTTCGACCCGGCGGACTTCTTCGCCTGGACGGCGGCGTCGGCGAAGGGCGCGCCGAGGGTCACCACGGCGTCGATGTCCTTGTCGGACTGGAGCTTGGCCTCGATGGTCGCCTGGACGTCGGGCATGTTGGTGCCGGTGACGTACAGGTTCTGCATCTCGCCGTCGAAGGTCTTCTTCGCCCCGGCGCAGCGCTGCTCGTGGCCGACGTTGCCCTGCTCGTGCAGGACGCACAGGGCCTTCTTCTTGCCCCGCTTGCCCAGCTCGTCGCCGACGGCCTCGCCGGCGATGGTCTCGTCCTGCCCGATGTGGCTGAGCGCGCCGAACGCCTTGGACTGCTCGGAGCCCGAGTTCACGGTGATCACCGGGATGCCCGCCTTGCGGGCCCGGGCCACCGCGTCCTTCATGGCGTCCGGCTTGGCCAGCGTGACGATCAGGCCGTCGACCTTCTTGCTGACGTAGGAGTCGACCAGCTGGGCCTGCTGCTGCCCCTCGGCGCTGTGCGCGTACAGGAAGTTGATGTTGTCCTTGGCGGCCGCCTGCTTGGCGCCGTTCTGGACGATGTCCCAGAAGGTGTCGCCATCGCCCGAGTGGGTGACCATCGCGAAGGTCCACTTCGGGGTGGACACGGCCGCCCGGCCCGCCTGGGCCTGCTCCGCCTTGCGGGCGTCCTCGGCACGCTTGCCGCCGGTGGCACTGCACCCGACCAGCGACGCCCCGAGCACTGCCGCGAGTACCGCGCCGAGCGCGCGTACCCCATTTCGAACCGTCACGACGTCGAGCCCTTCTTGCTGTACTCCTCGGTGCGACCGGGGTCCGCTGCGCGCGATGCGCCGGGCCCGGCCGCCCAAGTATCGGTCATGGGTCGTGCCGGAGTGGTCATCGGGTGCCGTCGGCGGACGGCGCGCCCCCGCCCGTGGGTGCCGGCTGTGCGCATCGCGGGTCCGCCCCTCTGCCCGGCCGCCGGAGTGCGGCTGGGGAGTTTCTACGGCCACGGGCGTGACCCGTCAATGCTTTGTCCGAACATTCTTACGCGAGGACGCGCGTACGGGCACGAGGCGTACGGACACGGGCCTGCGGGACCCGGTCAGGGCCGGACGAGGAGCTGGAACTCGAAGGCGTACCGGGACGCCCGGTACAGGTGCGAGCCGAACTCCACCGCGCGGCCCGTGTCGTCGAAGGTGGTGCGCGCCATCGTCAGCAGCGGCGCGCCCGGCTCCTCGGCGAGCAGCTCCGCCTCCGGCCCGGTGGCGGCCCGGGCGCCGACCCGCTGGCGGGCGCTGTGCAGGGTGATGCCCGCGCCGCGCATCAGCCGGTACAGGCCGGTGGCCTCCAGCTGGTCGCGGTCCAGGTCGAGCAGGTCCAGCGGCAGGTGGTTGCGCAGCCGGGCGATCGGCTCGTCGTGGCTGCGGCGCAGCCGCTCCACGTACCGCACGTCACTGCCCTCGGGCACCCCCAGGGCCGCCGCGACCTCGGCGGTGGCCGGCTCGACGCGGTGCGCCAGGAGCAGGGTGGCGGGGCGCTGCCCGGCCGCCTCCAGGTCGTCGTACAGGCTGCTGAGCTCCAGCGGGCGCTTGACCTGGCTGTGCACGACCTGGGTGCCCACGCCCCGGCGGCGGACCAGCAGGCCCTTGTCGACCAGCGCCTGGATGGCCTGGCGGACGGTGGGGCGGGACAGGCCGAGGCGCTGGGCGAGGTCGATCTCGTTGCCCAGGTGGCTGCCCGGGGTGAGTTCGCCGGTCTCGATGGCCGCCTCCAGCTGCTGGGACAGCTGGAAGTAGAGCGGGACCGGGCTGGTGCGGTCCACGCTCAGCCGGAGCCGGGCGGCCGGGGCGGCGGACGCGGCGGGGGCGCTGGCTGGTCTGGACGGCTTGGGCACGGGGCGAGCGTAACGGCAGGACAACATGACGGGAAGTCGTGAAGTCCGGTTGTCAGGACAAACCCTTGACAGGATCCCGGGGGCCCAGCACCTTGGGGCCATGCGCATCGGACTGATCGGAACGGGACGCATCGGCGCCTTCCACGCGGCGGTCCTGGCACGCCATCCGCAGGTGGAGGCGCTCGTCGTCACGGACGCCGACCCGGCCAGGGCGGCCGGGGTCGCCGCCCTCACCGGCGCCGCCGTCGCCGACGGCCCCGACGCGCTCTTCGCCGCCGGCCTCGACGCCGTGGCCATCACCTCCGCGACCGCCTCGCACGCCGGCCTGATCGCCCGCGCCGCCCGCGCCGGGCTGCCCGCCTTCTGCGAGAAGCCGATCGCCCTGGACCTGCCGGGCACGCTCGGCGCGCTGCGGGAGGTGCGCGACGCGGGGACGGTCCTGCAGCTGGGGTTCATGCGCCGCTTCGACGCCGGGTACGCCGCCGCCCGCGACGCCGTGCGCTCCGGGCGCCTGGGCCGGCTGCACACCGTGCGCGCCGCCACCTCCGACCCGGCCCCGCCCCCGGCCGCGTACCTGCCGCTCTCCGGCGGCCTCTACCGCGACTGCCTGGTCCACGACTTCGACGTGCTGCGCTGGGTGACCGGGCGCGAGGTGGCGGAGGTGTACGCGACCGGATCGGACGCGGGGCCCCCGGTGTTCCGCGCGGCGGGTGACGTGGACACGGCGGCGGTGCTGCTCACCCTGGACGACGGGACGCTGGCCACGGCGACGGCCACCCGGTGCAACGGGGCCGGGTACGACGTGCGGATGGAGCTCGCCGGGGAGCTGGACCAGATCGCGGTGGGCCTGGACGACCGCACCCCGCTGACCTCGGTGGAGCCGCAGGGGCACGGCGCGCCGGGGAAGCCCTGGCCGGGGTTCCTGGAGCGGTTCGCCCCGGCGTACGAGGCGGAGCTGGCGGCGTTCGTGGCGGTGGTGCGCGGGGAGGCGGCCAACCCGTGCGACGGCGAGGAGGCGCTGCGGGCGCTGCGGGTGGCCGAGGCGTGCGAGCTCTCGCGGCGGGAGCGCAGGGTGGTGCGCATGGCGGAGATCCCGGGGGGCTGACGGGCCAGGGCGTTGTGGGCCCCCGCCACGTTGCGGGCGCCCACCCCGCGTTGTGGGCATACGTTCCGCTGGGGCGGAACGGGTGGGCACAACGTGGGCGTGGGCGAGGCCCCCGACGTGCGGGGCTACCAGCGCACCGGCAAGGTGCGGGTTCCCCGGATCAGGAGGCCCGGGAGCCATTCGAGTTCCCCCGGCTCCGCGTCCAGCGCCAACCCCGGGCAGCGGGTCAGCAGCGACCGTAGCGCCACCTTCGCCTCCAGGCGGGCCAGCGGCGCGCCCAGGCAGAAGTGGATGCCGTGCCCGAAGCCCAGGTGCCCGCGCGGCTCGCGGCGGATGTCGAAGCGGTCCGGGTCCGCGAACCGCGCGGGGTCGCGGCTGCCCGCCGCCAGCCCCACCAGCACCGCCGCCCCGGCCGGGACCACCGTGTCCCCGTACGCCACCGGCTCGGTGGCGAAGCGGAAGGTCCCCGTCTCCACCGGGCCGTCGTAGCGCAGCATCTCCTCCACCGCGCCGTCCAGCAGCCCGTCGAGGTCGGATTGGAGCAGGGTGAGCTGGTCGGGGTGGGTGAGCAGGGCCCGTACCCCGTTGGCGATCAGGTTCACCGTCGTCTCATGGCCCGCGATCAGCAACAGGTAGGCCAGGGCGCGCAGTTCGGGCGCGGAGAGCCGGTCGCCGTCCTCGGCGCGGGTGCGCAGCAGCGCGGACAGCAGGTCGTCGGCCGGGCCCGCGCGGCGCTTGTCCTCGATCAGTTCGGTGAGGTAGGCGCCCAGCGCGTACACCGCCTCGCCCTCGGCGTTCGCCGCGGTCGGCGCGACGATCTCGTTGGACCAGGCGCGGAAGGCGTCCCGGTCGGCGGCCGGGACGCCGAGCAGTTCGCAGATGACGGTGATGGGCAGCGGGAAGGCCAGCGCGTCGACCAGGTCGGCGCGCCCGGCGGGGACCACGGCGTCCAGCAGTCCGTCGGTGATCGCCTGCACGCGCGGGCGCAGGGCCTCGACGCGGCGCGCGGTGAACTCCCGCGCCACCAGGGACCGCAGCCGGGTGTGGTCGGGCGGGTCGACGGCCAGCAGGTGCGGGCCGATCACCTGCTCGTCGAGCATCTCGAAGCCGCCGCGCGCGGCGGACTTGGACAGCCGGGGGTCGGTGAGCGCGGCCCGCGCCTCGGCGTGCCCGACGACCAGCCAGAAGCGTTCGCCGCCGGTGCCGACGACCTCGTGGACGGGTCCCTGGGTGCGGAGCTTGTCGTAGTAGGGGTACGGATCGGCGGTGAAGTCCGCCCCGTACTCCCCCAGTTCGATGACGGCCATCGGGCCAGCGTACGCACCGGTCGGTACGGAGGGGCTAAAGCCGCCACCCGTACCCGTACGCGCCGTACGGGTGCCGTTACGCGTCCTCGTCGTCCAGCAGCCCCGCGTCGTGGACCAGGAGCGCGATCTGGACGCGGTTGTTGAGGTCCAGCTTGGCCAGGGTGCGCGAGACGTGGGTCTTGACCGTGGGCACGCTCATGTAGAGGGACCCGGCGATCTCCGCGTTGGACTGGCCGCGCCCGACGGCGAGCGCCACCTCGCGCTCGCGCTCGGCGAGCCGGGCGAGGCGTTCCAGGGCGGCCGTGCGGCGCGCGGGCTCCGGCTCGCCGGACGGGGCCTCGGCCACGTGGGTCATCAACTGCCGGGTCACGGTGGGCGAGAGCACCGGGTCGCCCGCGGCCACCCGCCGTACCGCGGCGACGATCTCGGCGGGCGGGGTGTCCTTGAGGACGAACCCGGCGGCACCGGCGCGCAGGGCGCGCAGCACCTGCTCGTCGGCGTGGAAGGTGGTGAGCACGACGACCTCGGGGGCGCCGGGGCGGGCCCGCAGGCGTTCGGTGGCGGTGAGTCCGTCGACGCCGGGCATCCGGACGTCCATCAGGACGACGTCGGGGGCCAGCGCGTCGGCGAGCGCGGGGACTTCGGAGCCGTCGGCTCCCTCCCCGACGATCTCGATGTCGTCGGCGCCGCCGAACATGAAGGTGAGTCCCGCGCGCACCAGCGGGTCGTCGTCGACGATGAGCAGCCGGATGGTCATGGGTGCCACGGTAGCCAGGAGCGGACGGCGAAACCGCCGTCGGGGGTGCGGCCGTGGTCGAGGCGCCCGCCCGCGAGGGTGGCGCGCTCGGTGAGCCCGATCAGGCCCTGGCCGGAGCCGGGGACGGGCGGGACGGGGCCGTCGGGGGCCGGGTTGGCGACCTCGACGGTGAGGCCGTCGCCCGCGCGGCCGCGCACGGTGACGGTGACCTCGGTGCCGGGGGCGTGCTTGCGGGCGTTGGTCAGGGCCTCCTGGGCGATCCGGTAGGCGGTGCGGCCGGTGGCGGCGGGCACCGCGGCGGGGTCGGCGACGGCGACGTCCAGGGCGACCTTCATGCCGGCCGCGCGGGACTCGGCGACCAGCGCGTCCAGGGTGGCCAGGGTCGGCTGGGGGCGGTCGCCCTCCTCGCCGGAGCCGGGGGC
The DNA here is from genome assembly GCF_040296945.1 of Streptomyces sp. NPDC001941. Lineage (NCBI taxonomy): Bacteria > Bacillati > Actinomycetota > Actinomycetes > Kitasatosporales > Streptomycetaceae > Streptomyces > Streptomyces sp. NPDC001941. Next base: position 148,699 of record NZ_JBEOYE010000003.1, on the reverse strand, counting down.
GCGCAGCACGCCGATGATCTGGCGCAGGTCCTGGAGGGCCTCGTGGGCACTGTCGCGGATGACCCCGGCGGCCCGGGCGACCTGGGCCGGGGGCGCGTCGGGGCGGAACTCCAGGGCGCCCGCGTGCACGCTGAGCAGGGTGAGCCGGTGGGCGAGCACGTCGTGCATCTCGCGGGCGATGGCCTCGCGGGCGCGCTGCTGGGCCTGTTCGGCGCGCAGCTCGGCCTCGGACTCGGCGCGCAGCGCGCGTTCGCGCAGGGCGACGACCAGCTGGCGCCGGGAGCGTACGAGCATGCCCCAGCCGGTGACCAGGAGCATCATGACGAGTCCGGTGACCACGTTGGCCCAGAGGCCGGTCGTGGGGTCGGGGCGGATGAACGGCTGGGCCACCGCGGCGACGAGCCCGGCCCCGAACGCGAGGGCGACCTGGGGGCGGAAGGGCCGGTGGACGGCCACGCTGAACAGGCCGAGCAGCGAGGCGCCGGCCGCCACCGGGGCGACGACGCCGACCGCGGTGAGGACCAGCGAGAGGCCCAGCGGCCAGCGGCGGCGCAGCCAGAGGGCGGCGCAGGCGGCGGCGCCGACCACCTGGTCGAGCAGGACGACGAGGTCGGGGTTGCCCACCTTGTCGGTGGCGTCGCTGGCGAGCAGCCCGATGAACGCGGCGAGCAGGAAGACGAGGGTGTCGACGACCCAGTCGCGCACGGTGCGCCGGGGCCGCCGGGCCCGGTCGGCGGGCAGCTCGGGGTCGAGCGGGCCCGCCATGGCCGACGGCAGCAGCCACGGGTGCTCGGTGTGCCTCATGCCCTCAATCTACGCAGGTGGGGCGGACGGGGGCGGGGTGCGCGGCGGCCCGGATACCAAAGTCGCGGGGGTCGCTACTTTCGGCGCGCCGCACGGCGCGCGGCGCATCCCGAAGGCCGACGCGCCGCCGCGGGCGGCGCGGCGAGGATCGGGGCATGAAGAAGGTTCTGGAGGCATTGGGCACGGTACTGCTGGTCGTGGGCGGCTGCGGGGTGGTCCGGGAGCTGACCGGGTGGTCGGTGATGGGCTTCACCCGGCACCTGGTGGAGCACATCGGCTTCGTGCAGGGGCGGGAGCTGTACACGTACATCGTGCTGGCGGTGGCGGGGGTGGCGGCGCTGACGGCGGCGGAGCGGGCGAGCCGCTGACCGGGGGCCGGGCCGGTCAGCCCGCGGCGCGGCGGCCCCAGGCGGTGCCGAGCAGGACGAGTGCCGCGCCGGCCAGGCCGACCGCGCCCGGGCGGTCGCCGGCCAGGGCGATGCCCGCGGCGGCGGCCCACAGCGGCTCCGTACCGAGGAGCAGGCTGACCCGGGACGGGGAGCTGCGGCGCACCGCCCACATCTGGGTGAAGAACGCGAAGAGCGTGCAGAAGACGGACAGGAACAGCAGTCCGGCCCATTCGCGGGCACCGAAGGCCGTGGCGACCGTCCACGGGGACGCTCCGGTGCCGATGGCGGCGAGCAGGGCGAACACGACGACGGACGCGCCGAGTTGGACCGTGGTCAGGGAGAGCGGGTCGGCGCCGTCGACGGACTTCATCCGGGCCATGGCCAGGACGTGGACGGTACGGGCGAGGGCGGCGAGCAGCATCAGCAGGTCGCCGCCGGACGGCGCGCTGAACCCGGCGCCCTGGGTGAGCAGGACGACCCCGGTGACGGAGAGCGCGGCGGCGGCGAGGAAGGCGCGCGGGGGCCGCCTGCGGGTGACGGCCGCCTCGGCGAGCGGGGTGAAGATCATCGTGAGGCTGATGACGAGCCCGGCGTTGGTGGCGGAGGTGTGCACGACCCCGTACGTCTCGAGCAGGAAGATCCCGCTCAGGACGAGGCCGAGGAGGGCGGCCCCGCGCCACTGGGCGGGGGTCAGGGCACGCAGCCCGCGCCACCCGGCGACGGCCAGGACGGGCAGGACGACCGCGAAGCGCAGCACCAGGACGGCGATGACGGTGTGCGCGGTGGTGATGCCCTTGGCGGCGAGGTAGCTGGTGCCCCAGACGACGGCGACCAGGAGGATCGGCAGGTCGGTGAGCCAGGCACGGCGGGGGGCGAGCGCGGGCACGGCGGAGGTGGCGGCGGTCATGCGGGCGGGGTCTCCAACGGGTGCGGCGGTGCGGAGACTTCGGCGGCTCGCGCGGGGTGCGGGTGGCGTGCGGGGTGGTGTGCGACGCGGGGGGCTGGGCGTGCGGGTGATCACGGTAGCGCCGGGCCGGGTGGCGGGGCCAGGGAGATCTCGGTGTCCGATCACCGCCAGCGGTGGGGGGCGCTCGCGGATTTGATTGAACCCGTAACCACTTCTGAGCGGTACCCGATGACCACCTGACGAGGGAGAAGGACATGAAGGACAGGGCGAACACGAAGTACGTGAAGGACGCGGACGGGAGCGGGGCGTACGGGTTCGAGGGCGCGGGCGAGCTCGCCGGGCGGGTCGCGGTGGTGACCGGCGGGAGCCGGGGCATCGGCGCGGCGGTGGCCCTGCGGCTGGCGTCGCTGGGGGCGGACGTGGTGATCACGTACGTACGCGGTGAGGACGCCGCCCACGACGTCGTGCGCAAGATCGGCGCGACGGGCCGCCGCGGGCTCGCCGTGCGCGCCGATTCGGCGGACGCGGACGGGGCGGTGGCGGCGGTGGAGCGGGCCGTCGCGGAGTTCGGGCGGCTGGACGTACTGGTCAACAACGCGGGCGTCGGGCGGCTCGGGCCGATCGGCGGCCTCACCACCGACGACGTGGACGAGGTGCTCGCGGTGAACGTGCGCGGGGTGTTCCTGGCCTCGCGGGCGGCGGCCGGGGTGATGGGGCGCGGCGCGAGCATCGTGACGATCGGCTCGTGCATGGCGCAGCGGGTGCCCGGCGCGGGCGGCACGCTCTACGCGATGAGCAAGGCCGCGCTCTCGGGCCTGAACCGGGCGCTGGCACGGGAGTTGGGCGAGCGCGGGATCACCGCGAACCTGGTGCTCCCGGGGCCGGTGGACACCGGCATGAACCCGGCGGACGGCCCGATGGCCGCGGGCCAGGCCGCGATGACGGCGCTCGGGCGGTTCGGGGCGCCGGACGAGGTGGCCTCGGTGGTGGGCTTCCTCGCGGGACCCGGCGGCTCGTACATGACCGGGGCCGAGGTCGCGGTGGACGGCGGGCACGCGGCGTAGGCCGTGGCTCCCGGGTGGGGACGCGCCGTGTCCTCCGGGTGGGGACGCCCGGGGAGGCGGGGCCTTCGGACGGGCCCCGCCTCCCGGGGCGGGACCGGCCCCCGACCGGGCCGGAGAGGGTGTGCGGGGCGCCCCGGGTGCTGTCGGGCCCGGGGCGCCCCGCGACGGGCGGGTCGTCTAGCCGCCCAGCTCCAGGTGACGGGCGCGCAGGGCCGTCTTGCCGGACTCGGTGAGGGAGCCGAACAGGCGCAGGCGCGAGATGCCGCCGTCGGGGTAGATGTCGATCCGCACGTGGCTGCCCGCCGCCGGGGCGTCCAGCACGAAGCGGTGGTTGGTGTCGGGCTGCAGCCGGGTGCGGGGCAGCACCTCGGTCCAGTTCTCGGCGTCGTCGGAGACCGAGAGCGCCGCCCAGCCCGCGCTGTTGCCCTTGAGGTACGCGGTGTCGATCTCGACGGCGCGGATCTCGGCGTGCGCGACCAGCTGGTAGCGGATCCAGTCGTTGCCCTTGTCGCGGCGGCGGCGGGTCTCCCAGCCGTCGTCCATCTTGCGGGAGCGGCCCGGCTGGATGGTGTTGGTGGCGGGCGAGTAGAAGCGGTCGGAGGCGTCCTCGACGCGGCCGCCGTTCTCCAGGGCCACCAGGTCGAAGGTGCCCAGCACGTCGAGCCACGCGGGGTCGGGGGCGACCTCCCCGTACACCCGCAGGCGGGCGATGCCGCCGTCGGGGTGCTGGTTGACGCGCAGGTGCGTGAAGCGCTGCTCGGCGTCGACGGCGAAGCCGTTCGCCGCGTGGCCGCCGACCTTGGTGCGGGGCACCAGGGTCACCCACTTCACGTCGTCGGCGAGCAGGTCCTCGGGCGACGGGGAGCCCGCCACCGAGGTGGCCTCGACGGAGACGGCCTGCGGGTAGTTGCCGCGGAAGTGCGCGGTGTCGAGCACGATGCCGCGGATCACGCCGGGGGCGCCCAGGCGCACCAGCGCCCAGTCGTGGTCGTCCTCGGTGGGGTGCGGCTGCTCGGCCGAGACGCCGCGCCGGCGGCGGGTCTCCCAGCCGTCCATGATCTTGCCCTTGTGCCCGAAGTGCTCCGGGTCGAACTCCGCGGGCTCCGGCTTCAGCAGGTTCTCGCGCTCGGCGAAGAACTCGTCGTTGGCGGCGATGACGCCCGCGCCCAGGCGGCGGTCGGCCAGGTCGGCGTGGTGCGTGAAGGGGAAGTCGGCCGTGCGGTAGTCGGCGTACGGGTCGCCGCCGCCGTAGGGGCTGGCGTCACCGGTGAAGGAGGGTATGGAGCTCACGGTGTCAGTTGTTCCTTTCGAGCAGTCGGCCGGCCGGGTCGGCGAGGACGCCGTCGTGCTGGATGCGCTCGCCGCGCAGCCAGGTCGACTTGACGACGCCGTGCAGGGTCTTGCCCGCGTACGCGGTGACGCGGTTGCGGTGCTGGAGCTCGGCCGGGTCCACGGTGAAGGTCTCGTCGGGGGCGAGCACGGCGAAGTCGGCGTCGCGGCCCGCCTCGATGGCGCCCTTGCGGTCCAGGCCGACGAGGTTCGCGGTGGCGGCGGACATCCAGCGGACGACGTCCTCCAGGCCGTACCCGCGCTTCCTCGCCTCGGTCCACACCGCGGAGAGGGAGAGCTGGAGGCCGGAGATGCCGCCCCAGGCCGTCGCGAAGTCGTCGGTCTTCAGGTCGGCGGTGGAGGGCGAGTGGTCGGTGACGACGCAGTCCACGGTGCCGTCGGCGAGCGCCTGCCAGAGCAGGTCCTGGTTGGCGGCCTCGCGGATCGGCGGGCAGCACTTGAACTCGCTGGCGCCGTCGGGGACTTCCTCGGCGGTGAGGGTGAGGTAGTGCGGGCAGGTCTCGACGGTGAGCCGCACGCCCTCGCGCCGGGCCTCGGCGATCAGCGGCAGGGCGTCGGCGGAGGACAGGTGCAGGACGTGCACCCGGGCGCCGGTCCGCTTGGCGGCCGCGATCAGGCCGGCGATGGCGGAGTTCTCCGAGACCTTGGGCCGGGTGGCCAGGTAGTCGGCGTACTTGGGGCCGGTCAGGTGCGGGGCCGCGTCGAGCTCGTGCGGGTCCTCGGCGTGCACGATCATCAGGCCGTCGAAGCTCGCGACCTCCGCGAGGGAGCGCTCCAGGTGATCGGCGTCCAGCTCGGGGAACTCGTCCACGCCCGAGGGCGACAGGAAGCACTTGAAGCCGTAGACGCCGGCCTCGTGCAGCGGGCGAAGGTCCTTGACGTTGTCGGGCAGCGCGCCGCCCCAGAAGCCGACGTCGATGTGCGCCTTGCTGCGGGCGACGTCCTGCTTGACGCGCAGGTTGCCGACGGTGGTGGTGGGCGGCAGGGAGTTCAGGGGCATGTCGACGAGCGTGGTGATGCCGCCGGCGGCGGCCGCGCGCGTCGCGGTCCAGAAGCCCTCCCACTCGGTGCGGCCCGGGTCGTTCACGTGGACGTGGGTGTCGACCAGGCCGGGGAGCACGGCGTGGTCGCCGACGTCCTCCAGGCGGGCGCCCGCGGGCACCTCCGCGTCGTACGGCAGGACGGCGGCGATCCGCCCGCCGGCCACGGCGATCGAGGCGGGGCGGGTCCCCTCGGGGGTGACCACCCGCGTCGAGCGCAGTACCAGGTCCACGACCACCTTGTCGTCCACGTCGGACACCCGAGCCTCCAGCCAGCGGAATTCAACGAACTGTTGAAGGAGTCTGAACTTCCGTCCGACCTGCGTCAAGACCCCCCTGGGCCGCCACGGGCGGTCCGCGGGCCGCCCGTGAGCCGCCCGTGGGCGCCCTCCGGGGGTCCGGAGGGGCCGGATTGGACGTTTCCATGAAGTGGAATAGAAATTTCGCAGAGCAGAACGTAGTTATACACAGGGCGGGTCCGGTCACGACAGGGGGGCCGCCCCGCCGACACGGGGACAAACCCGTCCCCGACCCCGTCCTGACCAGCCCCTGAGCGGCGAACAGCGGGTGAAGTCAGCGGTGTGCCGGGAAGAACGGCCCGGTAGGCTGCTGCCTTGCCCGCCTGCCTCGAAAGGACCGTTGACGTGCCGACGTCCAGCGCCAGCACCACCGACGCCGCCAAGCCCGCAGCCTCCAGCGGTGGCGTCCAGTCCCTTGAGCGTGCCTTCGACCTCCTGGAGCGCATGGCCGACGCCGGGGGCGAGGTCGGGCTGAGCGAACTCTCCGCCAGCAGCGGGCTCCCGCTGCCCACCATCCACCGGCTGATGCGCACCCTCGTCGCGTGCGGTTACGTGCGCCAGCAGCCCAACCGCCGGTACGCGCTGGGCCCCCGGCTGATCCGCCTGGGCGAGTCCGCCTCCCGGCTGCTCGGCACCTGGGCGCGCCCCTACCTGGCCCGCCTGGTCGAGGAGACCGGCGAGACCGCGAACATGGCGCTGCTCGACGGCGACGAGATCGTCTACGTCGCCCAGGTGCCCTCCAAGCACTCGATGCGGATGTTCACCGAGGTCGGCCGCCGGGTGCTGCCGCACTCCACCGGCGTGGGCAAGGCGCTGCTCGCGCACACGCCCCCCGAGGAGGTCAGGGCGCTGCTCGCGCGCACCGGGATGCCGGCCGCCACGGAGAAGACGATCACCACGCCGGACGGCTTCCTCGACGCCCTGGAGCAGGTGCGCCGGGCGGGCTACGCGGTGGACGACAACGAGCAGGAGATCGGGGTGCGCTGCCTGGCGGTGTCCGTCCCCAACTCCCCCACCGCCGCGGCGATCTCGATCTCCGGACCGGCGGGCCGGGTGACCGAGGCGGCCACCGACAGCATCGTCCCGGTGCTCCAGGAGGTCGCCCTCGAACTCTCCGCCGCACTGATCAACTCCACGGCCGCCCAGGGCTGATGGCGTAGCGGTACGGAGGAGTACGTACGCGAAGGGGCCCCCGGCAGTCGACTGCCGGGGGCCCCTTCGCGTACCGCGCGGCTGCGGGCGGAGATCAGGCGCGCGCCACCGCTTCCTCGCCGGACAGCCTCCCGTCCCGCACGGTCACCGTCCGGTCCATCCGCTCCAGGTGGGTGCGGTCGTGGGTGACCAGGACCGAGGCCGTGCCCCGCTCCCGGGTCAGTGTCGCCAGCAGGTCGAGCACCGCCGCGCCCCGCTCGTGGTCGAGGGCGCTGGTCGGCTCGTCGACCAGCAGCACGGCCGGGTCGTTCATCAGGGCCCGCGCGATGTTCACGCGCTGGCGCTGGCCGCCGGAGAGCTGGTGCGGGCGGCGCCCGGCCTGGTCGGCGAGGCCCACCGCGTCGAGCAGCTCCAGCGCCCGCTCCCGTGCCGCGCGCGGCGCCCGGCCCGACAGGTGGGCCATCACCTGGAGCTGCTCGGCCGCGGTCAGCGACGGGAGCAGGTTGGGCTGCTGGAAGACGATGCCGACCCGTTCGCGGCGCAGCGCCGCCTTGCCCGCGCGGTCCAGCTCCCCGGTGTCGACGCCGTCCACCAGGACCGTGCCGGCGTCCGGGGTGACCAGCGTGGCGGCGACCGCGAGGAGGCTGGACTTGCCGGAGCCGGACGGGCCGACGACGGCGGTGAGGGCGCCGGCGGGGACGTGCAGGCAGACGTCGTCCAGGGCGGTCAGCCGGCTGTCGCCGTCGGGGTAGGTGAGGGTCACGTGTTCCAGGTGAAGCGTCACCGTGCACCTCCGTGAGTGCGTCGTGGTGGGCGGGGTGAGCGGTGTGATCGGCGTCCGGTGAGGTGTGACATGTCACCGGTGCGGTGTGACGCGTGCGGGGTCACCGTGTGATGTGACGCGTGCCGGGTCACCGTGCGGTGTGACGCGTACCGGGTCACCGTGCGGTGTGACGCGTACCGGGTCACCGTGCGGTGAGACGCGTATCGGCTCACCGTGCGCTGCCCAGCGCGGTGAGCGGGTCGACGGCCGTGATGCGCCGGATGGACAGGGCCGCGCCGAGCACACCCAGGCCGATCATCACGGCGGCCGGGCCGAGCACGGTCAGCGGCTGGAGCACGAACGGCACGTCGCCGCCGCTGATCAGGGCGCCCGCGCCGACCGCGAGGGCGGTGCCGAGCAGCGTCCCGGCGGCGAGCATCAGCACGGCCTGCCCGAGCGCGTCCTTGAGCAGGTACGGGGTGGAGGCGCCGAGCGCCTTGAGCACGGCCACGTCGGCGCTGCGCTGGATGGTCCACACCGTGAAGAAGGCCCCTATCACCAGCGCGGAGATGACGAAGAGGAAGCCGCGCATCAGCTGCAGCGAGCCGTTCTCGGCCTGGTAGGACCCTATGGCGGTGAGCGAGTCCGCGAGGGTGCGCGCCTCGGTCCCGGTGGCCTCGCCGCCCGCCGCGAGGTCGGCCCCGGCGGTGGTGGTCAGCGCGATGACGGTGGCCTGCTCCCGGGGCGTGGTGCCGGTGTGGCCGATCTTCTGCCAGTCGTCCAGCGAGGTCCACACCACCGGGGTGTGGCTGTAGGAGGCGTCCCCGGAGACGGCGGCGACCTCCAGCTCCTGGGTGCCGACGCGCAGCCGGTCGCCGGTGGCGAGGCCCAGGTCCGCGGCGGCCGAGGCGGAGAGGACCGCCCGCCCGGGGCCGAGCTTCGCGCTCTCGGGGGCGATGCCCGAGGAGGGCTCGGTGCCGAAGGCGGAGACGGCGGCGGTGCGGTCGCCCGCGGTGGCGTTGCCGGTGCGGATGCCGATGGGGTCGGCGCGCTCCACGCCGGGCCGTTCCGCCCAGTCCCGCCAGGCGTCCTCGTCCACCGTCGAGCTGGTGAAGGAGACCGACTGGCCCGCGGGCGGCGCCGCGAAGGCCAGGTGGTCGGCGGGCAGGCCGGTGATCGCCGAGACGTTCTCCCGGGCGAGTCCGGCCGTGAGCCCGGACAGCAGCCCGACGAGCAGCGTGATCAGTACGATCACCGTGCCCATCAGCGCGAACCGCCCCTTGGCGAATCTCAGGTCTCTCCATGCCACGAACATGGGGCCAAGCCTGCTGGCACCGGGTGCCCGGGCGCATCGCGCCACGGATGGCCCCGCAATCAAACTTTCGGTTGAGTGGCCACCCGCCCCTCCCGCCTACGCTGGACGGGTCATGGATCCCCGCTCCCTCACCCCCGCCCTGCGCGTCCTGCGCCTGTGCCTGCACCTGCTGATGGCGGGACTGCTCGCGCTGGCCGTCGTGCGGGCGGTCACCGGTGACACGTCACACGTCACGCACGCCACGACCGCGCACACCGTCGCGGTGTGCGCCGCCGCCGTCGCCATGGGCGCCGTCTACGCCGCCGGCTCTCTGCTGCCCCGGGTGCGCTCGTCCCCACGGGCCGCCGCGCTCTGGCTGGCGGCGCTGTGGGCGGTCTGGGCGGTGCTGCTCTGGCTGACCCCGGACGGGCTGTGGGCCGCGTTCCCGCTGTACTTCCTCCAGCTGCACCTGCTGCCGGTGCGCTGGTCGCTGCCCGCCGTCGGCGCCACGGCCGCCGCCGCCATAGCGTCGTACGTGGGCCACAGCGGCGGGCCCAACCCGGGGGCGTTCATCGGGCCGCTGCTCGGGGCGGCGGTGGCCGTGGCGACGGTGCTGGGCTACCAGGCGCTGTACCGGGAGAGCGAGCGCCACCGTCGGCTGGTGCGGGAGCTGATGTCGACCCGGGCGGAGCTGGCCGCGGCCGAGCGGCACGCGGGCACCCTGGCCGAGCGCGAGCGGCTGGCCCGGGAGATCCACGACACGCTGGCCCAGGGCCTGTCGTCGATCCAGCTGCTGCTGCGCGCCGCCGAGCGGGCGCTGCCCGAGGGCTCGCCGGCCGCCGAGCACATCGACCGGGCGCGGGTGGCCGCCCAGGACAACCTGGCCGAGGCGCGCCGCTTCGTACGGGCGCTCTCGCCGCCGGACCTGGAGCGCGGTTCGCTGGCGGGCGCCCTGGAGCGGCTGTGCGAGCCGGGGCCGGGGCCGCGGGTGCGCTTCTCGGCGAGCGGCGAGCCGGTGGAGCTGCCGACGCCGTACGAGGTGGCGCTGCTGAGGATCGCGCAGTCGGCCGTGGCGAACGCGGTGCGGCACGCGGACGCCTCGCGCGCCGAGGTCACGCTGAGCTTCATGGACTCCGCGGTGGCGCTGGACGTGGTGGACGACGGCCGCGGCTTCGACCCGGACGCGGTGGCGGCGCCGACCTCGGAGGGCGGCTTCGGGCTGCCCGCGATGCGGCTGCGCGCCCAGTCGCTGGGCGGGACGTTCACCGTGGAGTCCGCGCCCGGCCAGGGCACCGCGGTCGCCGTCACGCTGCCGCTGCCCGCCGGGGACCCGCCCGGAGCCCCGCCGGCGGGAGCGGCCCAAGAACCGTACGGGGCCGACCTGGGAGGGACGCGATGACGATCCGCCTGCTGCTCGCCGACGACCACCCGGTGGTGCGGGCCGGTCTGCGGGCCGTCCTGGACACCGAGCCGGACTTCGCGGTGGTCGCCGAGGCCGCGACCGCCGAGCGCGCGGTGGAGCTGGCCGCGGCCGGGGGCGTGGACGTGGTGCTGATGGACCTTCAGTTCGGCGCGGGGATGCACGGCGCGGAGGCGACCGCGGCGATCACCGGCGCCGGGGGCGGCCCGCGGGTGCTGGTGCTGACCACCTACGACACGGACGCGGACATCCTGGCGGCGGTGGAGGCGGGCGCCCTGGGCTACCTGCTCAAGGACGCGCCGCCCGAGGAGCTCGCGGCGGCGGTGCGCACGGCGGCGGCGGGCCAGTCGGCGCTGGCCCCGACGGTGGCGCACCGCCTGATGGACCGGATGCGCACCCCGGCCCAGGCGCTGACCAAGCGGGAGCTGGAGGTGCTGCAGCTGGTGGGCGAGGGCCTGTCGAACCAGCAGATCAGCAAGCGGCTGTTCCTGAGCCAGGCGACGGTGAAGTCGCACCTGGTGCACGTGTTCGCCAAGCTGGGCGTGGACTCGCGCACGGCGGCGGTCGCGGCGGCGACGGCCCGTCGCCTGATCAGGCGCTGAGCGGCCCCACCCGGCACGGGGCGGCGGGCCCTTCAGCTCAGCCCGCCGAGCAGCAGGGCGATCAGTGCGCAGCAGACGGTGAGGGAGCCGCCGAACGCCACGCCCGCCCGGGCCAGCGCGGCGGGCAGCGTCGCGCCGTCCCAGCGAGCGAGCAGCCCGGCGGCGGCCGCGCCGACGGCGGAGCACAGCAGGGCCAGCGCGAGCAGGGCGGTCAGCAGCAGGGTGCGGTGGGGGTTCATGGCGCCCCACGGTGCCCGGGAGGGCGGCACGCGTGCGAGTGCGGCCGTGTTGTCCCCGTGAAAACCCTCGGTTGTCACGGGACAACCCGCGCGGGCGTCCGCGCCGGTGGCAGGCTCGGCCCGTGACGAGCTCAGCGGGAGACAGGAACAAGCGCCCCGGCCGCCCGTGGGGCCCGGCGCGGGGCGACTGCGTCGAGGTCAACAAGCTGGTGGAACTGGTCCGTTCGTGGCTGGACGAGGCCGCGGTCTCGGTGCAGAGCCTGCGCCGGGGGCTGGTGCCGGACCACTTCAGGGATGCGACGGTGCCCGAACTGCGACCCCTGAGGGACCAGTTGGCGGGCGACGGGCTGACCTGGGACCTGGTCGAGGCGGTCGAGGACGTGTGCTTCCCCGGTTCCCGGGCGGACGTCACGGCGGCCCGGCTCGCCCCGGCCCGGGCCCTGTGGGAGCGGGGCCGCACCAGCCCGACCCCGGCGCCGGGACCGCCCGTGGCACCACCCGGAGGGACCCGGGACCTGCTGGCCGCGCAGGAGCGGACGATCGCCGCGTACGAGGAGATGGCCCGGGCCCGACAGGCGTACGACACCAGTGAGCGCGGCCGGCAGCAGGCGGTGAAGGCCGCCGCGCTGCTGCTGATGGCGCTGGCCCAGGCCCAGGCGAAGATCGCCGAGCTGAACCGGCGGATCGACGCCCTGACCGTGCTGCCCGCGCAGGAGGACTTCCAGCAGCGGCTGGGCGTCGCACTGGAGCGCGTCCGCGCGCAGGAGTCCGCGCTGCGGGGCGAACTGGCGCGGGCCGAGGAGGAACGGGACCTCGCCCGCCGGGTGGCGGACCGGGCGGCCCGCCGGGTGGCGGAGCTGGAGCGGGAGCTCGCCGGAGCCCGGGAGGGGGTTCCCCGGTCGCAGCTCGCCGTCGCGCCGGGGGGGCCGGACGAGGACCCCGAGCTCGATGAACTCGACGACGCGCTGGGGCAGTTGCGCGGGGTGCTCGACGAGGAGGGGGCGGCGGTGCGCAGGGCCGCGCACGAGATGGGCCTGCGGGACCCCTCGTACTCCTGGCCCGACGAGGCGACCGCGGCGTACCCGGACGGGGCCGATCCGGGCTGGCTCGAGGCGGACGCGCTCCAGCGGTCGATGCTGCCCGCGTCGCTCCCCCGTTCGCCGGGGGTGGAGATGGCCGCGCGCTACCGGGCGGCGACGGAGGCGGCCCGCCTCGGTGGCGACTGGTTCGACGTGATCCCGCTGCCGGGCAGCCGGGTGGCGCTCATGGTGGGGGACGTGATGGGCCCCTCGCTGGCGGCCTCCGCGGTCATGGGCCAGCTGCGCACCACCGCCCAGACCCTCGCGGGGCTCGACCTGCCGCCCCACGACGTCCTGTTCCACCTGGACGAGCAGGCCCAGCGGCTGGGCCCGGAGCGGATGGCGACCTGCGTGTACGCGGTGTACGACCCGGTGTCGCACCGGATCACGCTCGCCGGCGCGGGGCACCCGCCGCCCCTGCTCCAGCACCCCGACGGCCGCACCGAGGTGCTCGCGGTGCCGCCGGGGGCGCCGATCGGAGTGGGCGGCGCGGCCTTCGAACAGGTCGAGTTCGACGCTCCACCGGGGAGCACGCTGGTGCTGTACACGGACGGGCTGGTGGAGTCCCGGACGCTGGACGTGTGGGCGGGCATCGAGGACCTGTGCCGGGTGGTCGGCTCGACGGCCGACGAGGGGCCCGACGGGCTGTGCGACGCGACCCTGCAGGAGCTGGGGTCCGGGCGCCTGGACGACGACATCGCCCTGCTGGCGGCCCGTTTCAGCGGCATCGCCGCCACCGACGTGGCCTACTGGTCCCTGGAGTCGGAGGCCACGGCCGCGGGCCGGGCCCGGCGGCTGGTGCGGCGGGCGCTGGAGCGGTGGGGCCTGGACGAGCTGACGGACACGTTCGCCCTGCTGGTCAGCGAGGTCGTCACCAACGCGGTGCGCTACGCGGAGCGCCCGGTCACGCTGCGGCTGATGCGGACCGACGTGCTGCGCTGCGAGGTGGGTGACGACTGGCCCGGGCTGCCCCGCCTGAAGCGGGCGATGCCGCTGGACGAGGGGAACCGGGGCATGTTCCTGGTGAACCGGCTGTCCCAGCGCTGGGGCGCGACCCGGCTGTCCACCGGGAAGGTCGTCTGGTTCGAGGTGCGGCTGCCGACGGGCGCCGAGCGGGCGCCGCGGTCCCGGTGACCGGGGGGCGCGGCGCCCGCCGCCCTCACGTCTTGGTGGATCCGGCCTTCCCGCCGTCCGGCGCCGGGGCGCGCAGCCGGGGGACGTCGTAGGTGTCCGGTGGTTCGTACGGTTCCCCCGCGGCCCGGCCGGGGGGCCTGGCCCTGAAGCGCGGGGGTTCGAAGGGTTCCGGTGGCGCTCCGAAGAGGTCCACCGCCTTGCGCACTTCCTCCAGGGCGCCGCGCAGTGCGCTCACCGACCCGGTCGACCCCGCGACCAGTAACAGCGAGCGGCGCAGGCGGCGGACGTCCGGGACGCCGCCGAGCGCCATCGCGTCGAGCGACGCCAGTTCGTCCTCGGCCACCGCGCGGTCGGCGAACTCGGCGGGGTGACCCGCCAGTTCGCGTCGCAACCGGGCCACCGCGGCGCGCAGACCCCCCACCCTGGGGTCCTCGCCGCCCTCCGTCACGCACCTGCGCCCCGCATTGGGAACAATCAGCACCATTGACCTCCCCGTCGCACACCTTCGTGCTCCATCTCGCTGCCCCAGGACAGTGGTCAAGTGCCTTGGGGTGTGGGCAAGTTAACGCCATGGCGCGTCGATTTCGCCACCGGCGCGACGGAAAAAACGCTAAACGTTCAACGATCTTTTCCGGGGCGCGGGCGGGCCGTGACCGGACCGTGGCCGACCCTTGGCCGGGCCGTTGTGCGGTATGCAGGGAGCATGACGAGTACGACGGACAGAGCGGAAGCGGACGAGACGGCTCCGGGCGGCCGGGTGGCGGGCCTGGTGCTCGCGGCGGGCGGCGGACGGCGCCTGGGCGGGCGGCCCAAGGCGCTGCTCGAACACCACGGGCGGCTCCTGGTGGAGCACGCCCTGGACACCCTGCGCACCGGCGGCTGCGGCCCGCTGCACGTGGTGCTGGGCGCCTCGGCACCGCTGGTGCGCGAGCGCGCCGACCTGGCCGGGTGCGTGGTGACGGAGAACCCGCGGTGGGCCGAGGGCATGGGCTCCTCGCTGCGGGCGGGCCTGACCTCGCTGGCCGGCACGGGCGCCGGGGCGGCCCTGGTGGTGCTGGTGGACCAGCCCGGCATCGGCGGGCGCGCGGTGGCCCGGGTCCGCGCGGCGTACCGCTCCCCCGCGTCACTGGCCGCGGCGGCGTACGGTGGCGAGCGGGGCCACCCGGTGCTCTTCGGGGCCTCCCACTGGGCCGGGATCGCCGACGGCGCGGTGGGCGACCGGGGGGCGCGGGACTACCTCAAGCGGCACGCGGACGTCGTCGAGCTGGTGGAGTGCGGCGACGTGGCGGAGCCGTACGACATCGACACGGAGGCGGATCTGGCCAGGCTCGAGCGGGGCCCGGTATGAGGCCGGACGGCTGCCCGGCGTGAGCGGCGTGGCACTGTGCGCCATGTTCTGTCGAGTCGGAGAATCTCGACATCAACAAACCATTGAACTTCCACCATGAGGAAACTACTATCCACTGTTCAGAAGCGCCCTACAGATCGGAAGGCGCCCGAAGCCGTATCTCGGAGCCGTGGCACTCCGTGCCACCCCTGGCGTCCCGGCGGCCGCCAGGGCTCCGCCGCGAAGGAGTGACAGCACATGTCCGCACCAGCGCCGTCTCCGCTGGCCATCGTCGACGCCGAGCCCCTGCCCCGGCAGGACGAGGTCCTCACCGACGCGGCCCTCGCCTTCGTGGCCGAGCTGCACCGGCTGTTCACGCCCCGGCGTGACGAGCTCCTCGCCCGCCGCGCCGAGCGCCGCGCCGAGATCGCCCGCACCTCCACCCTGGACTTCCTCCCCGAGACCGCCGCGATCCGCGCGGACGACTCCTGGAAGGTCGCCCCGGCGCCGGCCGCGCTGAACGACCGCCGCGTGGAGATCACCGGTCCCACCGACCGCAAGATGACCATCAACGCGCTGAACTCGGGCGCCCGGGTCTGGCTCGCGGACTTCGAGGACGCCTCCGCTCCCACCTGGGAGAACGTGGTCCTGGGGCAGCTGAACCTGATCGACGCCTACGCGCGGAACATCGACTTCACCGACCCGCGGTCGGGCAAGTCCTACGCGCTCAAGGACGCCGACCAGCTGGCGACCGTGGTCATGCGCCCGCGCGGCTGGCACCTGGAGGAGCGCCACCTGCGCTTCGACGGCCGCCCGGTCCCCGGCGCCCTGGTCGACTTCGGCCTGTACTTCTTCCACAACGCCAAGCGCCTGATCGAGCTCGGCAAGGGCCCGTACTTCTACCTGCCGAAGACGGAGTCGCACCTGGAGGCGCGCCTCTGGAACGAGATCTTCGTCTTCGCCCAGGAGTACGTCGGCATCCCGCAGGGCACCGTGCGCGCCACCGTCCTGATCGAGACGATCACCGCCGCGTACGAGATGGAGGAGATCCTCTACGAGCTGCGCGACCACGCCGCCGGCCTCAACGCGGGCCGCTGGGACTACCTGTTCTCCATCGTCAAGAACTTCCGTGACGGCGGGCGGAAGTTCGTCCTGCCGGACCGCAACGCGGTGACGATGACCGCGCCGTTCATGCGCGCGTACACCGAACTGCTCGTGCGCACCTGCCACAAGCGCGGCGCCCACGCGATCGGCGGCATGGCGGCCTTCATCCCCTCGCGCCGCGACGCCGAGGTCAACAAGGTCGCCTTCGAGAAGGTGCGCGCCGACAAGGACCGCGAGGCCGGCGACGGCTTCGACGGCTCCTGGGTCGCCCACCCCGACCTGGTCCCGATCGCCATGGAGTCCTTCGACAAGGTGCTGGGCGACAAGCCCAACCAGAAGGACCGGCTGCGCGAGGACGTCGACGTCAAGGCGGCCGACCTGATCGCCATCGACTCGCTCGACGCCCGGCCCACCTACGACGGCCTGGTCAACGCCGTGCAGGTCGGCGTCCGTTACATCGAGGCGTGGCTGCGCGGCCTGGGCGCCGTCGCCATCTTCAACCTGATGGAGGACGCGGCCACCGCCGAGATCTCCCGCTCGCAGATCTGGCAGTGGATCAACGCCGGGGTCGTCGTCGAGCGCGACGGCGCCGAGCTGCCGGTCACCCCGGAGCTGGCCCGTGAGGTCGCCGCCGCCGAACTGGCCGCGATCCGTGCGGAGATCGGCGAGGAGGCGTTCGCCGCGGGCAACTGGCAGCAGGCGCACGACCTGCTGCTCCAGGTCTCGCTCGACGCGGACTACGCGGACTTCCTGACGCTGCCCGCGTACGAGCAGCTGGTCGGCTGACACAGCGTCAACTCCCGCGTCCAGGACCCCCGGTACCCGACAGTGCCGGGGGTCCTCGGCTGTGCGCGAGCACGCTCAGCGGCTGACCACGACCGTGCGCTGGGCGGAGAAGTCGCCCCAGGTGCCGTCGGGCAGCTTCGCCCGGACCTTCACCGAGTAGCGGGTGCCGGGCGGGTCGGAGACGGTGAAGGAGTACGCGGCCCGGCCCGGCGGCGGCTCGGCGCCCCACACCACGGTGGTGGCGAACTTCCCGTTCAGGTACAGCTGGTGCTCCCTGATCGGGGCGCCGGTCCCCGGCGGCAGCCAGGACAGCTCGATGGAGCGCACCCCGCCCTTGGTGACGGCCTCGGCCCGCAGGCCGGTGGGCGCGGTGGACGGCCCCTCCCCCGCGCGGCCGGCCGTGGTCAGGTCGGCGACCGGGCTGTCCGGCGAGGAGTTGTCGGCGGCGTCGCGGGCGCGCACGGTGAAGGAGTAGATGGTGCCGGGGCGCAGCCCGGCCAGGTGGGCGGTGGTCGCGGTGCCCGGGACGGTGTGCACGCGGGAGTCGGCCTGGTAGACGTCGTACGAGGTGACGCCCCGGTCGTCGGCGGCGCGGGTCCAGCTGAGCGTGACGCCGGGCCCCCCGGTGTCGGCCCGGCCGGTGAGCCGGCCCGGCGCGGTGGGCGGCCGGGTGTCCCGGGCGGTGGCCCGCAGGGTGGTGACGGGCACGGCGGCGCTGGGCGCGGAGCGGTTCCCGGCGGCGTCGCGGGCGCGCACGGTGAAGCTGTACGGGGATCCCGGGGCCAGGCCCACCACGTCGGTCATCAGCGTGCCGCCGGACACCTCCTTCACCACGCGGCCCCGCTGGTAGACCTCGTAGCCGCTCACGCCCCGGTCGTCGCGGGCCGCGCTCCACATCACGTGCACGGTGGTGGCGCTGCCGGACTGCGCGGTCACCCCGGTGGGCGCGCCGGGCGGCGAGGTGTCCTCGGCCCGCCCGCCGCCGCACGCCGAGGCCGCCAGGGAGATCAGGGCCAACAGGACTGTCGCGAGGGGGCGTTGCACGCGGAGGCCTCCCGTCCGAGGGCATTGGTCCAGACCTGTATGGCACAGGTCCCGGCCCCCGGACAAGAGGGCGGTACGGGTCGGGCCGTCCTCAGGTGACGGCGGCCCCCAGGGCGACGAAGCCGCAGACGAGGACGAACAGGATGCCCAGCAGCGGCGCGACGAAGCGCAGGTACTTGTCGTAGCCGACCTTGGCCAGGGCCACGCCGCCGATGGTGACGGCGGTGGTGGGCACCCACAGGTTCATCCAGCCGCTGGCCGCCGCCCAGGCGGTCACCACCACGGCCCGCGAGACGCCGGCGAAGTCGGCCAGCGGGGCGAGGATCGGCATGGCCAGGGTGGCGTGGCCCGAGGTGGACGGGATGAGGAACGCCAGCGGCAGGTTGACCACGAAGACCAGCACCCCGAACAGGGCCGAGGGCGCGCCCCGTACCGCTCCCTCGATGGCGTGCAGCACGGTGTCGGTGATCTGCGAGTTGTTCATGATCACGGTGACGCCGCGGGCCAGCACGATGACCAGGGCCGGGGAGATGAAGTCCGCGGCGCCCTGGATGACCGTCGAGCTGAGCTTCGCCTCGCCCATCCGCGCGACCAGGCCCACCAGGACCGCGGCGAGCAGGAAGAGGGCCGCCAACTGCGGGAAGGACCAGTCCAGTTCCCAGGCGTAGGGGGTGGCGTCCGCGTCCCCGGTGAGCGCGCTGGACCAGGGCACCACCGAGAAGATCATGAAGGCGAAGACCAGGGTGAGCAGCACCAGGACGAGCTTGTGGGTGCGGGTCAGCTCCGGCACCGCGCCGCCCTCGGCCGCGCCCTGCTCGCGGTCGCCGGGCAGGAAGCCGACCAGCGAGCGGGCCGGGTCCTTCCGCACCCGGCTCGCGTAGCGCACCACGTACGCGACGGTGACGGCGGTCAGCACCAGCCACATGGCGAACCGCAGCACGATGCCGTCGCCGAGCGAGATCCCGGCGGCCGAGGAGGCCACTCCGGTGGCGAACGGGTTGACCGTGGAGCACATCACGCCGACGCCCGCGCCCAGGATGATCGCCCCGGTGGCCACCATCCGGTCGTAGCCGAGCGCCAGCATCAGCGGCACGATCAGGCCGTAGAAGCCCAGCGTCTCCTCGGCGAAGCCCTCGACCGTGCCGAGCACCGAGAAGACCACCATGATGCCCGCGATCAGCAGGGCGCCGCGCTCGCGCAGCCGGTGCGCGAGCCGCCCGATGCCCCGGTCCAGGGCGCCGGTCGCGAACACCACCGTGATGAAGGCGCCGATGGCCAGCACGAAGAGGAACACGCCCGCGCTGCCGTACAGTTCACCGGCCAGCGAGGGGCCGACCTCGCCGGTCTTCGGGTCCTGCACGCCGTACAGGCCGTTGACGGGCGAGAGGAACAGGTCGTTCAGCCGGTCCGTGAAGCTCCGGCCGGTGTCGACGCGGTGGTACGTGCCCTCCACCGGCGCCCCGGTATCGGTGCGGTCGTAGCTGCCCGGCGGGATGACGAACGCCAGGACCCACACCGCCAGGGTGACGATCGCCAGGATCGTCAGCGCGCTCGGGAAGCGGAATCCGGAGCGGGGCTGCTCCGCCGGCTCCTGGGGGTCACGGGGCTCCGGCTCGCGGGTGTCCTGGGCCGTCACGAGGCACCGTCCGGGGCGTGGGCGGCGTCCGTGGCGTGGGTCGCGCCCGGGGCGTGGGCGGCGTCGGCTCCGGTCGCCGTGCCGTGCGTACGGGCGAACTCGCGCAGGAACGCGGCCTCGGCGACCACCGCGCCACGCAGCTCGGAGAAGAGCACCCGCTCGTTGGGGGCGTGCAGCCCGCACATGCTGTCCTGGGCGCCGAAGAGCAGCACCTCGGCCCCGGGCGCCGCCTGGGCCAGGCCGTTGACCAGCGGGATCGAGCCGCCGCTGCCCACGTGGCCCGGTTCGGCGCCGAAGCCCTCGCGCAGCGCGGCGAGCGCGGCGCGGTGGGCCGGGCCGCCGGTCTCCGCCTCGAAGCCGGGGCCGGTGTCGCCGGGCGTCACGGTGAGCGCCACCCCGTACGGGCGCAGCTGCTCCAGATGGGCGACGAGCGCGTCACGGGCCTCCCGCGGGTCCTGGCGCGGGTGGAAGCGGAGGTTCAGCTTGGCCCGGGCCCAGGGCACCACGGCGGACGCCGCGTGCTCCACGGACGGGGCGTCCAGGCCGATCACGGTGATCGCGGGGCCGCTGCACAGCCGCTCGCCGAGGCTGCCGGTGCCGAGCAGCGGCAGGCCCTCGCCCACGGTGGCCAGCTCCCGGAACTCCTCCTCGGTGAAGGTCGTCCCCCGCCACTCCTCGCGCCGCAGCCCGGCCACCGCGACGTCGCCGTGCTCGTCGTGCAGGGTGGCCAGGGCGGCGATCAGGGTGAGCAGCGCGTCGGGGGCGGCGCCGCCGAACTCCCCGCTGTGGCGCGGCTCCTGAAGGGTGCGCACCTCCACCACCACCTCGGCGGCGCCGCGCAGCCCGGTGGTCAGGGTGGGGGTGCCGGGGCGCAGGTTGCCCATGTCGGCGATGACCATGGCGTCGCAGGCGAACCGCTCCGGGTCGGTGGGCGGGTAGGCGTCGAAGGCGCTGCCGTACTCCTCCTGGCCCTCGATGACGATCTTCAGCCCGGTCGGCGGCCGGCCCCCGTAGGCCCGCAGCACCCCCAGGTGCACGATCACGTTGGACTTGTCGTCGGCCACGCCCCGGGCGCGCAGGCCGCCCTCGACGGCGGTGGGCTCGAAGGGCGGCGACAGCCACAGCGACTCGTCGCCGGGCGGCTGCACGTCGTAGTGCCCGTACAGCAGCACGGTCGGCGCGTCCGGGGTCGGCGGCGGCACCTCGGCGTAGATCACGGGGGCGGTGTCGGGCAGGTCGAGGCGCTCGATGTGCTCGACGCCCGCGCCGCGCAGCAGCTCGACGACCAGGTCGTGGGCCTGGAGCACGTGCTCGGCGGGGTAGCCGGGGAACGCGATGGACGGGATGGCGGTGAGCCGCTCGAGGTCGGCCCGCAGCCCGTCCATCAGGGAGTCGACCTTTGATCCGAGATCCATGGGACCACGGGACCACAGGGGCGCGGGGCCCGCATCCCGGCCGTGACGGCGCCATCACGGCCGGTCGCCGCCGGACCGGGTGACCGGACTGAGCGGGCGCTCCCCGGACCGGCGGCCGTGACGCGTCACGCGTGACACCTGAGAGGGCACCCCTCACCGGTGACATGTCACCGGTGATACGCGACTCCTCACACATCACGTGTGACATGGCACCGCTCACCCGTGACACTTCACCGGTCACACCCCCGAGAACCGCAGCGGCAGGTACTTGATCCCGTTGATGAAGTCCGAGCGCATCCGGCGCGGCTCCCCCGCCAGCTCCACGTGCGGGTGGCGGCGCAGCAGTGCGCGGGTGAGGGACTTGATCTGGCTGCGGGCCAGGCCAGCGCCCAGGCAGTAGTGCGGTCCGCCGCCGCCGAAGGTCAGGTGCTCGTTGGGGGTGCGCCGCACGTCCAGGACGTCCGGGTCGGCGAAGACCGCCTCGTCGCGGTTGGCCGAGGTGTAGAAGAGCACGGCCTTGGACCCGGCGGGCAACGGCACCCCGCCGATGACGGTGTCGCGGGTCGCGGTGCGCCGGAAGTTGTGGATGGAGCCGTTCCAGCGCAGGAACTCCTCGGTGGCCGTGGCCCACAGCGCGTCGTCGTCGAGGTGGGCGACCAGGTCGGCGCGGACGTCGGGGCGTTCCGCGAGGGTGAGCAGGGTGCCCGCGAGCAGGTTGCGGGTGGTCTCGTTGCCCGCCACGCACAGGGTCACGAAGAACATGTCGATCTCGTGCGCGGTGAGCCGCTCGCCGTCCACCTCGGCGTGCACCAGGGCGCTGAGGATGTCGTCGCGCGGCTCCTCGGCGCGCTCGGCGGCGAGCCGGTCGCAGTAGGCGTAGATCTCGGCGGCCGCGACCTGCCCGTCCTCCTCGGTGGTGCGGAAGTCGGGGTCCTGGTGGCCGACCATCCGGTTGCTCCAGTCGAAGATCCGGTCCTCGTCGGCGGACGGCACCCCGATCATCTCGCAGATGATCTCCAGCGGGAGGCGGGCGGCGACGTCCGCGACGAACTCCACCTCGCCGCCCCGCTCGGCGACCGTGCCGGCCAGGCGCTCGGCGCGCCGCCCGACGTCGGCGGCGAGCTTGCGGATCATGCGCGGGGAGAAGGCAGTGCTGACCAGCTGCCGGTAGCGGGTGTGCTTGGGCGGGTCCATGCCGATCAGGGTGAGGGCGATGCTCTGGAGCGCCTCGGGCGTCTGGTCGCGCACGAAGAACGAGCCGAGCTCGACCGACCACAGCTCGGGGTCGCGGCTGACGGAGACGATGTCGGCGTGCCGGGTCACCGCGTAGAACGGCTGCTGCCCGCCCGGGACCTGGTGCAGGTGGACCGGGTCGTCGCGGCGCAGCCGGGCGAACTGCGCGTGCGGGACCTCGCGGGCCCAGGTGTCCTCCAGGAGATCGATCTCACCGGCGGCGGTCATGTGGTCCTCCTTCGGGGGGTGGTGGCGCGGTCGCGGTGGTGGCGGTGAGGCCGAGCGGTCCGCGCAGCGCCTCGACCACCAGGGCGTCGGGGACGGCGTCGGGGTCGAGCCGGTGCTGCATCGCGCAGCCCAGGAGCACGCCGAGGACGAGCGCCCCGGTCTTCTCGGGCGACCGGGGCAGGGTGGTGCCGGTGGCGCGGGCCCAGTCGGCCAGGCCCTCGCCGAGCCGGGCGCGCACCTCCTCGTACCGGCGGGCGAGGCGGGGGCCCACGGCGGGCCCGCGCGCGGCGTGCAGCCACAGCTCCACCTCCAGCAGCAGCCAGGAGTCCCCGCGCACGGGGTGCGGGCGGGTGAGGCTGCGCCACATGGCGCCGAAGTGGTCGCCCGGGTCGGGGCTGTGGGCGATCTCGGCGGCCAGCTCCTCGGCGGTGCGCTCCTTCCAGACCTCCAGGAGCGCGAGGAGCAGGCCCTCCTTGCCGCCGAAGTGACTGTAGAGCGCGCCGGTGGTGCGGTCCGCGGCCTCGGCGACGGCTTCGGCGGAGACGGCGTGGAAGCCCTTGCGGGCGAAGAGTTCGGCGGCGGCGTCGATCAGCCGGCCGCGGGTGAGCTCCTTGCGCCGGGCCTGGGGCGTACGGGGCGCGGCGGTGCGGGATGCGGTGGTACGGGATGCGGTGCGGGGCGTCACGGGCGGCTCCCGGGCGTCGGTTATATCGGGCGGCCGATATAAGCGCAGGGTCCTGCTTGTCTGACGGATCGTCAAGTAGTCGCGCATACACGTACGGAGGCGATGCGCGGGTTCAACTCCGCGCGGAAAACGCCCGATTCACCCCGTAAGAGTGGCGCGACTTTGCCCCTCCTTTTCCAACAGGCCTTCGCGGGACGGCTGTACGACGTCCGCGCCAACTGATAGGAAAGCTTCCTAACGAAGCACGTCACCCCTCTCCCCCTTGGAGGTAACGGTGCACACCCCCCACCGGCGCCCCTCGCGCCGCTTCGGCCTCGTGCCGCGCGTCCTGCTGGGCCTGACCCTGGTCGCCGTCCCCGTCTCCGCGCACGCGGTCACCACCGGCGGCGCCCCGGCGGCCACGCCCGCCACGGCCGTCGCCGCGCCCGCCGCGCAGGCGGTCGGCCTGGACGACCCGGCGAAGAAGGAGATCGCCATGAAGCTGGTCTCCAGCGCGGAGAACTCCTCGCTGGACTGGCGCGCCCAGTACAAGTACATCGAGGACATCGGCGACGGCCGCGGCTACACGGCCGGGATCATCGGCTTCTGCTCCGGCACCGGCGACATGCTGGACCTGGTCGAGCTCTACGCCCAGCGCAAGCCCGGCAACGTCCTGGCCAAGTACCTGCCCGCGCTGCGCAAGGTCGACGGCACGGACTCGCACGCCGGCCTGGACCCGAACTTCACCAAGGACTGGAAGACGGCCGCGCAGGACAGCGTCTTCACGAAGGCACAGGACGACGAGCGCGACCGGGTGTACTTCAACCCGGCGGTGAGCCGGGGCAAGAGCGACGGCCTGGGCGTGCTGGGCCAGTTCGCGTACTACGACGCCATCGTGATGCACGGCGACGGGTCCGACCCGACGAGCTTCAGCAGCATACGCAAGCGGGCCCTGGCCAAGGCCAAGCCGCCGGCCCAGGGCGGCAACGAGGTCACGTACCTCAACGCCTTCCTCGACGCCCGCGTCTGGGCGATGAAGCAGGAGGAGGCGCACAGCGACACCAGCCGGGTGGACACCGCCCAGCGGGTGTTCCTGAAGGCCGGGAACCTGGACCTGCACACGCCGCTGAGCTGGAAGGTCTACGGCGACAGCTACCGGATCGGCTGACCGGCGACGGGCCCGCCCGACGACCGGCGGACGGCCGCCGTCCGGCCGTCGGCGGGCCCGGGACACGAGATACGCGACACGCGACACGCGACACGACGTGCGGGCCGCCCCCCTTTCCTGGGGCGGCCCGCACGTCGTGTCCGGTCGGTGGGACGGTGCCTGACGGGTGCTCAGTGCGCGGCGGCCGTGTGGCCCGTGCGCTGCTGGGAGATCTCGCCTCCCGGTTCCATCGGCGCGGTGACGTCGTCGGCGTCGCGGCGGTTGCGGCCCAGGTGGTTGAAGAGCAGGTTGAGGACCACGGCGGCCACGCAGCCGGTGGAGATGCCCGAGTCCAGGATGATCTTCGCGGTCTCCGGGAACGCGTGGTAGAACTCCGGCGCGCTGATCGGGATGATGCCGACGGCCAGCGAGACCGCCAGGATCAGCACGTTGTTGTCCTTCTCCAGACCGGCCTTGACCAGCGTCTGGATGCCGCTGGCGGCGACCGAGCCGAAGAGCACCACGCCCGCGCCGCCCAGCACCGGGCGCGGCACCACGGCGATCAGCGAGGCGGCCATCGGGCACAGGCCCATCAGGACCAGGAAGCCGCCGCCGCAGGCGACCACGAAGCGGCTGCGGATGCGGGTCATCGCGACCAGGCCGATGTTCTGCGCGAAGGCGCTGCACATGAAGCCGTTGAAGAGCGGGCTCAGCGCCGAGCCGAGGGTGTCGGCGCGCAGTCCGGCGGCGATGGTCTTCTCGTCGGCCGGGCGCTCCACGATCTCGCCGAGGGCGAGCATGTCGGCCGTCGACTCGGTCATCGAGACGATCATGACCACGCACATGGAGATGATCGCGGCGGCGGCGAACTGGGGCGCCCCGAAGTGGAACGGGGTGGGGAAGCCGATGACCGAGGACTCGGCGACCGGGCTGAAGTCGGTGACGCCGAACGGGATCGCGATCAGCGTGCCGGCCACCAGGCCGATGAGCACGGCGATCTGCTTGACGAAGCCGCGGGTGAAGCGGCGCAGCGCCAGGACGATCACCAGGGTGATCCCGGCGAGGGTGAGGTAGGTGGTCGAACCGTAGTCCGTCGCCTTGGGGTTGGGGCCCTGGGCCCAGCCGAAGGCGACCGGCAGCAGGGATATGCCGATCAGGGTGATCACGGTGCCGGTGACCACCGGCGGGAAGAACCTGACGAGCTTGCTGAAGAACGGCGCGGCGACGAAGCCGAGCACGCCGGCCACGATGATCGCCCCGAAGATCAGGGGCAGCGCGTCGGCCTTGTCCTTGGTGGTGTCGACGATGGCGAGCATCGGCGCGACCCCGGCGAAGGTGACGCCGTTGACGAACGGCAGCCGGGCGCCGATCTTCCAGACGCCGAGCGTCTGCAGGAAGGTGGCCAGGCCCGCGGTGAACAGGCTGGCACCGGTGAGGAAGGTGAGCTCCTTCGCGGAGAGGCCGACGGCCGCGCCGACGATGAGCGGCGGGGCCACCACGCCCGCGTACATCGCGGCCACGTGCTGCAGGCCGCTGGTGAACATCTTCAGGGGCGGGAGCGTCTCGTCGACCGGATGCTTCTGCGGGGATGTCCGGTCGTCGGGGGTTGCGCCTGCTTCTTCGCTGAACCTGGGCTTGGACGCCACGGCGGTTCCTCCGGTCGGTTACACGTCGGCGGTACGTGGGTGTCATGGAGGTGGTGCGAGGTGCGGTGGTGCGACAGCAGGTGGGGGGTGCGGCGGTGGAGCGGGTACGCGGGGTGGGCGTACGGGGTCCTCGTACGGGTCCGTACGCCGGGGTGCGCGTACGGGTGGTACGCCGGGGTGGGCGTACGGCGAGGGGGTGGTGCCGACCGGGGGTGACACGCCACGTGTGACATGCCACCCCCGGAGGGCTTCCGGGACCCCGCTCGGGTCCCGGCCGCCGGTCGGGGGCCGTCCCCCCCGACCGGAGTACTGGACGCGCCCGGGCCTCAGCCCTGGGCGGCGATGCGGGCGAGGCGCTGGGCCTCCGCGCGGGTGTCGCGGGCGATGGCGTCCTCGTCCACGGTGAGCAGGCGGTTCTGCTCGACGATCTGCTTGCCGTTGACGAAGGAGGCGGTCACCGGGGCCGCCGCGCCGAACACCAGCGCGGTGACCGGGTCGGCGATGGAGGCGTGGGCCAGGGTGTCCAGCTTCCACAGCACGAGGTCGGCGAGCTTGCCGGCCTCCAGGGAGCCGATCTGGGTGGCCCGGCCGAGCACCTCGGCGCCACCGAAGGTGCCCAGGCGCAGGGCCTGACGGGCATTCAGGGCGGCTTCGCGGTGCTGGGTGTTGAGGCGGTTGATGAGCAGCGCGTTGCGCAGCTCGGTGTGCAGCTCGCCGGACTCGTTGGAGGCGGTGCCGTCGACGCCGAGGCCGACCGGGACGCCCGCCTTGAGCATGTCGGGGACCCGGGCGATGCCGGCCGCCAGGCGCGCGTTGGAGGACGGGCAGTGCGCCACGCCGGTGCGGGTGCGGGCGAAGGCGGCGATGTCGGAGTCGTTCATGTGGACGCAGTGCGCCATCCACACGTCCTCGCCGAGCCAGCCGGTGGACTCGAAGTAGTCGGTCGGGCCCATGCCGAACAGCTCGTGGCAGAACTTCTCCTCCTCCACCGTCTCGCTGCCGTGGGTGTGCAGGCGCACGCCCAGGCGGCGGGCCAACTCGGCGCCCTGCTTGAGGAGTTCGGTGGAGACTGAGAAGGGCGAGCAGGGCGCGACGGCGACCTGGGTCATCGCGTCGAAGGAGGCGTCGTGGTACTTCTTCACCGTCTCCTCGGTGGCCGCGAGCGCGCCCTCCAGGGTCTCGACGGCGAAGTCCGGCGGCAGGCCGCCGTCCTTCTGCGAGCGGTCCATGGAACCGCGGGCCAGCGTGAAGCGCACGCCCATCTCGGAGGCGGCGCCGATGATCGCCCCGGACAGGTCCCCGCCGTCCTTGGGGTAGACGTAGTGGTGGTCCATGGCGGTGGTGACGCCGCCGCGGGCCATCATGGCCAGTGAGCCCTGCGCGGCGACCCGGCCCATGCGCTCGTCGATGCGGGCCCACGTCGGGTACAGCGCGACCAGCCAGTTGAACAGGTTGTGGTCGGTGGCCAGGCCGCGGGTGATCCACTGGTAGAAGTGGTGGTGGGTGTTGACCAGGCCCGGGGTGACCAGGTGGCCGGTGGCGTCGATGCGGCGTACGACGTTCTCCAGGCCCTCGGGGGCCCGGCCGGCGCCGAGCGACTCGATCCTGTTGTCCGCGATGACCAGGTACCCGGAGGCGTACTCGGTGTCCTGGGCGTCGACGGTGGCGATCGCCGCGTTCTCGATGACGATGCGCTGGGGGGCTGCCGAAGGTGCCATGGTGCTTCCTTCTGCTCTCGTGAGTGGCGGTGGACTCCTCCCGCCGTGGCGGCCGGGAGGAGGTGGGGCACGGCAGGACCCTAGGAGGATTTGAGTGCCACGGTCTGGCTTGACCGGCCGTGGGTGCCGAGGTGGTGGAAGAACAGGTTGAGCAGGACCGCGACGAGCGCGCCCGCGCTGATGCCGGAGCCGAGCACGGTCTGCGCCCAGGCGGGGAACCCGGCGTAGAAGGTGGGCGCGGCCAGCGGGATGATGCCCGCGCCGAGCGCGACGGCCACCAGGATGATGTTGGAGCTGTCGTCGAGCCCGGCCTCGGAGAGCGTACGGATGCCGCTGACCGCGATGGAGCCGAACAGGACGATGCCGGCGCCGCCGAGGACGGGCATCGGGACCAGCGAGACGACCGCGCCGAGGACCGGGAAGGCACCGAGGACGATCAGGGCGCCGCCCGCGACGGCGACGACGTAGCGGCTGCGCACCCGGGTGAGCGAGACGACGCCGACGTTCTGCGCGAAGGCGGAGGTCGGGAAGCCGCCGAAGACGGGGCCGAGCAGGGTGGCGATGCCGTCGGTGCGCAGGCCGCGGGTGATGGTGCGGCCGTCGGTGCGGCGCTCGCAGATCTCGCCGAGGGCGAGCATCCCGGCGCTGGACTCGGTCATCAGGACGAGCATCACGATGCACAGCGAGAGGATCGCGGCGGGCTGGAACTCGGGCGTGCCGAAGGAGAAGGGCGCGGGCAGCGCGGCCACCGGGGCCTCGCGCAGGGCCGAGAAGTCGGCCATCCCGAACGGGATCGCGGCGAGGGTGCCGATGAACAGGCCGAGCAGCAGGGCGACCTGCTTGAGGAAGCCCTGGCCGAAGCGCTGGAAGAGCAGGATCACCACGAGCGTGAACCCGGCGAGGGCGAGGTACTTCATGGAGCCGAAGTCGGCGGCGCCGGCGTTGCCGCCCTGGGCCCAGCCGACGGGGACGGGCATCAGCGTGACCCCGATGAGGGTGATCACGACGCCGGTGACGAGCGGCGGGAAGAAGCGGAGCAGCCGGCCGAAGAAGGGTCCCACGGCGAGGCAGAAGACTCCGGCGACCATCACCGCGCCGTAGATGGCGGGGAGCTGGTGGCCGGGGGCGCTGGTCTCGGCGATCGCGAGCATGGGCGCGATGCCGGCCGAGGAGGCGGCGTTGACGAACGGCAGCCGGTTCCCGGCGAAGTTGGTGATGCCGATGGTCTGCAGGATGGTGGCGAGCCCGGCGATGAGCAGGCTGGCGGCGATCAGCCGGGTCATCCCGGCGGCGTCCAGGTGTACGGCCTGGCCGATGATGAGCGGAGGGGTCACCACGCCGGCGTACATCGCGGCGATGTGCTGGAGCGCGGCGGGGACGAGCCGCGACGGGGGCAACTTCTCGTCCACCGGGTGGCAGTCGCCCGCCGGTGGGGTGGAACACGGGCCTTGTGCCGGCCCCTTTGCTGGCTGTGCCATTGATGTTCCCTCCGGTCCGGTACGGCCCCGCCCGACTGCGACGGGCGGGGCGGCACGCGGCCTGGCGTCAGAGGTTGGTCATGTCGACCGGGATCCGCGGCTCCACTCCGTCCCGCAGGATGGTGGCCTCGATCAGGCCGTAGGGGCGGTCCGCCGCGAAGTAGACCTCGTTGTCGTTCTTGAGGCCGAACGGCTCGAGGTCGACCAGGAAGTGGTGCTTGTTCGGGAGCGAGAAGCGGACCTCGTCGATCTCCGAACGGTTGTTGATGATGCGCGAGCCCATCTGGTAGAGCGTCTGCTGCAGCGACAGCGAGTACGTCTCGGCGAAGGCCTGGAGCATGTGCTTCTTGACCTGCTCGTAGGACCGCTCCCAGTTGGGCATCTTCTGCTCGTCGTCGGTCCAGTTGAACCGCCAGCGGCCGGAGACCTGGGTGGCCAGGATGCGGTCGTACGCCTCCTGGAGCGTCGTGTACTTGTCCTTGACGTAGCCCCAGAACTCGGAGTTGGTCGAGTTCATCACCACGAGGTCCTTGAGGCCCGAGACGACCTCCCACTCCCGGCCGTCGTAGGTGATCTGCGAGACGCGGGTCTCCTGGCCCTGGCGGACGAAGGAGTGCTTGACCTCGTCGGAGCCGATGAACTTCGAGTTGGCCTCGGAGGTCTCGATGCGCTCCCAGGCGTACTCCTCGATGCGGATGCGCGCCTGGTGGATGGCCGGCTGGGAGGTGACGAAGTGGCGGGCGAGGTGGATGCCGAACTGCTCGGCGGACTCGATCCCGTACTCCTTGGCGAACGCGTACACCGTGTTCTTGGTGGTGTCGGTCGGCAGCACGTTGGCGTTGGAACCGGACAGGTGCACGTCGGACATCTCGCCGGAGAGCGCGATGGAGACGTTCAGGTCCTTGATGTGGTGCGTGTCGCCGTCGCGCGTGATCTTGACGACGCGGTTCTCAGCCTTGCCGTACTGGTTCTGTCCCAGAATCGTGGGCATGTCTGCTAGCTCCCTCGGTAAACGGAGTAGCCGAACGGGTTGAGCAGCAGCGGTACGTGGTAGTGCTCGCCCGCCTCGACGGCGAAGGTGATCGCCACCTCGGGGAAGAACGCACCGCTGTCCCGATTCGCGGGGGCGTCCTGCTGCGCATCGGCTTGCTTCTTGGAGAAGTACGCCTCGGTCTCGAAGTCGAGGCGCACGTGGGTGGTGCCCTCCGGCAGCGCCGGCAGGTCCTTGCAGCGCCCGTCCGCGTCGGTGGCGGAGCCGCCCAGCGCGATCCACGCGGCGCCGGCGCCGCTGCGCGCCGCGAGCGAGATGGCGACGCCCTCGGCGGGGCGTCCGACGCTGGTGTCCAGGATGTGCGTGGACACGGAGGCGGTGGTCTCGGTACTCATGCGGGGTCTTCTTCCTCCACGAGACGGGTCAGCCGGATGCGGTTGATCTTGCCGAGTTCGGCGCGCACGATCTCGCGCTCCTGCTCGGCCGTGTTGCCGATCCGGGTCCTGACCGCGTCGCGCATGGACTCGGCGGTGGCGCCGGTCGCGCAGATCAGGAAGACGTGTCCGAACTTGTCCTGGTACGCCAGGTTCAGTTCGAGCATCTCGGCCTTGAGCTCCTCGGAGGCGCCGGCCATCCCCCGCTGTTCGCGGGCGGACGTCGGGTCTCCGGGCTTCGGCCGGCCGATCGGCGGGTGCCCGGCCATCGCTTCCTCCAGGTCCGCCGCGGTCAGCTCGGCCATGGCGGCGTCGCTGGCGGCGAAGAGGGCGTCCGCGCTGGCGTAGGGGCGCTGGGCGAGCAGCTTGCTCCCCCAGGCCGAGCTGGCGCACACCTCGTGCAGCGCGGCGTGCGCTTCGCTGTCGGCGAGGGTGTTCAGCCGGGTGAGGCCCGCTGCGGGGGTGTCCCCCGACGAGCGGGTTTCGGTCGAAGTCACGGGAGCCTCCGTGGCCTTGGTGCTGGACGGGCTGCGGATAGCTAACGCCAGCCGAAACATCACGTCAACACTTTGTTGAAAACTTGGAGTAACGAAAACCGCCGCCCGGCATCCGGGCGGCGGTCCACTGGCAGCGGGGGGCGATCACTCGCTCTTGGCGGTGTTTTCCCTGTTCAGGTAGTTGTACACGGTGAAACGACTGACCCCGAGGGCGCCCGCCACCGTTTCCACCCCGTGACGCACGGAGAAGGCCCCGCGCGCCTCCAGGACCCGGACGACCTCCTGTTTGGCCTTGCGGTCGAGTTCGGCCAGCGGGCGGCCGTGGCGGCGCTCCAGGGCGGCCAGGATGTGCTCCAGCGAGTCGGACAGCTGGGGCAGCCGTACGGCGAGGACGTCCTCGCCCTCCCAGGCCAGTACGACGTCGTCGGTCTGGGCCTGGTCGGCGTCGAGGATCTCGGCGCCCATCGCGTCCACGAGCGGCTTGACGGCCGCGAGCAGCGGGTGGTCCCCCGGAACGGTCACTTCTTCCCACCCTCCTCCGCCGCGTCCTGCCCGGTCGCGTCCCCGATCACGTTCACCTGGAGCGAGACCCGGGTGGCCCCGGCCGCCAGCGCGCGGCGCAGCAGCGCGTCCACCGCGTCGAGGACCTCGTCGGCGCCGCCCTCGGCGGTGTTCCCGAAGGGCCCGACGTCGACCGCGTCCAGCGCGGCGCCCTGGATGACCTCGCGGGCCACCACCGCGTGGGCGGGCGCCTCGTCCAGGTCGAAGGGCTCGGTCGTGAACTCCACTCTCAATCGCACGCCGCCAACCTACTGCGCCGGGGAGGAAATCCGGGAGGCCCCCTTGACAGCTTCCCGAGCTCACATGCAGTCTTCCGTTAAGCAGAAAACAACTTCCGCAATACGGAAGGAGCGCCTACCCCTCATGGGATACACGGACCAGCGCTTCGATGTGAACCTGTCGATCCTCTTCACGGAACTCCCGCTCCTGGAGCGCCCCGCGGCCGCCGCCGCGGCGGGCTTCACCGCGGTCGAGCTGTGGTGGCCCTGGATCGAGACGCCCACCCCCGAGCAGAGCGAGCTCGACGCCCTCAAGAAGGCGCTGGACGACGCCGGCACCCAGCTGGTGGGCCTGAACTTCTACGCCGGGCAGCTCCCCGGCCCCGACCGCGGGGCCCTCTCCGTACCGGGTGAGGAGTCCGACCGCTTCCGCGCCAACATCGACGTGGCCGCGGACTTCGCCGCCTCGGTCGGCTGCAAGGCGCTCAACGCGCTCTACGGCAACCGCGTCGAGGGCGTGGACCCCCAGATCCAGGACAGCCTGGCGCTGGAGAACCTGGTGCTGGCGGCCCGCGCGGCCGACCGGATCGGGGCGATCCTGCTCGTCGAGGCCCTCAACCAGCCCGAGTCGCCGCTGTACCCGCTGGTCAGCGCCCCCTCGGCGGTCGAGGTCGTGGACAAGGTCAACGCGGCCACCGGCCTGGGGAACGCCAAGTTCCTGCTCGACCTGTACCACCTCTCGATGAACGGCGAGGACCTGCACGAGGTCATCGAGAAGTACGCGGACAGGACCGGCCACGTGCAGATCGCGGACAACCCGGGCCGCGGCGCTCCGGGCACCGGCGACCTGGACTTCGTCGACCTGCTCGGCCGCCTGAAGAAGGCCGGCTACGAGGGCTGGGTCGGCCTGGAGTACAAGCCGGGCGACCGCCCGAGCGCCGGCGCCTTCGAGTGGCTGCCCCAGCCGCTGCGCGCGGCCAACTGACTTCACGTACAACAGTTTTCAGAGAGGTACCCTCATGAGCACCCTCCCCAAGATCGCGTGGATCGGCCTCGGCATCATGGGCTCGCCCATGTCCGAGAACCTGATCAAGGCGGGCTACTCGGTCACCGGCTTCACGCTGGAGCAGGACAAGCTGGACCGCCTGACCGCCGCCGGCGGCACCGCGGCCGGCTCGATCGCCGAGGCCGTCAAGGACGCGGACGTCGTCATCACGATGGTCCCCGCCTCCCCGCAGGTCGAGGCCATCGCGTACGGTGAGGCCGGCATCCTGGAGAACGCCAAGCAGGGCGCCCTGATCGTGGACATGTCCTCGATCACCCCGCAGACCTCCGTCGACCTGGCCAAGGCCGCCGCCGAGAAGGGCCTGCGCGTCCTGGACGCCCCGGTCTCCGGCGGCGAGGCCGGCGCCATCGAGGCGGTGCTCTCGATCATGGTCGGCGGCGAGCAGGCCGAGTTCGACGAGGCCCTGCCGATCCTGCAGGCCCTCGGCAAGACCATCGTGCTCTGCGGTCCGCACGGCTCGGGCCAGACGGTGAAGGCCGCCAACCAGCTCATCGTCGCGGTCAACATCCAGGCGTGCGCCGAGGCCGTGGTCTTCCTGGAGAAGTCCGGCGTGGACCTCAAGGCGGCCCTGGACGTCCTCAACGGCGGTCTGGCCGGCTCCACCGTGCTGACCCGCAAGAAGGACAACTTCCTCAACCGCGACTTCGCCCCGGGCTTCCGGATCGACCTGCACCACAAGGACATGGGCATCGTCACCGACGCCGCCCGCAACGTGGGTGCGGCCCTCCCGGTCGGCGCCGTGGTCGCCCAGCTGGTGGCCTCGCTGCGCGCCCAGGGCGACGGCGGCCTGGACCACTCGGCCCTGCTGCGGGCCGTGGAGCGCCTGTCCGGGTCGCAGGTCTGAGCCGGAGGGCTCCCGAAACTTCCGGACGGCGGCGGCGCTGACACCTGTCCTGTCGCGCCCAGGCGTCGCCGCCGTCCGGAACGCCACTCCTCAAATTCAACAAACTGTTGACGTTCGCTCCAGCGCGTATTTAACTCCTGAGCACCGTCAGCAGCTCCAGTACGGAAGGTCCACGATGTCGAAGCGCGTGCTCACGACCGAGTCCGGCGCCCCGGTCGCCGACAACCAGAACTCCGCCACCGCCGGCGTCGGTGGCCCCCTGCTCCTCCAGGACCAGCACCTGCTGGAGAAGCTCGCCCGCTTCAACCGCGAGCGCATCCCGGAGCGCGTCGTGCACGCCCGTGGTTCCGGCGCCTACGGCCACTTCGAGGTCACCGACGACGTGACCGCGTACACCAAGGCCGCCTTCCTCGGCGAGGTCGGCAAGAAGACCGAGCTCTTCCTGCGCTTCTCCACCGTGGCCGACTCGCTGGGCGGCGCGGACGCGGTCCGCGACCCGCGCGGCTTCGCGCTGAAGTTCTACACCGAAGAGGGCAACTACGACCTCGTCGGCAACAACACCCCGGTGTTCTTCATCAAGGACCCGATCAAGTTCCCCGACTTCATCCACTCCCAGAAGCGCGACCCCTTCACGGGCAAGCAGGAGCCGGACAACGTCTGGGACTTCTGGGCGCACGCCCCCGAGGCCACGCACCAGGTGACCTGGCTGATGGGCGACCGCGGCATCCCCGCGTCGTACCGCCACATGAACGGCTACGGCTCGCACACCTACCAGTGGACGAACGAGGCGGGCGAGGCCTTCTTCGTGAAGTACCACTTCAAGACCAACCAGGGCGTGCGCAGCCTCTCCTCCGACCAGGCCGCCGAGGTCGTGGGCAAGGACGGCAACAGCCACCAGACGGACCTGCTGCAGGCCATCGAGCGCGGCGTGAACCCCTCGTGGACGCTGTACGTGCAGATCATGCCGGCGGCCGAGGCGGCGGACTACCGCTTCAACCCGTTCGACCTCACCAAGGTGTGGCCGCACAAGGACTACCCGCTGCAGCGCGTGGGCCGCCTGGTCCTCGACCGCAACCCGGACAACGTCTTCGCCGAGGTCGAGCAGTCGGCGTTCTCCCCGAACAACTTCGTGCCGGGCATCGGCCCGTCGCCGGACAAGATGCTCCAGGGCCGTCTGTTCGCGTACGCCGACGCGCACCGCTACCGCCTGGGCGTCAACCACACCCAGCTGCCGGTGAACGCGCCGAAGGCCGCCGTCGCCGACAACTACGGCCGGGACGGCCTGATGGCCACCCGCTACGGCTCGCGCCACGACAAGAACTACGAGCCCAACTCGTACCAGGGCCCGGCCCAGACGGACACCCCGCTGTCCGCCCCGCTGGCCATCCACGGCTGGACCGGCACCCACGAGGCCCCGGCCCACACCAAGGACGACGACTTCTTCCAGGCCGGTGAGCTCTACCGCCTGATGTCCGAGGACGAGAAGCAGCGCCTCGTCGCCAACATCGCGGGCGGCCTGTCGCAGGTCTCGCGCGAGGACGTCATCGAGAAGAACCTCGCCCACTTCCACGCCGCCGACCCGCAGTACGGCAAGCGCGTCGAGGAAGCGGTCCGCGCCCTGCGCGAGGACTAGCAGGACCCGGTTCGGCACCGTCCGAACCACCAGACGGCGCAACGGATCTGACGGGAGGTCACGTCCATTGCGCGGTCCGGCCCGCCGGCCCGGATGAGGGGTGGCCGGCGGAGCGGACGACTTGAGGACCGCGGCGGCAGGTGAGCCAGTGCGGTGGTAAGGGCCCCGGGGCACTCCTTCTTGACCTGAAGGAAGGAAGACCCCCCGGCCGGCCCGTCACCCGCCGCCGCGGTCCCAGGAACCTCCCCCACGAGCCCCGCCCGGCGGCGCGAACGTCCTGTCGCGCCAGCCTCGCACCGTCGGGCGGCAACAACCGAACAGCGGCCGAAGTGCCCGCACCTGGAGAGCCAGGGCGCACGGACCGGTTTACGGTCCCGGTCCGCGCACCCGAAGACCGGGGTCCGATCCACGCACAGGGATCGGATCCCGGTCTTTTTGGCGTGCGGTCCTCGAGAGTCGTGGCGCACGGGTACGCGTGGGGCGCGCACCCCAGCCGAAGGGTTACTTTTCGGCCATCACAGGCGTAGTCTCAGCCACCCGGCCGGGGCCCTCCCCGCACCCGCCCCGCCGAGGGCAGGGTGTGGCGCGCTCACCCCGAGCCAGGCGCGACACACCCCGGAGGCCCCGCCCGCTGCCCGCCCGGCGGGGCCTCTCCGCTGCGTCAGCCCCGCCCAAGCGCCCGCTCAGCGTTGTCGACCAGCTCCTTGTAGGTGAGCACTTCCACCCGGACCAGCTGGGCGTTCAACGTGCGCAGTGCCTCGTTCACCGCCTCTTCGGGAACCTCGGGGTGAGCCGCGGGATGGCCGATCAGCACCATCGCCCCGGCTCTGCGGGTGTCGAGGCCGAACTCCGTACGTATCCTCTCCCGGTGCTCGTCCAGCCCGACCAGGTAGTTGATGGCCTGACCGACCGCGTCGTGCACCGGCGCCGTCGCCACCCATCCACCACGGTGCCGCTTCACCAGGGGATCGCGCAGTGACATCGCCCGCTTCAGCTCGACCACGTGCAGCGCACCATCGCCCCGGACCAGCGGGATGTCCACCTCGTCGCCCGGCACGAGGCGCCGGTGGGCGGCCTCGCCGACGTAGGCGCCTCCGAAGATCCAGTACTGGCCCTCCAGCGCCTTCTGCACGTCGTGCTCTGTGGCATAGGGGTCCAGGGTGACAGTGCGCAGCGCCCGGAGACCGGCGGCCCTCCGCTGCAACTCCACCGCTCTGACCACCAGTTGCCCCTCGGCATCGGCAGCGAGCACGGAAAGCGATTCCGGCGACATCACGATGCGGCGCGCCGCCGCCGCGGGATCGCCCACCTCGACCCTGCGCTCCCGCAGGATGCGCTCCACCCACTCCCCCATCTCGGCCATCCCCGGAGTGATCCGGTACCACCCGGGGCGGTCCTCCGGAGCTTCCGCGTAGTTCGCGTCCTGCGACCGCCGCCGTAGGTGGGCGACGGCCTCGGCGGCCGTCGCCTCCGGTTCGCGGCCGAGCAGTTCCTCCAGGTCCTCCGCGGCGAACAGCAGCGACATCGACAGCTGGCGCCCGATGAAGTCACGGTTGCGATCACTCCTGACCTTCCCCGCCTGGAACAATCGGTAGCGCTCCTCGAAGTCGTAGCGCAGGATGCGGTGTTCCGCGTAGTCCAGGGAGTCCTGCAGCAGCCGGACCACCTGCCACTCGCCCGATGCCGCAGCCGTCGACCTCGCTTCCTCCAGGAGCCTGATCAGTTCCCTGCCACCGCGTCTCTTCCTGCTACGTGCGCTGCCACTCCGCATGTGTGCGAAGACCGCAGCGATCGCCGCCTTCGTGCGCGCGCCTTCCGTGTGCGCCGCCACCTCGTCGAGCTGCCACTCCAGCGTCGCGTCCACTCTCACCGTCATGGCCTCCAGTGTGGCGGTGGGGTACGACAACGCCGAAGGGGCGGTCCACCCCCCTCGGGTGGACCGCCCCTCCTGTTCGCGGGCGACGTGCCGCGCGTCAGGCCTCCGGGATCAGACCGGTCAGACCTTCAGCGCCTTGATCGCGGTGGGCGCGTGGCCGGGCTCGGTCGCGACCTCCTCGAACTCGGTGACGTCGCTGACGTCGACCGTGCGGCTCATGGAGATGTTGGTGATGCGCTCCAGGATCGCCTCGACGACGACCGGGACCTGGAACTCCTGGGCCAGCTTCTTGGCCTGCTCGAAGGCCTCGCCGAGCTTGGCGGGGTCCTCGACGCGGATGGCCTTGACGCCCAGGCCCTCGGCGACCTTGACGTGGTCCACGCCGTAGACGCCGAGCTCCGGGGTGTTGATGTTCTCGAACTCCAGGTTGACCTGGAAGTTGATGTCGAGGCCGATCTGGGCCTGGCGGATCAGGCCCAGGTAGGCGTTGTTCACCAGGACGTGGACGTAGGGGACCTTGTGCTGGGCGGCGACCGCCAGCTCCTCGATCATGAACTGGAAGTCGTAGTCGCCGGAGAGGGCGACGATCGGGGTGTCCGGGTCCGCCGTGGCGGCGCCGATCGCGGCCGGGATCGTCCAGCCGAGCGGGCCCGCCTGGCCGCAGTTGATCCAGTTGCGCGGCTTGTAGACGTGCAGCATCTGCGCGCCGGCGATCTGGGAGAGGCCGATGGTGGTGACGTAGCGCGTCTCCGGGCCGAAGGCCTTGTTCATCTCCTCGTACACGCGCTGCGGCTTCATCGGGATGTTGTCGAAGTGCGTGCGGCGCAGCAGCCGGGCCTTGCGGTCCTGGCAGGACTCGGCCCAGGCGGTGAAGTCGGGCAGCCGGCCCGCGGCCTTCCACTCCTTGGCGATCTCGACGAACAGCGCCAGCGCGGCGCCCGCGTCGGACGCGATGCCGAAGTCCGGGGCGAAGATCTTGCCGATCTGGGTGGGCTCGATGTCGACGTGGACGAACTTGCGGCCCTTGGTGTACGCCTCCAGGTTGTACCCGGTGTGGCGGTTGGCCCAGCGGTTGCCGATACCGAGGACGAAGTCCGACTCCAGGAAGTTCGCGTTGCCGTAGCGGTGCGAGGTCTGGACGCCGACCATGCCCGCGCTCAGCGCGTGGTCGTCGGGGATGGTGCCCCAGCCCATCAGCGTGGAGATGACCGGGATGCCGGTCAGCTCGGCGAACTCGACGAGCAGGTCGGAGGCGTCGGCGTTGATGATGCCGCCGCCCGAGATGATCAGCGGGCGCTCCGACTCCAGCAGGAAGCCGAGCGCCTTCTCGGCCTGGGCACGGGTCGCCCGCGGCTGGTACACCGGCAGCGGCTCGTAGGTCTCCGGGTCGAAGTCGATCTCGGTCTGCTGGACGTCGATCGGCAGGTCGATGAGGACCGGGCCGGGACGGCCGGACCGCATCAGGTGGAAGGCCTCCTGGAAGACGCCCGGGA
Organism: Streptomyces sp. NPDC001941; assembly: GCF_040296945.1. Taxonomy (NCBI): domain Bacteria; kingdom Bacillati; phylum Actinomycetota; class Actinomycetes; order Kitasatosporales; family Streptomycetaceae; genus Streptomyces; species Streptomyces sp. NPDC001941. The sequence continues at coordinate 110,124 of NZ_JBEOYE010000003.1, read as the reverse complement.
CCTGCGCGGCCTCCAGGACGGTGGTGGCCTTCTTGGTGACGGGCTTGGCGATCGAGGCGATGTCGACCGCCTGGAAGTCCTCCTTGTGCAGCTTGGAGACCGGCGCCTGGCCGGTGATGCACAGGATCGGGATCGAGTCCGCGATCGCGGAGTACAGACCGGTGATCATGTCGGTGCCGGCCGGGCCGGACGTACCGATGCAGACACCGATGTTGCCCGCCTTGGCCCGGGTGTAGCCCTCGGCCATGTGGGACGCGCCCTCGACGTGGCGGGCGAGCGTGTGGTGGATGCCACCGCCCTCCTTGAGCGCCCGGTAGAAGGGGTTGATCGCCGCGCCCGGCACGCCGAACGCGTTGGTGACGCCTTCGCGCTTGAGGATCTCAACTGCCGCTCGGGCAGCGGTCATACGAGGCATGGAGTGCTCCTGCTTCGGCCTGGGGGATCGGGCTCTGTCGCGCCACCTGAGAGCTTCGATTCCGTAATGCGGAAGTTATGTTCTGCTATACGAAAACAACTTAGGCGGCGTGCCAGGAGCCGTCAAGAGCCGCCCGCCCACTCCCGGGGAGCCGCCGGCCCGCTCCCCGGCCCCGCCCCCACTTGTCCCGACCTCCTGCCAAGGAGGGCCCGGCTGGGGGACGATGGGCCGGAACCCGGGGAAGAGGGAGCGCCCGGGGAACCACCCGGGGAACACGGAAGAGGAGCAGGGGGCGAGGAGCGTGAACGAGACCGTGCCGGTGAGCTGTCCGGTCTGCCACCGGGCGCAGGCCTTCGCGGCGCCCGCCTTCCCGTGCGCCTGCGGCGCCCCGGTGACCCCGCCGCTGCTGACCGGCGCGCCCGCGGAGCCGATCACCCGGCGCAACTGGGCCGAGGAGTGGGTGACCGTCCGCTGCGAGCGCTGCGGCCGGCACGACGAGTGGCCCGCCCCGGAGCACGGCTGCTCCTGCGGTACGGTCCTGCGCGTCCCGGTCCGCCCGGTGGTCGCGGCCCCGCCGCCCGCCCCCGGAGCGCCGCCGCACCCCGCCTCGGCGGGCGCACCCGCGAGCGAGCGGGAGCCGTCCGCCGCCGGGGCGCCCCGCGGCCCCTTCCAGCCCATGACCATCCGCACCGCCCGCGACGCGGTCACCGCGGCCGCCCTCTACCTGCGCTGGCTGGGTTTCCGCCAGGTCGTCCAGCCCGAGGAGCGCACCCCCTCCGGCGTCGACCTGCGCGGCCCCGGCCTGGTGGCCCAGGTCGACCCGACCACCCGGCCGTCGAGCCTGCGCGCGGTGGAGTGCCTGTGGCTCAACGGGCTCAGCGCCTCCTCGTCGAGCGTGTTCTTCTCCCTCGCGGGGTACGCGCCCGACGCCCGGGCCCGCGCCGACGACCTGGACATCCCGCTGTTCGTCCTCGACCTCACGGGCACCCCGCAGCCGGTGAACGGCGCGGCGGACGAGCTGGTGCTGCGGGGCGTGTGAGCGGTGTCGCCTGCGTACGGAGCTGACCTAACCTCAAATCAAGCTCTGAACACGTGAGTTGAGGTGTCGACGATGGCCCCGCGCGGGGACCCTCACCCCGGGGGGTGGAGTCGATGCCGGTGGACACCTGGTGGTTCGTGGGGGCGGGGGCGGTGCTGCTCGCGGCGGCCTGGGCGCTGCTGCGGGTGGCGCCGGCGGGGGACGGTGCACGGGAACTGACGCCCCAGCAGGCGGCGTTCCTGCGCGGTGGGCGGCGCGCGGCCGTCACCACGGCGGTGACCGAGCTGTACCTGCTGGACGCCGTGATCCCGGCGCGGGGCGGGGCGCTGCGCCAGGAGCGGTACCCGCGCGGTGAGCGCGACCCGCTGCGCCTGGCGCTCTACCGGGAGCTGGTGCGGCCGCTGGGGATGCGCCCGCTGATGGTGCGGCCCAAGGTGCGTCGCGCGGTACGGGAGCTGCGCGCGCGACTGGCCGGGGCGGGCCTGCTGCGGGCCGCCGGACGGTGGCGGGTGGCCCGCACGCTCCTCGGGTCGGTGCCGGTGGTGATGGTGGCGGGGCTGGTGGTGGTGCCGCTCGGGGCGCCCAACACTCCGGCGCAGTTGGCGGTCTCGGCGCTCCCTGTGCTCGGGGCGGCCGGGCTGTGGTGCGTGCGGCGCGTGACGCCCGCCGGGCGGGCGGCCCTCGACGCGCTGCGCGAGCGACACCCGCTGCCCGCGGCGCGCGCGGAGGTGGCCGGGGGCGAGGAGCCGCTGTACGTCGCACTGCACGGTGACACCGCACTGACCCTGGTGACCCCGCACCTGGCGCGCGACGGCGGGCTGCTCGGCCGGGGCACGAAGACCGACGGCTACGACACGGGCGCGTCCGGCTCGACGGGCGGCACCGGCTACGGGGGGTGCGGGGCGGCGATCCCGTAGCGGCCGGGTGGCGAGCCCGTGGGAGCGCGGCCCCGCGGAAGGGACCCGGAAAGGACCCGGGAGGGGGCGGAGGAGGAACGGGCGGACGGGCTGCGCGATACTCGCCCCATGCGCATCCGCCCCGCCCTCACCGCCGAACTCCCCCTGCTCCAGACCATCGAGCGCGCCGCGGGCGAGTCCTTCCGAGCCCTGGGGATGGACTCCGTGGCCGACGACGAGCCCCCCGCGCTGGCCCTCCTGGAGACCTACCGGGCGGGCGGCCACGCCTGGGTCGCCGACGAGGGCGGCCACCCCGTCGCGTACCTGGTCTCCGACGTCATCGACGGCGCCGCGCACATCGAGCAGGTCACCGTCCACCCGCGGGCCGCCCGCCGCGGCGTGGGCCGCGCCCTCATCGAGGACCTGGCGGCCCGGGCCGCCGGGCGGGGGCTCGGGGCCCTGACCCTGACCACGTTCACCGACGTGCCGTGGAACGCGCCGTACTACGCCCGCCTGGGCTTCCGCGCACTGGCCGAGGCCGAACTCACCGAGGGGCTGCGGAAGATCAGGCGCGAGGAGGCGGACCTGGGCCTGGACCACTGGCCCCGGGTCTGCATGCGCCGGGAGCTGTGAAAGGACGGGCCCGGGGGCGGGTCCGGCCCGGGCCCGACCCGGCTCACCCCTCCCCGTACCGCTCCCGCAGCTCCACCTTCCGGACCTTTCCGCTCACCGTCATGGGGAACGCGTCGAGCACCTCCACCCGCCGCGGCACCTTGTAGTGCGCGAGCCGCTCGCGACAGAAGGCGCGTACGTCCTCCAGCGTCGGCGGGTCGCCCGGGTCCCTGGGGATCACGCAGGCCAGGACCTCCTCCCCGTACCGCTCGTCCGGGATCCCGACCACCTGGACGTCGGCGATCTTCGGGTGGGCGTAGAGGAACTCCTCCACCTCGCGCGGGTAGACGTTCTCGCCGCCCCGGATGATCATGTCCTTGATGCGGCCGACGATCTGCACGTACCCGTCCTCGCGCATCACCGCGAGGTCCCCGGTGTGCATCCAGCGGCCCGCGTCGACGGCCTCGGCGGTCTTCCCGGGCTCGCCCCAGTAGCCGAGCATCACGCCGTAGCCGCGGGTGCACAGCTCACCCGCCTCGCCGCGCGGCAGCGTCGTGCCGTCGGCGGGGTCGACGACCTTCACCTCCACGTGCGGCATGACCCGCCCGACGGTGCCGGTGCGGCGCTCCAGGTCGTCGTCGCGGCGGGTCTGGGTGGAGACCGGGGAGGTCTCGGTCATGCCGTAGCAGATGGAGACCTCGGCCATGTTCATCTCGGCGACCACCCGCTTCATCACCTCCACCGGGCACGGCGAGCCCGCCATGATCCCGGTGCGCAGGGAGGAGAGGTCGTACGAAGCGAAGTCCGGCAGGTCCAGCTCGGCGATGAACATCGTGGGCACCCCGTACAGCGAGGTGCAGCGCTCCTCCTGCACGGCGCGCAGGGTGGCGGCCGGGTCGAAGGAGGGGGCGGGGATGACGATGCAGGCGCCGTGCGAGGTGGCGGCGAGGTTGGCCATGACCATGCCGAAGCAGTGGTAGAACGGCACCGGCACGCACACCCGGTCCCGCTCGGTGTAGGCGATCATCTCGCCCACGAAGTAACCGTTGTTGAGGATGTTGTGGTGCGAGAGGGTGGCGCCCTTGGGGAAGCCGGTGGTGCCCGAGGTGTACTGGATGTTGACCGGCTCATCGCAGGAGAGCCGCTCGGCGCGGACCTCCGGGGTGGCGCGGGCGACCAGGTCGTCCCAGGTAGGGTCGCCGATGTAGAAGACCTCCGCCAACTGTGCCCAGGAGTCGCGGACTTCCTCGACCATCGCGCGGTAGTCGCTGGTCTTGTGGGCGAGCGAGGCGATCAGGAGGCGTACGCCCGACTGGTTGAGGACGTACTCCAGCTCGTGCGAGCGGTAGGCCGGGTTGATGTTCACCATGACGGCGCCGATGCGCGCGGTGGCGTACTGGGTGAGCATCCACTCGGGGCAGTTGACCGCCCAGATGCCGACCCGGTCGCCCTTGCGGACCCCGCTGGCAAGGAGGGCACTGGCCAGCCGGTCGACGTCGGCGCCGAACTCGGCGTACGTCCAGCGCCGCCCCGACGCCACGTCGACCAGGGCCTCGCGCCCGCCGAAGGCCGCGACGGCCCGGTCCAGGTTCGCCCCGACGGTGTCACCGAGCAGCGGGGTGTCGCTGACGCCGTGGGCGTAGGAGAGGGCGGGGTGGCCGTGCGGCCCGCGCGCGGGGGCGGGGGCGGGGGCGGCGGGTGCCATGTCACCGTGCACTGTGGCGGGTGCCATGTCACCTTGCTCGTTCACGCGTCCTATGTCACCGTGCTCCGTCACAGCTCCCCCTCCACGAACTCCGCCGACGACCCCGCCGCCGTGCGCTCCCGCAGCTCGATGCGGCGGATCTTGCCCGAGACCGTCTTCGGCAGCTCGGCGAACTCGATGCGGCGCACCCGCTGGTACGGCGCCAGCACCGCCCGGGCGTGCGCGAACAGGACGCGGGCCGTCTCGGCCGTCGGCTCCCAGCCCTCCGCGAGTACGACGTACGCCTTCGGCACCGCGAGCCGCACCGGGTCCGGCGCGGGCACCACCGCCGCCTCGACCACCGCCTCGTGCTCCAGCAGCGCGCTCTCCAGCTCGAACGGCGAGATCTTGTAGTCGGAGGCCTTGAACACGTCGTCGGCGCGGCCGACGTAGGTGATGTAGCCGTCCGCGTCGCGCGAGCCGATGTCCCCGGTGCGGTAGAAGCCGCCGGCCATCGCCTCGGCGGTGCGCCCGGGGTCGCCGTGGTAGCCGGTCATCAGGCCCACCGGCCGGGCCGACAGGTCCAGGCAGATCTCGCCCTCGTCGACCCCGGGCTTGCCCGACACCGGGTCGACCAGTTCGACCCGGAAACCCGGGCTCGGGCGGCCCATGGAGCCCGTCTTGAGCGGCTGGCCGGGGCTGTTGGAGACCTGCACGGCCGTCTCCGTCTGGCCGAAGCCGTCGCGGATGGTCACGCCCCAGGCGCGCCGCACGGTCTCGATGACCTCCGGGTTGAGCGGCTCCCCCGCCGCGACGACCTCGCGCGGCCGGGTGCGCAACTGGCCCAGGTCCGCCTGGATGAGCATCCGCCACACGGTCGGCGGCGCGCAGAAGCTGGTGACCCCGGCCCGGTCCATCTCGGCCATCAGCCGGCCCGCGTCGAAGCGCGTGTAGTTGTGGATGAAGACGGTCGCCCCGGCGTTCCACGGCGCGAAGAGGTTGGACCAGGCGTGCTTGGCCCAGCCGGGCGAGGAGATGTTCAGGTGGACGTCGCCGGGCTTGAGGCCGATCCAGAACATCGTCGCCAAGTGGCCGACGGGGTACGAGACATGGGTGTGCTCGACCAGCTTGGGGCGCGCGGTGGTGCCGGAGGTGAAGTAGAGCATCAGCGGGTCGTCGGCGCGGGTGGCCCCCTGCGGGTCGAACGGCTCGGGCGCGTCCCCGGGCGCCATCCCCTCGTACGCCTCCTCGAACGCCACCCACCCGTCCGGGGCTCCTCCGACGGCGATCCGGGTGTACTCCCCGGGCACCCCGTCGAACTTGGCGGCGTCCCCCGAGCGCACGATCACGTGCCGGGCCCGGCCGCGCTCGACGCGGTCGCGCAGGTCGGCCGTGCCGAGCAGCGGGGTGGCCGGGATGACGACCGCGCGCAGCTTCATCGCGGCGAGCGCGGTCTCCCACAGCTCGACCTGGTTGCCGAGCATCACGACCACCCGGTCGCCAGCCCGGACGCCGTGTGCGCGCAGCCAGTTGGCGAGCCGGTGGGAGCGGGCGGACATCTCGGCGAAGGTCCGCTCCGCCTCGGTGCCGTCCTCCTCGACGATGTGCAGCGCCGTCGCGCGGTTGCCCGCGGCGATCACGTCGAACCACTCCAGCGCCCAGTTGAACCGCTCGGGGCGCGGCCAGACGAAGCCCGCGTACGCCGTCTCGTAGTCCTCGCGGTGTTCGAGCAGGAAGTCCCGGGCGGCCCGGAACTCCTCCGTCGCGCTGCGTTCCGACATGTGTCCTCCTCATTGCGCGGCCCGTCCTCGACATCGTGTAATCGGGGGCCCAGGTCCCACTACCCCCGTACGGGGGTGAAGGCGACGACGGCGAAGGAGAGGCGCACGTGCCCGAGCAGGTGGAAGCCGTGGAGATGCGGGCCGCGCTGGCGCGGCTGCGCCGGACGACGGGGGTGCAGGTGGCGTTCGGCGGCCTGCTGCGCGACCCCCGCCAGCTGCGCATCGCGGAGCTCAACGGCACCCTGTCCGAGTCCCTGCGGGGCCTGTCGATCGGTACGGGGACCGGGCTCGGCGGCAAGTCGATCGCGCTGTCGCGGCCGTGCGCGGTGACCGACTACCCGGCCGCGCGGCACATCAGCCACGAGTACGACGGTGCGGTGGCCGTGGAGGGGCTGCGCTCGGTGCTCGCGGTGCCGGTGGTCGTACGGCGCAAGGTGCGCGGCGTGCTGTACGGGGCGCTGCGGGTGGCCCGTCCGCTGGGCGACCGGGTCTTCGACGCGGCCGTCGCGGCCGCCCGCGACGTGGAGCAGGCGCTGCTGGTACGGGACGAGGCCGGCCGGCTGCTCGCGGCGACCCGGACGCCGGTGGGGTCCGGGGAGCCGGGCGCCTGGGAGGAGGTGCGGGAGGCGCACAGCGAGCTGCGGGCGCTGGCGCCGCGCGTCCTGGACGAGGCGCTGCGCGCCGAACTGCTCGCGGTGTGCGGCCGGTTGGCTTCGGCGCAGCACCTGCCGCGCCGCCCGGAGGTACGGCTCGCCCCGCGCGAGGTGGACGTCCTCGCGGTGGTCGCGTCGGGCGCGACGAACGCGGACGCCGCCCAGCGCCTGGGCCTGCGCCCGGAGACGGTGAAGGGGTACCTGCGCTCGGCGATGCGGAAGCTGGGCGCGCACACGCGCCTGGAGGCGGTGGTGGCGGCGCGACGGGCGGGGCTGCTGCCGTGACATGTCACGGGTGATATGTCACGGGTGACGCGTGCGGGGCCCTGGGTGCCATGTCACGCGTGACGCGTGCGGGACCGTGGGTGCCATGTCACAGGTGACGCGTGAGAGGTCATGCGTGACGCGTCACCCGCCCAAGGCCCGGGCCCTGACCGCCCCAGGGCCAGGCTCCGGGGCCCACCCCGCACCCCCACCCCGCACCCCCACCCCGCCCCCCTTCGGGTGAATCCGGACGCCCGTGCCCTCCCCGGGCCGTCGCGCCCCGCCCCCGACACCCGCCGCTAGGGCTCCGTCAAAACCGCCCCCGTGCGGGTCAGCGCGCCGTCAGGGGCGGGAGATCCGCGCGCCGCCGGGGCATAGCTTCGTCTCGTGGACATCCTCGTGAACGAAGACACGGACCCCGACGAACGCCGCCCGGCAGGGCCGCTCTACGTGCCGGTGCGGCTCGGCTCTGCCGGAGGGAGTCAACTCCGCTTCATGCGCACGCCACTGGGCGCGCGCACCGCCATCGCCTTCACCAGCGAGCACCGGCTGCGCGAGGTGCTGGGCACCCGCCAGCCCTGGATCCGGCTCGCCGAACCGGTCCTGCGCTCCCTGGTCGAGCCCCTGGGCGTGGAGACGGTGACGTTCGACCCGCAGCTCACGGCCCCCACGCCGGGCGCCGCCGCCGTACGGACGCCCGTCCTCGCGGTGGCCCGCCCCTGCGTGCGCCGCTCCCCCTCGGAGGTGTACGGATGACGGCCCCCACGGTTCCCATATCCGGCCTCGGCGCCCCTTCCGTCTGGCCCGCCTCGGCGGTGCGCGCCCCGGGTGGGGACGTCGCCGTCGGCGGCGTCCCGCTCGCGGAGCTGGCCGACCGGTACGGCACCCCGGTGTACGTCGTGGACGAGGACGAGGTGCGCGCCCGGGCCCGGGCCTGGCGCCGGGCGCTGCCGGACGCCGAGGTGGTGTACGCGGCCAAGGCGTTCCTCTGCCGGGCGGTCGTCGACTGGGTCGAGGAGGAGGGCCTGGGCCTGGACGTCTGCTCGGCGGGCGAGCTGGAGCTGGCCGCCACCCGGGCCTTCCCGCCCGAGCGGATGGTGCTGCACGGCAACGCCAAGTCCCCCGAGGACCTGCGCGCCGCGCTGCGCCTCGGCGTGGGGCGGGTGGTCGTCGACTCGGACTGCGAGATCGCCCGGCTGGCCGCGCACGTGCCCGCGCACGAGCGCCAGCGGGTGCTGGTGCGGGTGCTGCCGGGCATCGAGGCGGGCGGCCACCGCAAGATCCGGACCGGCGGGGAGGGGCAGAAGTTCGGGCTGTCCCTGGCCGGTGGCGACGCCGAGGACGCGGTGGCCCGCATCCTGGGCCAGCCCAGGCTGGAGCTGGTGGGCCTGCACTGCCACCTGGGCTCGCAGGTCACGGCCCCGGAGCCGTACGGCGAGGCGGTGCGCCGGGTGGTGGAGTTCCTGGCGGTACTGCGTGACCGGTACGGTGTCACACTGCCCGAGCTGGATCTGGGCGGCGGTTTCGCGGTGGCCTACCGCGCGGGCGACCCGGCGCCGGCCCCGGAGGCGTACGCCTCGCTCATCACCCGCGAACTGGCCGACGTCTGCGCGGAGTTCGACTTCCCCGCGCCGCGCCTGACGGTCGAGCCCGGCCGGTCGATCGCGGCCCCGGCGGGCGTGGCCCTGTACCGGGTGCTCGCGGTGAAGCGCGGCGGCGGGCGGACGTTCGTGGCGGTGGACGGCGGGATGAGTGACAACCCCCGCCCGTCGCTGTACGGGGCGCGCTACACGGTGCGCGTGGTGGGCCGCGCCTCGTCGGCGCCGGTGCGGACGGCCACGGTCGTGGGCCGGCACTGCGAGGCGGGCGACGTGCTCGCGGAGGCGGCGGAGCTGCCGGAGGACGTGCGGCCCGGTGACGTACTGGCGGTCCCGGCCTCGGGCGCCTACCAGGTGTCGATGGCGTCGGGCTACAACATGACGGGCCGCCCGCCGGTGGTGGCGGTGCGGGACGGCCGGTCGCGGCTGCTGGTGCGCAGGGAGACGCTGGAGGACGTACGGGCGCGGGACATCGGCCTGTAGTACGTCACGCGTCACACCTGTCTCACGCGGTGAAGTCCCCGAAGTGGACCGCGTGTTCGGCGTCGGGCTCCAGGAAGGCCAGGGTCCGCAGGGCCTCGTCAGCGACGGCGTCGCGCTGGGCGGGGCCGAGCTCGGCGAAGGGCTGGACGGTGACCGTCGCCCGCCCCTCCCCCGCCTCCTCGGGCCGCCAGATCCCGGCCACGAAGCCGTCGACGAGGAAGGTGCGGTGCGCCTGGTTGCCGTTCCAGGTGCGGGGGCGGTGCTCGGGCGGGACGACCCGGGTGCGGTCGGCGTGGGAGAGCAGCAGGTTGTCGAACTCGGCCAGGAAGCGCGGCGGGGCGGGGACGTCCTCGTCGGGCCGCGGGGCGTCGGGCAGGTCGAACAGCTCGACGCCTCGTTCGTCACGGAAGACGGCGAGCCGGGGCCGCAGCCGCTCGAAGGCCTCCCGCAGCCGGGTGAGGCCGGCCCAGGTCTGCATGTCCTTGACGGAGGCGGGTCCGAAGGCGCCGAGGTAGCGCAGCACGACCGCGTCCAGGTCGGTCTCCCCGGGGACCTCCCGCCCGAGCCAGCGCTCGGCGGTGGTGAGCGCGACCTGTCCGCTGCGCCCCCAGAGCCCGCGCGGGGTGACCTGGACCAGGGGCAGCGAGCAGCGGGCGGCGATGCCGAGGGCCGTGGGGTCGGCGCCGGGCCAGACGACGGCCAGGGCGTCGCGGAGCTCCTTCATGGTGCGGGGCCGCTCCTCCACCAGGTCCCGGGCGAGGGCGGCGAGCCGCTCCAGGTCGACGCCTTGGAGCCCCTTCCTGAAGAGGCCGATCTCGCGTTCGCGGGGGCCCCGCACCAACGCCCGCAGGCCGAGGACGTCGTCGGCGGTGTGGGTGTGGAGGGTGGAGCGGAGGGTGACGATGCGGGCGACCCGCCGGGACTCCATGAGCCCGGACAGCTCCTCGGCCCGGAACCCTTCCAGGCGGGCGGCGAGGGCGAGGTAGGGCGGTTTCACGTTCTGGGCCTGGAGCCCCACGAGGTGGGTGACGGCGTCCTCGGCGCCCAGACGGGCGCGGCGCAGCAGGAGCTGGCGGTCCAGGGTGGCGCGGTTGAGGGCGCGGGTGGTGAGGACGGGGGCGGTGGTGGGTGTGGCCATGCGTAGAAAATAGCCACCATCGCGGACAGCTCCGGTCCGCAACTGGGAAGCGGCGGGGAAGCCGCCCACCCCACCGCACACATGCCACATGAAATGTGCACGTATAAGCTGCTACGTGACATGGCGCACGAAGCGGAGGTGGACGGCGTGCCGGAGCAACCCCCGCGCCCGGTGAAGCACACCTGGCGCCGCCCTCCCCCGTACCCCGCCGCACCGCACCCCGAGTCGGCCGACGCCGCTCCCCAGCCGGGGACGGTCATCCAGTCCTCGGTCTACCGGGACGGCCGCAAGGTCGCGTCGCCGGACACACTGGCGGCGACGTTCCGCCTGCTGCGCGAACTCCCCGACGCCATGGCCTGGATCGGCCTCGCGAAGCCCACGGAGACCGAACTCCTCTCCCTGGCCGCCGAGTTCGACCTGCACGAGCTGGCGGTGGAGGACGCCCTGGAGGCCCACCAGCGCCCGAAGCTGGAGCGCTACGGCGACACCCTCTTCGTGGTCCTGCGCGCGGCCCGCTACCTGGACGGCCCGGAGGAGGTGGACTTCGGGGAGCTGCACGTGTTCGTGGGCAGGGACTTCGTGATCACGGTCCGCCACGGCGCGGCCCCGGACCTCTCGGCGGTCCGCCGCCGCATGGAGGACGACCCCGACCTGCTGGCCCTGGGCCCGGAGGCGGTGCTGTACGCGATCCTGGACGCGGTGGTCGACGGGTACGCCCCGGTGGTGGCGGGGGTGCAGAACGACATCGACGAGATCGAGACCGAGGTCTTCAGCGGCGACCCGGCGGTCTCCCGCCGCATCTACGAACTCTCCCGCGAGACAGTCGAGTTCCAGCGCGCGACCCGCCCCCTGGTGGGCATGCTGCACGCCCTGATGGCGGGCTTCGCCAAGTACGGCACGGACGAGGAACTCCAGCGCTACCTGCGCGACGTGGCCGACCACGTCACCCACACCAGCGAACGCGTCGACGGCTTCCGCCAGGCCCTCACCGAGATCCTCACGGTGAACGCGACCCTGGTCACCCAGCAGCAGAACGCGGAGATGCGGGCGCTGGCGGAGGCGGGCTTCGAGCAGAACGAGGAGATCAAGAAGATCTCCTCGTGGGCGGCGATCCTCTTCGCCCCGACCCTGGTCGGCACGATCTACGGCATGAACTTCGACGTCATGCCGGAACTGAAGTGGGCCGTCGGCTACCCGTTCGCGATCATGCTGATGGCACTGGTGTGCGTGAGCCTGTACTTCGTGTTCAAGCGGCGGGACTGGTTGTAGGCCCCGCCCGCGTGCGATGCGGGGCCGTGTCCGCCTCGGCCGTCAGGACGGGACCGTCGAGCCCGCGTAGTAGCGGCGGCAGTTGCGCAGCATGCCCTCGGCGGAGAGGGTGAAGACGTCGACGAAGTCCCTTTGCTGGGGGGCCAGTCGGCCCATGGCGACCACGCAGTCCCCGTCGGCGACGATCCTCGTGATCAGGTGCCGGGCCCCCGGTGGGCGGGGGAATTCGAGATCCGCTCCGAGGGCGCCGGCGTCCAGGAGCGAGCCGTAGCCGTCGAGGTCGCCGGCGTCGAGGTAGTCGTACGCGAGGCGCACGTGGTCCACCCCGGAATCGGTGACGACACGGCTCGGATCACGCCGTGCGGTGTACCGACTGTCCATCGAGGGTCCTTTCCTACGGCCGCCCCACGCGGTCACGTTCCAGCGGTGCGGTGCGGTGGGAACAGCTTCCTGGAGGGCCGCAACTCGCCGCTATCGCGCCCCTATCACGCGGCTCGAGTGCCGCCGGAGCGCTTGCGTGGACGGGCCCTTCGCGCCGCTCCGGCCTGCGTGGACGGGGGCGCGGGCGGGGGAATCCGGTGGGGGCGGTTTTCGGCCAGCGGCGCTTCATCGCCACGAAATCTCCACGCCATGGACAACAGCTCATGTGTTCGGCGAGACTGACCGGGCGCTCGACCACCTCACAAGCGTGGCCCCAGCTGGGAGACTCATGACCGTTTCGCCCGGTGGGGCACAGCACGCTCTCGAACCGGTGGCCTTCCGGATCCTCGGCCCCCTCTCGGTCGTCGGCGCGGCCGGGCCCGTCCGCGTACCGCCGGGGCGGCAGGAGGTCATCCTGGCCGCGCTGCTGCTGGAGGCCGACCGCGTCGTCAGCACCGACTACCTGGTGGACCTGATCTGGGAGGACGAGCCCCCGGACACCGCCCGCACCCAGGTCCAGATCTGCGTCTCGCGGCTGCGCAAGCTCTTCACCAAGGCGGGGGTCGCCGCCGCCATCACCACCCGCCCACCCGGGTACGTGCTCAAGACCGAGGGCGAACTCGTCGACTCCGTGCTGTTCGCCCGCCACGTCGCCGACGCCCGGACCGCCGCCCGCCAGGGCCACCTCGGGACCGCCGCCGAACTCCTGAGACAGGCCGATGAGTTGTGGGAGGGGGCTTGTCTCAGCGGGATACCCAGCGAGACCCTGCGCGGCAAGGCCCTCCAGCTCGACGAGGAGCGGATGACGGCCACCGAGACCCGCATCGAGCTGGAGCTCGGCCTCGGCCGGCACCACCAGCTGGTCGCCGAGGTCCAGAACCTGGTGCGCGAGGAGCCGCTGCGCGAGCGGCTCCGGGGACAGCTGATGCTGGCCCTGTACCGGTCGGGCCGCCAGGCCGAGGCCCTGGAGGCCTACCGGGTCGGCCGGGAGCTCCTGGTGGAGGAGCTCGGCCTGGAGCCCGGCAGCGAACTGCGCGGCCTGGAGTCGGCGATCCTCTCCGGCGAAGTGCCGCCCGCACCCGCCCCGCAGGCCGGACCGGCCGCCGCGCCCGGACCCGTACCGGGCCCCGCGTCCGTCCCCGTACCGGCCCCCGCCGCTCCCTCGGGAGCCGGCCCCGGCAGCGTACGGAGCGCCGCGCCCGGGACGGACACCCCGCCGAGCGACGCCGGCCTGCCCGCTTCCGGCTCGGGATCCGGATCCGGATCCGGGGACTCCTTCGGCGGCGGCGTCGAGGGTACGGAACCCGGCGGGCGGGCCGCGGCCGCCGCCGAGGAGGTGCCGCGCCAACTGCCCGCCGACACCTCCGACTTCGTCGGGGACGAGCGGCAGCTCGCGGAGGTCGAGCGGGTCCTGCTCGGGGAGGACGGGCGGCGCGCCGTGGGCCTGGCCGTGATCGTCGGCAAGCCCGGCACCGGCAAGTCCACGCTCGCCACCCACCTGGGCCACCGGCTCGGCGAACACGCCTTCCCCGACGGCCAGTTGTACTGTGACCTGCGCGGCACCACCGGCTCCCCCGCCACCGCCCCCGAAGTGCTCGGCCGCTTCCTGCGAGCGCTGGGCATCCCCGGCCCGGTGATCCCCGAGTCCCAGGACGAGCGGGCCGAGATGTACCGCACCCTGCTGGCCCGGCGCCGGGTCCTCGTGGTCCTCGACGACGCCGCCTCCGAGAGCCAGGTGCGGCCCCTGCTGCCCGGCAGCAGCCGGTGCGCGGTCCTGGTCACCAGCCGGGTCCGGCTCACCGCGCTGCCGGGGGCGCACCGGGTCGAGCTGGACGTGATGGACACCGAGCGGGCCCTGGAGCTGCTGGGCCGGGTGATCGGCGAGGACCGGCTCGGGCGCGAGCGGGTGGCCGCGGAGATGCTGGTCCGCACGGTGGGCGGGCTGCCGCTGGCCCTGCGGATCGTGGCCGCGCGGCTCGCGGCCCGCCCGCACTGGACCCTGGCCTCGATGGTGCAGCGGCTCGCCAACGAGCGGCACCGCCTCGACGAGCTGACGCACGGCGAGATGACCATGCGGGCGAGCCTGTCGCTGACCCACGACGGCCTCGCGCGCGAGGACCGGCGGCTGCTGCGGCTGCTCAGCCTCGCCCAGGGCCCGACCCTGCCGGGCTGGCTGGCCGGGGCGCTCCTCGACGACCACCGCCCCTTCCCCTCGGACCTGTTCGAGCCGCTGGTGGACGTGCAGATGCTGGACGTGGTGGGCGTGGAGTCCACCGGCGGGTTCCGCTACCGCTTCCACGAGATCATCCGGGTGTTCGCCCGGGAGCAGCTGGCCCTCCACGACGAGCCCGCGGTGCAGACGGCGGCGCTGGAGCGGATGCTGGGCGGCTGGCTCTCGCTGGCCGAGGAGGCCCACCGGCGCATCTACGGCGGCGACTTCACGGTCCTGCACGGCACGGCCCCGCGCTGGGTGCCGCCGGAGAGCTGCGTGTCGGAGCTGCTGGTGGAGCCGATGGAGTGGCTGGACAGCGAGCACGCCAACCTGGTGCAGGCCGTGGAGCACGCGGCGCGGGCCGGGATGGACGAGCTGTGCTGGGACCTGACGGCGACCCTGGCCACCCTGTTCGAGGGCAAGGGGTACTTCGACGACTGGGAGCGTACGCACCAGCTGGCCCTGGAGTGCGTGCGCGCGGCCGGGAACACCCGGGGCACGGCGGCCCTGCTCAGCTCGCTGGGCGTGCTCTACCTGGGGCGCAGCCAGCACGAGGAGTCGCGGGCCGCACTGGCCTCGGCGCTGGACCTGTTCCAGGAGGTCGGGGACCGGCAGGGCCTCGCGCTCTGCCACCGGGACCTGGCGCTCCTGGAGCGGATGCGCGGGAACGAGGAGCGGGCGCTGACCCTGTACGACCGGGCGCTGCGGGATTTCGACCAGGTCGGTGACGTGGTGGGCCGGGCCATCGTGCTGACCCAGAGCGCGCACATCTGGATGCGCCGCGGCCAGGTCACGGCGGCGCAGTCCCGGCTGGACGAGGCCCTGGGCATCTACCGTTCGGTGGGGTACACCGGCGGGCAGGCGCGGACCCTGCGGCGGGCCGGCCAGCTCCAGCAGGGGCAGGGCGAGCACGAGCGGGCGGTACGGACGTTCATCGAGGTCCTGGAGCTGTGCCGGGACGACGGTGACGTGATCGGCGAGGGCCACCTGCTGCGGGACCTGGGGAACGCGCACGCCGACCTGGGGCGCCGGGAGGCGGCCCGCGGCTTCTACGCGCAGGCCCTGACGGTCCGTGAGCAGATCATGGACCACGGCGGGGCGGCGCTGGTGCGCCTGGACCTGGCACGGCTGCTGTCCTCGGGCGGCGCGGCGGACCGGGCGCGGGCGCGCGAGCTGCTGGAGACGGCGGTGCGGGCGTTCCGTGAGCGGCGGATGGCGCCGGAACTGGCGGAGGCGGAGCGGATGCTCGACGCGGTGGGCCCTCTGCGGGCGGCCGTGCTGCCCACGGTGGTGGGGCCGGCGGCCGGGGCGGGCCTGCTGTCCGGGGGCGGGCCGGTGTCCGGCGCGGTGTCCCTGGGCTGACCGCCTGCGGGTGGTGCGGATAGTGCGGGTAGTGCGGGGGTGGCCCGTCTGTGGGGCTGGCCGTCCGTGGTGCCGGTGCTGGTGCTGGTGCTGCACGTGATTCGGAGTGGTGCCGGAGTGGTTGGCCTGCGGGGCCGACCGTCCGTGGTGCCGGGTGGCCCGTCTGCGGGGCCGACCGTCCGTGGTGCTGGTGCTACGCCGGCGGCCGTGGTGCCGCCGGGGTCTGACGTCCGTACCGCTTGTCAGTCCCAGGGGTTGGTGTCGGTGCTGGCCGACGGCGACGGGGTGACCTGGGCCGGGGCGGCCGGGGCCGGGTTGGTGACACCGGTGGGGGCGGGGCCGTCGGCCTGGGCGATCTGGGTCCCGAAGAGGGTGGCTCCGGCGATGGCGACGGTGACGAGGGCGGCGCGGAGGGCGGGGGCGAGGTTCATGTCGGTGTCCTTTCGGCGGTGCGTCCCGGCTGGTCCGGGGCGCTTCCTTCCTTGTGGGCACCACGTTAGGAAGGGCCGGAATCCCGGCACCGTCCCCGCCGTTATCCCCCCGCTATCACGGGACGGCCGGTGGCGGGCGGCCCGTGATAGCGGTGATAGCGGCCGCCCGGCGGGGGCGGTACGGGGATAGCGTCCGGGCCGCGCGGCGTGCGCGCCGGGGGATGCCACCGGGATAAGGCCGCTGCCGACGATGGGACCAGGAACCGGGCAGCACCACCCCAGCCCCGTCGTTCCCCACCACCGTCGCCGGGAGCGCCCTCGTGAACACCACCGCCGTGCAGTCCGTCCCCTCCTCGATCCCCTCCCTCTCGTACGCCCCCCGAGGGGCCGCGCCCGCCGCCTCCCCGGCCGGGGCGGGCCCCGCACAGGACTCCACCCCCCTCGGCTCGCTGATCCGGGCGCACCGGCTGCGCATCGGGCTGACCCAGCGGGAGCTCGCCGACCTGTCCACCATCAGCGTGCGGGCCATCCGCGACCTGGAGCAGGGCAAGGCGAGACGGCCGCGCACGGACACGATCCGGCTGATGGCGGACGCCCTGCGGCTGGGTCCGCGGGCCCGGGCTGCGCTGGAGGCCGCCGCCCAGCAGGGCCGTGGCACGGGCGGGGGCTGGGCGGAGCCGCCGGCGCCGCCGACGGCCCTGCACGCGATGGCGGGCCGGGCGGGCGAGGAGGCGGTCCTGGTGGGCGAGTTGGCGGGGGCGACGGAGCGGCTGGTGAACGTGGTCGGGCTGGCCGGTTCGGGCAAGACGCGGCTGGCGCTGGCGGTGGCGGAGCGGCTGCACGGGAAGGGCCTGCCGGTGCTGTGGCACGCCTTCCCCGGCAGCCCGGCGGAGTACCTGAGCTGCCACGACCGGGAGCTGACGGACCGTCTGACGGCGCTGGTGGCGCACCTGTTCGGGTTCGGGCCGGGGCCGGACGGGTCGGCCGCCGGGGACGCGGCGGCCCTCGCGGAGCTCCTGGGCGAGGCCCCGGCGCTGCTGGTGCTCGACGGGTCGCCGTCCGTGGCCCCGCGGGTGGACCGGCTGACCGGCCTGCTGCGGGCCTGCCCGGGGCTGCGGGTGCTCGTGACCTCGGACGCGCCGTGGGGGGTGCCCGGGGAGCGGATCTTCCTGCTGTCGTCGCTGGAGGTGCCGGAGGAGGGCGAGGACCCCGGCGCGAACCCGGCGGTGCGGGTCTTCCTGGACCACGCGCGGCGGGCCAGGCCGGAGTTCACCGCGGGTCCGGACGGCCTCGAGCGGGCCGCCGGGGTGTGCCGGGTCCTCGACGGGCACCCGGGTGCGCTGGCCGCGGCGGCCTCCTGGCTGGTGGTGTACGACCTGGCGGCGCTCTGCCGCACCCTGGCCGAGGACCCGGCCGCGCTCCTCGACCACCTGGGCGGTGCGGGCGGCGCCGGGTTGCGCGGGACGCTCCTGGAGCGCCTCGGCAGGCTCCCGGAGGGACCGCGCGCCCTCCTCGACGCCCTGTGCGCCGCGCCCGGCGGGGACGACGCGTTGCGCGCCATGCCCGGCGGGGACGACGCGTTGTGCGCCACTCCCGGCGGGGACGACGCCTTGCGCGCCGCGCCCGGCGGGGGCCTGCCGGGACCGGACCGCGGTCGTGAGCTGGCCGACCTGACCGCCCTGACCGGTCTCGCACTGCCGGAGTGCGGGCGGCTGCTGCGCGAGCTGCTGCTCAGCGGCGCGGTGCGGGCCGAACACCGGGACGGCACCTCGCGGTTCCGGGTGCTGGGGCCGGTGCGCGCCGCCTGGGCACAGCGCGCCGGGGCAACTGCCGCCGCACGCTGATCTGCTCCCGGAGTGCCGGAGCAACTGCCGCCCGGGCGTGCCGGGCGGGGCTTGGATGACGTACGGCGGGAACGCCCCGGAGGCCGCAGCGGCCGGGCCGGGGCCTCCGCCCCCCGAGACGACACCGAGGAGCAGCCGCATGTCCCCCAACGCTTCTGCACAGGGCGCCGCGCACGGGCCTGCCGCTGTGCGGCTGCCGCTGTCGGCGGCGCAGCGCGACATCTGGATGGCCCACGGCCTGGACGCCTCGGGCTGCCGGTACAACATCGGCGAGTACCGCGAGCTCACCGGACCGCTGGACGAGGACCTGCTGGCCCGCTGCTTCCGCCGACTGGCGGCCGAGGCCGACGCGCTGCGGGTCCGCGGGGTCGGCGCCGGCGAGGACGGCGTGCCGTGGCAGCGACTGTGGGCGGAGCCGGGTGACCGGGCGCTGCGGCGGGTGGACCTGGGCGGGGCGGCCGATCCGGTCGCGGCGGCCCGGGCCTGGATGGACGAGGAGCTGGCCCGCCCGTTCGACCTGGCGGAGGACTGGCTGTCCCGGCACGTGCTGATCGCGGCGGGCCGCACCGGTGCGGGCGAGGAGCGCTGGTACTACTTCCACGCCTTCCACCACCTGACGATCGACGGGATGGGCATCGCCCTGCTGGACCAGCGCCTGGTGGAGCTGTACGAGCGGGCGTCGGCCGGGGAGCCGTGGGGGGACTCGCCGTTCGGGACGCTGGCGGAGCTGCTGGCGGAGGACGCGGCGTACCGCTCCTCCGAGGAGGGCGCCACTGACCGGGCGTACTGGGCCGAGCACCTGGCGGGGCTGCCGCCGGTGCCGCGGCTCGCGGAGGGCCACACCGGGCGGACCGCGCCGGGGACGCTGCCGTTCGTGCGCCGCACGCTGGTCCTGGGTCCCGAGCGGGCGGACCGCCTGAAGGCGGTGGCGCGGGAGCACCGCACCCCGTGGACGATGCTGGTGATCGCGCTGGTCGCGGCGTACGTGCACCGGGCGGGCGGTACGGACGAGCCGGTGCTCGGCCTGCCGGTGACCGGGCGCCGCACCGAACTGGCGCGCCGCACCCCGGGGATGCTGTCGAACGTGGTGCCGCTGCGGCTGCCGCTGCGGGCCGACGGCTCGCTGGCCGAACTGCTCCTGTCGGTGCGGGAGGTGGCCCGGGAGGGCCTGAAGCACCAGCGCACCCGGTACGAGGACGTCTGCCGCGACCTGGGGCTCGGCGAGTCCGACCGCCGGATCGCGGCCCCGCTGGTGAACATCATGGCGTTCACCCCGGGGATGCGGTTCTGCGGACTGCCGACCACGCAGCACAACCTGGGCAACGGCCCGGTGGAGGACCTGGCGGTCGGCGTGTACGACCTGGGCCCCGAGGGCGGCCTGCGGGTGGACTTCGACGCCTCCCCCGAGGTGTGCGACATCGAGGGGGTGGCCGGTCACCAGGACCGATTCGCCGTCTTCGTGGAGCGACTGCTGGCGGATGCGGAACTTCCGCTGTCCCAGGCCCCGTTGCTGGCGGCCGAGGAGGAACGGCGGGTGCTCGACGAGTGGTCCGGCCGGACCGTCCCGCTCGACGCGGAGCCGGTGTTGACGGTGCGGTTCGAGGAGCAGGCCCGCCTACGACCCGACGCCCCCGCCCTGACCTTCGACCAACAGACCCTCACCTACGGGGAGTTGAACACCCGAGCCAACCAGCTCGCCCACCACCTGCGCTCACACGGACTCGGCCGAGGCGACCTCGCCGGCATCCTCCTCGAACGCGGCATCCCCTTCGCCATCGCCCTCCTCGCCGTCACCAAGACCGGCGCCGGATACGCCCTCCTCGACCCCGAGTTCCCCGACGAACGACTCAACGGCACCGCACAGGACGCCGGGATACGACTCCTCGTCACCGACGCCACCCAAGGCACCCGGAAACTCGACGGACCGTGGACCCAGATCCGTACCGACACCGAAGCCACCGAAATCAGCAAGCACGACGAAAGCAACCCGGAAGTCGCCCTGACCGGCCAGGACACCGCCTGCGTCATGTTCACCTCCGGCTCCACCGGACGCCCCAAAGGCATCCTCTCCACCCACCGCAACCTCGTCTCCACCATCACCGGCCAGACCTACGCCACCTTCGGACCCGGCGAAGTCTTCCTCCAGTGCTCCCCCGTCTCCTGGGACGCCTTCAGCCTCGAATTCTGGGGCGCCCTCCTCCACGGCGGCACCACCATCCTCCAACCCGGACAACGACCCGAACCCGCCCTCATCGCCGACCTCGCACCCCGCCACGCCGTCACCATGCTCCAACTCTCCTCCAGCCTCTTCAACTACCTCACCGACGAACACCCCCACACCTTCACCACCACCCGCACCGTCTACACCGGCGGCGAACCCGCCTCCCCCACCCACATCACCCGACTCCACACCCACCACCCCCACCTCACCATCACCAACGGCTACGGCCCCGCCGAATCCATGGGCTTCACCACCACCCACACCGTGCCGCAGGACGCGGTACCCGCCGGGGCCGTGTCCATCGGCAGGCCGCTCACCAACAAGCAGGCGTACGTACTCGACCACCGCCTGCGCCCGGTGCCGCCCGGAGTCACGGGCGAGCTGTACCTCGCGGGTGACGGGATCGCGCACGGCTACCTCGCCCAACCCGCCACCACCGCAACCCGCTTCACCCCCAACCCCTACGGACCCCCCGGCACCCGCCTCTACCGCACCGGCGACCAAGCCCACTGGGACACCCACGGCAACCTCCACTACACCGGACGCACCGACACCCAGATCAAGATCCGCGGCTTCCGCATCGAACCCACCGAAATCGAAACCCTCCTCACCACCCACCCCCACCTCACCCAAGCCACCCTGCTCGCCACGGACGAGCTGACCGCGTACGTCACGGCCGTGCCGGGCTCCGCCGTCACCCCCGGTTCGCTGCGGGCCTGGCTGCGCGAGCGGCTGCCGGAGCACATGGTGCCCGCCCGCTTCGCGGTCCTCGACCGGCTGCCGCTGACCCCCAACGGGAAGGTCGACAAGCGGGCGCTGCCCGCCGTGGAGGCCCCCCTGGAGTCCGGCGGCAGGGCTCCGCGCACCGAACTGGAGGAGCTGGTACGGACCCTGGTCGGCGAGGTGCTGGGCTCGGCGGCCCCGCTGTCGGTGGACGACTCCTTCTTCGACCACGGCGGGCACTCGCTGCTGGCCGCCAAGCTCACCGGGCGGATCGGCGCCACCCTCGGGGTGTCCCTCACCCTGCGGGACGTCTTCCAGCACCCCACACCGGCCGCGCTGGCCCGCCGGATCACCGAGGCCTCGGGCCGCACGGCGCTCCCGGCGCCCGCCCGCGCCGCGGTACGCCCGGAGCGGCTCCCGCTCTCCTCCGCCCAGCAGCGGCTGTGGCTGGTGGCCGGGCTCCAGGGCCCGGACACCGCGTACAACGTGCCGATGGCGGTGCGGCTGACCGGGGCGACGGATCCCGATGTCCTGCGGGCCGCCTTCGGTGACGTGGTCCGGCGGCACGAACCGCTGCGGACCCGGTTCGCCACCGCCGACGGGCAGCCGCACCAGGTGGTCGCCCCCGCCGACGAGGCCGCGGCGGACGTCTTCTTCGAGGTACGGGAGGTGGCGGAGGAGGACCGCGAGGCGGCCCTGCGCACGGCCGCCGGGCACGCCTTCGACCTGGCCGCCGAACACCCCCTGCGGGTGACCCTGTTCCGTGGCGGCGACGGCCGCGACACCCTGCTCGTCCTGCTGCACCACATCGCGACCGACGGCCAGTCCCTGCGCCCGCTCTTCGCCGACCTGTCCACCGCCTACGCCGCCCGCGCCGCCAGCCGGGCCCCCGACTGGGAGCCGCTGCCGCTGGACTACACCGACTACGCGCTGTGGCAGGCACCGGCCCTGGAAGGCGCCGTGCTCCAGGAGCAGTTGGCCTACTGGCGGACCGCGCTGGCGGACCTCCCCGAGGAGCTGCCGCTGCTCACCGACCGGCCCCGGCCCGCGGTGGCCGGGCGGCGGGGCGGGGTGGTCCGGGTGGACTTCGGGCGCGAGCTGCACAAGCGGGTGCTCGAACTGGCCCGGGCCGAGCACTGCACCCCGTTCATGGTGCTCCAGGCGGCCCTCGCGGCCACCCTGACCCGGCTCGGCGCCGGTACGGACCTGCCGCTGGGCTCGCCCGTGGCGGGCCGCGCCGACGAGTCCCTGGCGGACCTGGTGGGCTTCTTCGTCAACACGCTGGTGCTGCGCACCGACACCTCGGGGGACCCGGCCTTCCGGGAGCTGCTGGCCCGGGTGCGTACCGCGGACCTCGACGCGTTCGCCCACCAGGACGCCCCCTTCGACCTGATCCTGGAGGCCGTGAACCCGGCCCGTTCGCTGGCCAGGCACCCGCTGTTCCAGGTGTGCCTGGCCCTGGAGTCGGGACCGGTCCCCGCGCCCGAGTTCCCCGGGGTCACGGCCGGTCCCGCGGAGGCGCTGGCCACCGGGGCGGTCAAGTTCGACCTGGAGTTCCTGCTCTCCGCCGACGACGAGAACGGGCTGACGGGGGCGGTGCTCTACAGCTCCGACCTGTACGACCGGGAGACCGTGGAGCGGATGACCCGGGTGCTGCGGCGGGTGCTCGAGCACGCGGTGGCGGCGCCCGAGGTGCCGGTGTCGGGCCTGGAGGTGCTGGGGGCCGAGGAGCGCGCCCAGGTCCTCGGGGAGTGGCCGGGACAGGCCGTTGCCGATCCGCTCGACGCGGAGCCGGTGTTGACGGTGCGGTTCGAGGAGCAGGCCCGCCTGCGGCCCGACGCCCCCGCCCTGGTATTCGACCAACAGACCCTCACCTACGGCGAGTTGAACACCCGAGCCAACCAGCTCGCCCACCACCTGCGCTCACACGGACTCGGCCGAGGCGACCTCGCCGGCATCCTCCTCGAACGCGGCATCCCCTTCGCCATCGCCCTCCTCGCCGTCACCAAGACCGGCGCCGGATACGCCCTCCTCGACCCCGAGTTCCCCGACGAACGACTCAGCAGCACCGCCACGGACGCCGGGATACGACTCCTCGTCACCGACGCCACCCAAGAGGCCCGGAAACTCGACGGACCGTGGACCCAGATCCGTACCGACACCGAAGCCACCGAAATCGAGTCCCGCCCTGACCACGACCCCGACGTGACACTGACCGGCCAGGACACCGCCTGCGTCATGTTCACCTCCGGCTCCACCGGACGCCCCAAAGGCATCCTCTCCACCCACCGCAACCTGGTGTCCACCGTCAGCGGCCAGACCTACGCCACCTTCGGACCCGGCGAAGTCTTCCTCCAGTGCTCCCCCGTCTCCTGGGACGCCTTCAGCCTCGAATTCTGGGGCGCCCTCCTCCACGGCGGCACCACCATCCTCCAACCCGGACAACGACCCGAACCAGCCCTCATCGCCGAACTCGCACCCCGCCACGCGGTGACGATGCTCCAGCTCTCCTCCAGCCTCTTCAACTACCTCACCGACGAACACCCCCACACCTTCACCACCACCCGCATCGTCTACACCGGCGGCGAACCCGCCTCCCCCACCCACATCACCCGACTCCACACCCACCACCCCCACCTCACCATCACCAACGGCTACGGCCCCGCCGAATCCATGGGCTTCACCACCACCCACACCGTGGAAGCCGGGGTACCGACGGGCGCCACCGTCCCCATCGGGCGGCCTCTCGCCCACAAGCAGGCGTACGTCCTGGACGAGCGGCTGCGCCCCGTCCTCCCGGGCGTGACCGGCGAGCTCTACCTGACCGGTGACGGGATCGCGCACGGCTACCTCGCCCAACCCGCCACCACCGCAGCCCGCTTCACCCCCAACCCCTACGGACCCCCCGGCACCCGCCTCTACCGCACCGGCGACCAAGCCCACTGGGACACCCACGGCAACCTCCACTACACCGGACGCACCGACACCCAGATCAAGATCCGCGGCTTCCGCATCGAACCCACCGAAATCGAAACCGTCCTCACCACCCACCCCCACCTCACCCAAGCCACCCTGGCCATCCACCCCGACGGGCACGGCAGCCCGCGGCTCACGGCCTACGTGGTGGCGTCCGGGGACGCCGGCCCGACCCCGCAGGAGGTCCGGCTGTGGCTGCGGGAGCGGCTGCCCGACCACATGGTCCCGGCGTTCGTGGTGCCGATGGAGCGGCTGCCGCTCACCCCCAACGGAAAGATCGACAAGCGGGCGCTGCCCGCGCCGCGCACCGTCGCCGCCGACGGTGGACGCGCCCCGCGCACTCCCGTGGAGGAGACCGTGCTGGGCCTGTTCACCGAGGTCCTCGCGGTGGCCGGACGGCTGTCGGTCGACGACGACTTCTTCGACCACGGCGGGCACTCCCTGCTCGCCGCGCGCCTCACCCACCGCATCGGGGCCGCGCTGGACGTCTCCCTGACCCTGCGGGACGTCTTCCAGCACCCGACCCCGGCGGCCCTCGCCCAGTACGTCGAAGCCCGCCTCTCGGCCGGTGCGGCCCCGCCCCGGCGGACCCGGCCCACCCTGCGCCGCCGCACCACCGACCAGGAACGGAGTACCTCATGAACGAGCACGACGGCACCCTCCCCGCCCCCGACGACGTGGTGTGGGACCTGCCCGGCGAAGGACCGCAGCGCACCACCCTGCTGGTCCTGCCGCACGCCGGCGGCAACGCCCACGCCTACGCCGGGTGGCGCGAGCACCTGCCCGCCGACGTACGGCTGCTGATCGGCCAGTACCCGGGGCGCGGCGCCCGCTTCGCCGAGGACCTGCCGCGCGACGTGGCCGACCTGGCCGGGCCGGTGGCGGCCTGCCTGCCCGAGGGCGCCGCCGACGACCTGGTGGTGCTGGGGCACAGCATGGGGTCGCTGGTCGCCTTCGAGGTGGTGCGGCTGCTCCAGGCGGCCGGGCGCACCCCGCGGGCCCTGGTGGCCTCCGCGTGCCGGGCCCCGTTCCTCGACAACCCGGCGGTGGTCCACCCGGAGCGGCTGGACGACGACGAGCTGGTCGCGGCGATCAAGGTGCGCGGCGGCACCGACGACGGCATCCTCGACGACCCCGAGCTCCGCGAGATCGTGATCCCCTCGATCCGCGCCGACTTCGCCATCGACGACGTCTACCGGTGCCCGCGGGACGAGGCCCGGGTGGACTGCCCGGTGACGGTGATCGGCGGGGACGCCGACCCGGTGGCGCCCGCGGCCTCCCTCGGCCGCTGGGCCGAGGTGACCGGCCACCCCTTCACCGCGCACACGCTGCCCGGCGGGCACTTCTACTTCCAGGACCGGCTGCCCGAGTTCTTCGAGGTGCTGGCCACGGTGGTCGGCGGCCGGACCCCGGCCCCCGCGGCGGCCTGACGCCCGCCTCCCGCACTCCCGCACTCCCGTCCCGCTCCGGGGCGACCCCCGACTTCCGCACCCACCACGAGGATTCCCATGACCACCTACGCTGACGCCCCCGCCCCGGCCGCCGACCACCCGGTGGTCGCGGTCCACGAGGCCGGCAAGCCCGCCGTCGTGCACGCCCCGGCCGGGGCCGGTCTCGCCGAGGCCGTGTCCTGGCTGACGGCCCACCGCGAGGAGATCCAGGCCGAGTTGCACCGCTCCGGCGCCGTGCTGCTGCGCGGCCTGCCGGTCACGGACGCCGCGGACTTCGCCGCCGCCCGCGACGCCCTGATCTCGCAGCGCGCCGGGTACAAGGAGAAGGCCACCCCGCGCACCGACTTCGGCGAGGGCGTGTTCTCCTCCACCGACCTCCCGGCCGTGCAGCCGATCCGCCTGCACAACGAGAACAGCTACACCCTGGACTTCCCCGGCGTGCTGCTCTTCGGCTGCGTGACCGCCCCCGAGGAGGGCGGCGCCACCACCGTCGGCGACATGCGCGAGGCGCTGCGGCTGCTGCCGCCGGAGCTGGTCGCCCGCTTCGAGGAGGCCGGCTGGCTGCTCGTACGGAACTACTCCGAGCTGGCGGGCCTGCCCTGGTACAAGACCTTCGCCACCGAGGACAAGGCGGTCGCCGAGGCGTACTGCGCGGAGAACACCGTCGGCTACGAATGGCTCGACGACGACTCGATGGTGACCCGGCAGCGCCGCTCGGCGATCATCACGCACCCGGTGACGGGCGAGCGCAGCTGGTTCAACCACTTCGCGTTCTGGAACAGCCGCACCCTCGACCCCGACGTCCGCGAGGTGCTGGTCGAGACCTACGGCGAGGACGGCCTGCCCTTCAACACCTTCCTCGGGGACGGCAGCCGCCTCACCGACGAGGAGGTCGACGCGATCAACGCGGTCTACGACCGGGTGACGGTCCGCGAGACCTGGCAGGAGGGCGACCTGATGCTCGTCGACAACCTGCTCTGCGCGCACGGCCGCGAGGCCTTCAAGGGCGACCGCAAGATCCTCGTCGCGATGGGCGAGCCGGTCGCGCTGGCCGACTGCTCCCCCGCCTCCCAGCCCTCCACCACCGTCTTCACCGGGAAGTGACCACCACCATGACCGCCGTCCTCCCCGAGCGCCCCGGCGCCACCGCCCGTCCCGCCGCCACCGACCTGCTCGACCGGCTCGCGCAGGCCCCGGCCTCCCGTACCGCCGTGGTCGCCGCCGACCGCGAGCTGACCTTCGCCGAACTGCGCACCGAGGCCATGCGGTTCGCGGGCCGCCTGGCCGCCCGCGGCATCGGCCCCGAGAGCGTGGTCGCGCTGGCCCTGCCCCGCGGCTCGGCCCTCTTCACCGCCCTGATCGGCACCCTCACCGCGGGCGCCGCCTACCTGCCGGTGGACCCCAAGCTCCCCGCCGACCGGCGCCGCTACCTGGTCGAGGACTCCGGCGCCGACCTGGTCGTCACCCCGGACGGGGACACCGCGCCCCTGGCCCCGGGCACCGCCCACGTGGCGATCGGCGAGCTGACCGCCCCCGACGGCGCCCCGGACCCGAAGTACCGGCCCGTGCCGGTGGCCGCCGACGGCCTGGCGTACGTCATCTACACCTCAGGCTCCACCGGCATGCCCAAGGGCGTGGAGGTCCACCGCGGCGCCGCCTCCGCCCTGCTCGCCGAGCTGGAGTCGGAGGGCATCGCGGCCCCCGGCCACGGCCGGGTCGGCTGGAACGCCTCCCCGTCCTTCGACGCCTCCGTGCAGCAGTGGGTGCGGCTCTGCCGCGGCGACACCCTGGTCATGGTGGACGACGAGACCCGCGCCGACCCGGCGCTGCTGGCCCGGTTCGTCGACGAGCGGGCCCTCACCGACCTCGACATCACCCCCTCGCACGCCGAGTCCCTGCTCGACCTGCTGACCGCCGACGGCGGGCCGCGCCCGCTGACCCTCCTCATCGGCGGCGAGGCCATCGGCCCCGCGCTGTGGCAGCGCATCGGCGAGCGGGCCGCGGCCGGGGTGCTGCGCGCGGTCAACCTGTACGGACCCACCGAGTGCACCGTGGACTCCACCGCCGGGTGGATCGACGCCGCGGACGCCCCGCACATCGGCAGCGTGCTGCCCGGCCTGAGCGCGCGGGTCCTCGACGACAAGCTGAACCCGGTGGAGCCCGGCGGCAGCGGCGAGCTGTACCTGGCGGGCCCCCGCGTGGGCCGCGGCTACCGGCGCCGCCCCGCGCTCACCGCCGGACGGTACGTGGCCGACCCGCACGGCGACGGCGCCCGCATGTACCGCACCGGCGACCTGGTGCGGCTGCTGCCCGACGGCCGCCTCGGCTACCTGGGCCGCGCCGACGGCCAGGTCAAGCTGCGCGGCCACCGCGTCGAGCTCCCCGAGATCGAGGCCGCGCTCACCGCTCACCCGGCCGTCGCCGAGGCCGTGGTGCTGCTGCGCGACGAGGTCAACGGCGCCCCCGGCCTGGTGGCCTACCACCGCCCCCAGGACCCGGCCGCGGGCCCCGCCGACGCGGCGGAGCTGCGCACCCACCTGGCGGCCTCGCTGCCCGGCTACATGGTCCCGGCCGCGTTCGTGGCCCTGGACCGCTTCCCCACCACCACCCAGGGCAAGCTGGACCGGGCCGCCCTGCCGGACCCCGCCCCGGCCGCCGCCGACACGGCGGACGCCGCGGACGAGGGGCCTGCACTGACCCGCTCCCAGGCGCTGATCGCCGGGGTCTGGGCCACCGTCCTGGGGGCGAGCCGCGTCGGCCCCGACGACAACTTCTTCAAGCTGGGCGGGCACTCCCTCCTCGCGATCAAGCTGGTGTCCCGGGTGCGCGCCGAACTCGGCGTCGCCCTCCCCGTGAAGGCCGTCTACGCCAACCCCCGGCTGCGCGACCTCGCCGCCCACATCGACACGCTCGTCGCCGCCGCGCCGGGCCAGGACGCATAGGACCGATGACCGTGATCCCGCTGTCGTTCGCCCAGCGCCGGCTGTGGTTCCTGGGCCGCCTCCACGGACCCTCCGCCGCGTACAACGCCCCCGTCGTGCTGCACCTGGACGGGGTGCCGGACCCCGGCGCCCTGCGCGCCGCCCTCGCCGACCTGGTGGACCGGCACGAGGTGCTGCGCACGGTCCTGGCGGCCGGACCCGACGGGGAGCCGCACCAGCAGGTGCGGGACGCCTCCGCCGTACCCCCGCTGACCGTCGAGGACTGCGCGCCCGGCGCCCGCGAGGCGGCCGTGGCCGCCTTCGTCCGGCAGGCGATCGACATCACGGACCGGCCGCCGCTGCTCACCCGGCTGTTCCGGTCCGGTGACGGGACCTCGGTGCTGGTCCTGCTCGTCCACCACGTCGCGACCGACGGCTGGTCGGTCCGGCCGCTGCTGCGGGACCTGGCCGCCGCGTACGCCGCCCGGCTGGCGGGCACCGCCCCCGGCTGGGAGCCGCTGCCCGTCCAGTACACCGACTACACCCTGTGGCAGCACGAGCTGCTGGGCGACCCGGCCGACCCGGGCAGCCTGGCCGCGGAGCAGGTCGCCCACTGGCGGCGGGTGCTCGACGGCGCCCCCGCGCTCACCGCGCTGCCCGCCGACCGCCCCCGCCCGGCCGAGCCCTCCGGGCGCGGCGCCACCGTCACCGGCCGCCTCGACGCGGCCGCCCACGGCGGGCTGCTCGCCCTCGCCCGGAGCCGCCGGGCCAGCCTCACCATGGCGGCCCGGGCGGCCCTGGCCGCCACCCTGGCCGCCGCCGGGGCGGGCGAGGACCTGGTGATCGGCACGCCCGTCGCGGGCCGTCCGGAGGAGGACCTGTACGAGCTGGTCGGGTTCTTCGTGAACTCCCTGGCGCTGCGCACCGACGTGTCCGGGGACCCGTCGGCCGCCGAACTCCTCGACCGGGTCCGCGAGGCGGACCTCGCCGCCTACGAGCACCAGGAGCTGCCCTTCGACGTCCTGGTGGAGCGGCTGGCTCCCGAACGCGCCCTGGGGCACCACCCGTTCTTCCAGGTGATGCTGACGGTGGCGGCCGAGGGACCGGACTCCGGGCCGCTGCGGCTCGCCGGGGGCCTCACCGGCACCACCGCCGACACCGGCCTGGACGCCGCCAAGTTCGACCTGACCTGGTACTGCGCCGAACGGCACACCGCCGAAGGACGCCCCGACGGCCTGGACGTGGCGCTGACCTACGCCGAGGACCTGTTCGACGAGGACACCGCCCGCCTCCTGCTCGGCGGCTACCTCAAGGCCCTCGCCGCCTTCGCGGACGCGCCGACGCGCCCGGTGGGCGCGCTGGAGCCCTTCTCCGCCGCCGAGCGCACGGCGCTGGCCGGGCGCCGCGAGCGCCTGGAGCGGGAGGCCGCGGAGCGGGCCGCACCGGCGCCCGCCCCGGTCCGCACCGACGTCCTCGCGCCGCGCGAGGAGATCCTGTGCGGCCTCTTCGCGGAGGTCCTGGGCCTGGACGCGCTGCCCGCGGACGCCAACTTCTTCCGCAACGGCGGCCATTCGCTGCTCGCGGGCAAGCTCGTCAACCGGATCCGGGCCGCCCTGGGCGTCCAGGCCGGCATCCGCGACCTGTTCCTCGCCCCGACCCCGGCCGCCCTGCACCGCAGGCTGGCCGCCGCCGCGGACCCCACGGACGGGACGGGCGCCCGTCCCGCCCTGACCGCCGTCCCGGCCGGGGAGCGGCCCGCCCTGCTGCCGCTGTCGGCGGCGCAGCGCGCGCTCTGGCTGCTCGGCCGCATCGAGGGGGCCTCGGCCGCGTACAACGCCCCGCTGGTGCTCCGCCTGGACGGGGTGCCCGACCGGCGGGCGCTGACGGCGGCGCTGGCCGACGTGACCGGCCGCCACGAGGTGCTGCGCACGGCCTACGCGGCCGAGGGCGGGGAGCCGTACCAGCGGGTGCGGCCCCTGGACGAGGCTCCGGTCCCGCGGTGGCACGAGGTCCCGGCCGCCGGACTGGACGCGGCGGTCGAGGAGTTCGGCCGGCAGCACCTGGACCTGGCGGCGGAGGGCCCGCTGCGGGCCGCCGTGTTCCTCCCCGGTGACGGCACGGCCGTGCTGGTGCTGCTGGTGCACCACATCGCCACCGACGGCTGGTCGCTGGCCCCGCTGCTGCGGGACCTCGGCGAGGCGTACGGGGCGCGGCTGGCGGGCCGGGCGCCGGGATGGCGGGCGCTGCCGGTGCAGTACGCCGACTTCGCACTGTGGCAGCGGGCGCTGCTGGCCGGACCGGCCAGGGACCGGCTGCTGGGCTTCTGGAAGGAGGCGCTGGACGGGCTGCCGGCGCGGACGGCGCTCCCGTACGACCGGCCGCGCCCGGCCGAGCCGAGCGGGCGCGGGGCCGCGGTGACGGCCGTCCTGGACGCGGACGCGCACCGGGGCCTGGCGGGTCTGGCGCGGGAGCGGCGGGCCAGCCTGTTCATGGTGGCGCGGGCCGCGCTCGCGGCGGCCCTGTCGGCGGCCGGGGCGGGGACCGACCTGGCGGTGGGCACGCCGGTGGCGGGCCGCTCCGACGAGGCGCTGCACGACCTGGTCGGCTGCTTCGTCAACTCGCTGGTGCTCCGCGCCGACCTGGCCGGCGACCCGGCGGTGGGCGCGCTGGTGGACCGGCTGCGCGACGCCGACCTGGCGGCCTTCGACCATCAGGACCTGCCCTTCGACGTGCTGGTGGAGGAGCTGGCGGAGCCCGGCCGCGCGCTGGGCGAACACCCCTTCTTCCAAGTGATGCTGACGGTCCGTGAGACATCGGTCGAGGAGGTGCGCCTGGGGCCGCTGACGGCCGCCGCGGGCAGCGCCGACCTGGGCGCGGCCAAGTTCGACCTGTCCTTCCACTGCGCGGTGCGGCGGTCCGCGGACGGTGCGCCCGCCGGTCTCGACCTGCACCTGCAGTACGCGGAGGACCTGTTCGACGCGGAGACGGCCGCGCTGCTGCTCTCGGTGTTCGGGCGGGCCCTGCGGGCCTTCGCGGGCGCCGCGGCCGGTCCGGGGGCGCGCCTTTCGGAGCTGGAGCTGGTGACGGCGGCCGAGGCGCGGGCCCTGGCCGGGCGGCGGGAGCGCCTCGCGGAGGCGGCGCGGCGGGCGGAGGCCGGTGCGGGCGCGACCGCCGGGGCAGCCGGTCCGGCGGCCCCGCGGGTGGAGATCCTGTGCGCGCTGTTCGCGCAGGCCCTGGGCCGCGAGGAGCACGGCCCCGAGGCCAACTTCTTCAAGTCGGGCGGGCATTCGCTGCTGGCCAGCAAGCTGGTCAACCGGGTGCGCGCGGTGCTGGGCGTGGAGGCGGGCATCCGGGATCTGTTCCTGGCCCCGACCCCGGCCGCCCTGCACAAGCGGCTCGGCGCGGCCGGTGCGGCGGGGACCGCCCGTCCGGCACCGGTGGCGGTGCCCGCGGCGGACCGGCCCCGGCGGCTCCCGCTGTCGTACGCGCAGCGCCGCCTGTGGTTCGTGGACCAGCTGGAGGGCCCGTCCTCGACGTACAACATCGCGCTGGTGCGCCGGCTGGACCGGCCGCTGGACCCGATGGCGCTGGCGGACGCCCTGGCGGACGTGGCGGCGCGGCACGAGGTGCTGCGCACGGTGTACGGGGCCGAGGGCGGGGAGCCGTACCAGGAGGTGCTCGCGCAGGCCCGGCCGCAGCTGGAGCTGGGGCGTCCGGCGGACGTGGCGGCGGCGGTGGACGCGGCCGCGGGCCACGTCTTCGACCTGGCGCGCGACCTGCCGCTGCGGGCCTGGCTGTTCTTCCCGCAGGGCGAGGGGCGGCAGACGCTGGTGCTGCTGCTGCACCACATCGCGGCGGACGGCTGGTCCACGGGGCCGCTGCTCGCGGACCTGTCGGCCGCGTACGAGGCGCGGGCGGGGGGCCGGACCCCGGAGGCTCCGGCGCTGCCGCTGCAGTACGCCGACTACACGCTGTGGCAGCGGGAGTCGCTGGCGGGTGACGGGGCCGACCGGGAACTGCGGTTCTGGGAGCGGACGCTGGCGGGTCTCGCGCCGCTGACGGACCTGCCGACGGACCTGCCGCGTCCGGCGCTGCCCTCGGGCCGGGGCGGGCTCACCGGGTTCACGGTCTCCGCCGAGGCGCACAAGTCCCTGGTGCGGACGGCTCGTTCACGCGGCGCCACGCTCTTCATGGCGGTCCAGGCGGCCCTGGCGGCCTGCCTGACCCGGCTGGGGGCGGGCACGGACCTGGCGCTTGGCACGACCGTGGCCGGGCGGGGCGACGAGGCGCTCTCGGGTCTCGTCGGGTTCTTCGTGAACACGCTGGTGCTGCGGACGGACACCTCGGGGGACCCGGAGTTCGGGACGCTCCTGGAGCGGGTCAGGGACGCGGACCTGGCGGCCTACGACCACCAGGAGCTGCCCTTCGACCGGCTGGTGGAGCACCTGAACCCGCACCGGTCGTCGGCGCACCACCCGCTGGTGCAGGTGATGCTCCAGGTGAACGCGCTGGCGGGGGCGGCGGGACCGCTGACGGGCCCGCTGGCGGGCACGGAGCTGCCGTTCGGCTCGGCCACGGCCAAGTCGGACCTGACCTTCGCGCTGACCGAGCGCGAGGACGGTTCGCTGGCGGGGGTGCTGGAGTACGCGACGGACCTGTACGGTCCCGCGGGCGCGGCCCGTCTCGCGGCCCTGCTGGGGTCGGCGCTCGAACTGTTCGCGGCGGACCCGTCGGCGCGGGTCGGCGATCTGGCGGCCCCGGCGGACCGGCGCGGGGAGCGGCCGCTCGTGGGCGGTTACCGGATCGACCTGGCGCACGTCACGGAGGTGCTCTCGGCCCACCCCGCGGTGCGTTCGGCCCGGGTCGCGGCCGAGGACGGCCGGCTGCTGGCCGAGGTGGTGGCAGCCGGGGCCGCGGAGGCCGGGGTCACGGAGGCCGTCCTGCAGTCCTGGGCGGCGGAGCGGCTGCCGGAGTACGCGGTGCCGGCGGCGGTGACGCTGTCCGGGGAGCCCTCCCCGGGGGCCGCCGGAGCGGACGGGCCCGGTGCGGCGGCGGCCGGTGCGGCGCCGGAGGGCGGGGCGGGGGCCACGGGGGACCTGCTGCTCGCGGGCCTGCTGAGGCTGTTCGCCGAGGTCCTCGACGGGCGGGACGTGGGCCCGGGGGACAACTTCTTCAAGGCGGGCGGGCATTCGCTGCTCGCGGTGCGGCTGGTCAACCGGGTCCGCGGCGAGCTGGGCCGTGAGCTGACCCTGCGCGAGGTGTTCCGGCACCCGACGCCCGCGAAGCTGGCGGCCTTCCTGGCGGCGGCGGCCGTCCCGGCCGGCCCGCTGCTCGTGGTGCCGCCGGTCCCGCCGACCCCGCCGCCCCTGCGCCGCCGCACCCGCGGCGGCGCCCGGGTCCGGCAGCCGTAGCGGGGCGGTACGACGCGCTGGTGAGGTCCAAGAGGCCCGTCCCCTCGGGGGGCCCGTCCCCCCCGGGGGGCGGGCCTCCTCGCGTTCCGGCAACGTTCCGGCGACGTGGGGGAACGCCCTCGCGTTCCGGCGACGTTCCGGCGACGTGGGGGAACGCCCTCGCGTTACGGAGACGCGGCGGATCGCCGGATCCGGCCCCGGCTTCGACGAGCGGCAGCGGTGAGCGGCAGTGGCGACCGGCAGTTCGGGGGCAGCGCGGCGGGGCGGAGCTGCCCCGGGGACTGCCCGCCCGGGGCCCGGGCCGTACCTAGCGTGGGGGCACGTCACCCCGCTCCTCCCCCGACCCCCTCGCCTGGAGGCCCCGCGATGCCCTCGACCGCCCCCACCGCCTCCGCCGTCCTGGACGGCGGCCCGGCGCCCAGCCCGGCGCCCCGCGTCCTGGACCGGATCGCCGGGCAGGACGCCGAGCGGGTGGCCCTGGTCCACGGCGACCGGCGGATGACGTACGGCCAGCTGGCCCTCGCCGTGGCGCTCCGCGCCGACGAACTGGCCGCCCTGGGCGCCGGTCCCGGCCGTCTGGTGGCCGTGCGGCGGCCCCGGGGCGTCGAGGCGGTCGTGGCCCTGCTCGCGGTGTTGCGGACCGGCGCGGCCTACCTGCCGCTCGACCCGGCCGCCCCGGCCGCCCGCACCGCCGCGGTCCTCGCCGACTGCACCGGCTCCGAGCAGCCCGCGGCGGCCGAGGGCGAGACCGTGCTGCCGGGCCCGGGCGTCGGCCCCGACGACGCGTACGTGATCTACACCTCGGGCTCCACCGGCACCCCGAACGGCGTGGTCATCGGGCAGGACGCGCTGGCCCACTTCACCGCGGGGGCCACCGAGGTCTACCGGATCACCGCCGAGGACCGGGTGCTGCAGTTCGCGCCGCTGCACTTCGACGCCAGCGTCGAGGAGGTGTTCTGCACCCTGGGCGCCGGCGCCACCCTGGTGCTGCGCGAGGACGAGATGCTGGACGTGCCCGGGCTGCTCGCGGGCTGCGCCGCCCACGGGATCACCGTCCTGGACCTGCCCACCGCCTACTGGCACGAGCTGGCGCACGCGGTGTCCACCGGTCTGGCCGAACTGCCGTCCTCCGTACGGACCGTGGTCATCGGCGGGGAGGCCGCGCTGCCGGAGCGGGTGGCGCGGTGGGCGGCGGCCGTGGACCCGGAGCGGGTCCGGCTGCTGAACACGTACGGGCCCACCGAGGCCACCGTGGTCGCCACCGTCGCGGACCTGTCCCGGTACGCGGGCGGCCCGGTGCCCATCGGCACCCCGCTGCCCGGGGTGCGGGCCGCCGTGGTGGAGGGCGAGCTGTGGCTGCTCGGCGGCGGGCTGGCCCGGGGCTACCTGGGGCGGCCCGAGCTGACGGAGCGCCGGTTCGCCCGGCTCGGCGGCGAGCGCGCCTACCGCACCGGCGACCTGGTGCGGGTGCGCGAGGACGGCCTGCTGGGCTTCGAGGGCCGCGCCGACGACGAGGTGAAGATCAACGGCCACCGGGTGGACCCGGCCTCCGTGGAGTCGGTGCTCTCCGGGCACCCGGCCGTGCGCGAGGCGGCCGTGGTCGCCGTGGCCGCGCCGGGCGGCGGCAAGCGGCTGGCCGCCTTCGTGGTCGCCGACCCCGGCACCGACGGGCCCGCCCTGCGCGAGCACACCCGTCTCGCGCTGCCCGCCGCGGCCGTGCCCGGCGCCTTCGAGCTGGTCCCGGCGCTGCCCCGGACCTCCTCGGGGAAGATCGACCGCAAGGCGCTGCGGGCCTCGGCGGAGCGGACGGCGCCCGCCGCCCCCGGCGCCCCGGACCCGGCGTACGACGTGTTCGCCGGGGAGCCGCTGCCCGAGGAGGACCGGGTGCCCCTGTCGTACGCGCAGCGCCGCCTGTGGTTCCTCGCCGGGCTCGAAGGCCCCTCCACCACCTACCACCTGCCGCTGGTGCTCCGCCTGGACGAGGTCCCCGACGAGGACGCGCTGGCCGCCGCGCTGGCCGACCTGGTGGAGCGGCACGAGGTGCTGCGCACCGTGTACCCGGCGGTCGCCGGGGAGCCCTACCAGCACGTCCTCCCGGCGCCGCCGGTCCCGCTGGACGTGCGCCGTCCCGCCCCCGGGGCGCTCGACGCCGACGTGGCCCGGTTCACCGCGGGCACCTTCGACCTCGCCGCCCAACTCCCGCTGCGAGCCGCCCTGTTCCTCACCGAAGAGGAGCCGGGCGGGGAGGAGCCGAGCGGGGAGCGGACGGGCGGGGTGCCCGTCGCCACCCTGGTGCTGCTGACCCACCACATCGCCACCGACGGCTGGTCGCTGGGCCCGCTCCTCGCCGACCTCGGCACCGCCTACGCGGCGCGGCGCGCGGGCGCCGGGCCCGGCTGGGAGGCGCTGGAGATCCAGTACGCCGACTACACCCTGTGGCAGCAGGACCTCCTCGCGGACCCGGCGGCCCTGCTGGCGCACTGGACCTCCGCCCTGGACGGCATGCCGACCGTGCTCGACCTGCCCGCGGACCGGCCGCACCCGGCCGAGCCCACCGGCACCGGCGCCACCGTCACGGCCCGCCTGGACGCGGAGGCGCTGCGCCGGCTGACGGCGCTCGGCGAGGACCGGGGCGCGAGCCTGCTCATGGTGGTCCAGCCCGCCCTCGCCCTGGCGCTGGCGGCGGCCGGGGCCGGGGACGACATCGCCGTGGGCACCCCCGTCGCGGGCCGCGGCGACGAGGCCCTGGACGAACTGGTGGGCTTCTTCGTCAACACACTGGTGCTGCGCACCGACGTGGCGGGACCCGCCACGTACGCCGAACTCGTCGACCGGGCCCGGGAGGCGGACCTCGCCGCCTACGCCCACCAGGACCTGCCCTTCGACCTGCTGGTGGAGCACCTCTCTCCCGAACGCGGCCTCGCCGTCAACCCGTTCTTCCAGGTGATGCTCACCGCCCAGGAGGAGGACGGCTCCGGCCTGCGCGCCGCGGGACCGCTCGCCGGCACCTTCGCCCCACCCGGCCTGGAAGCGGCCAAGTTCGACCTCAACGCCTCCTGCGTGGCGCTGCCCGGTGACGGCGGTCTCGAGGTGTGGTGGCAGTACGCGGCCGACCGCTTCGAGCCGGAGACCGCCCGGCTGCTGCTCGACCTGTTCGTCCGCGCCCTGGAGCGGGCCGCCGCCGACCCGCACGCCGTCACCGACGCCCGGGCGCTGCTCACGGGGCAGGAGGCGGACCGGATCGCCGCCCTGCGCGCCGGGCTGGCCCGCGCCGAGGAGGAGCGGCGCGCGGCGGCGGCCCTGGAGGCCGCGGGCACCGGCCGGGACGCCGGGCACGAGGCCGCCGTCACCCTGCTGCGGGGCCTGTTCGCCGAGATGATCGGGGTGGAGTCGATCGGCCCCGACGACAACTTCTTCTCCGTGGGCGGGCACTCCATGGCCGGGGTGCGCCTGGTCAACCGGATCCGCGCCGCCCTCGGCACCGAGGCACGCATCCGCGACCTGTTCCTCGCCCCCACCCCCGCCCTGCTGGCGGCCCGCCTGCTGCGCGCGGCCGCGCCCTCGGGGCGCCCCGGCCCCGTCCCCGTACCGCCGGAGCTGCGGCCCGGGAGGCTGCCGCTGTCGTACGCGCAGCGCCGGCTGTGGTTCGTGGACCA
The DNA here is from genome assembly GCF_040296945.1 of Streptomyces sp. NPDC001941. NCBI lineage: Bacteria > Bacillati > Actinomycetota > Actinomycetes > Kitasatosporales > Streptomycetaceae > Streptomyces > Streptomyces sp. NPDC001941. The sequence goes on along the minus strand of NZ_JBEOYE010000003.1, from coordinate 72,664 downwards.
GCTGGAGGGCCCGAGCCGTTCGTACACCATCCCCTTCGCCGTGCGCCTGGACCGGCCGCTGGACCCGGCGGTGCTCGCCGACGCCCTCGCGGACGTCGCGGACCGGCACGAGGTGCTGCGCACGGTCTACCCGGCGGTGGAGGGCGAGCCGTACCAGCGGGTGCTCTCGGGCCCGGCCGCGCGGCCGGCGCTCGACGTGGTGTCCTGCCCGGCCGGGGAGCTGGCGGACGCCGTGGACGCGGCCGCGGGCCGGGTCTTCGACCTGGCCGCCGACCTGCCGGTGCGGGCCGCGCTGATCACCCCGGAGGGCTCCGGCACCGGTCCGGCGGAGGCCGGACAGGTGCTGGTCCTGGTGGTGCACCACATCGCCGCCGACGGCTGGTCCACCGGACCGCTGCTGTCGGACCTGTCCGCGGCCTACGCGGCCCGGGCCGGAGGCACCGCCCCCGGCTGGGAGCCGCTGCCGGTCCAGTACGCCGACTACACCCTGTGGGAGCGGGCGGCGCTGACCGGGGAGGCCGCCGAGGAGCACGTGGAGTTCTGGCGGGAGGCCCTGGCGGGCGCGCCCGAGGTGCTGGAGCCGACCCCGGCCAGGACCCGGCCCGCGGACGCCTCCCGGCGCGGCGCGGCCGTGCCGGTGGCCCTGGACGCCGGGGTCCACGCCCGCCTGGAGGAGCTGGCCCTGGCCCACGGCGCCTCCCTGTTCATGGTGGTGCAGGCGGCCGTGGCGGCCCTGCTCACCCGGCACGGGGCGGGCAGCGACCTGCCGCTGGGCACGGTGGTCGCGGGCCGCGACGACGAGGCCCTGTCGGACCTGGTGGGCTTCTTCGTCAACACGCTGGTGCTGCGCTGCGACACCTCCGGCGACCCGGCCTTCGGTGAGCTCCTCGACCGGGTCCGCGCCACCGACCTGGCGGCCTTCGCCCACCAGGAGCTGCCCTTCGACCTGCTGGTGGAGCGCCTCAACCCGGCCCGCTCGACGGCCCGGCACCCGCTGGTGCAGACGGTGGTGCAGGTCCACCCGGCCGAGCCGGAGACCCCGCCGGGCACCGCCCTGGCCGGCACCCCGCTGGGCACCGAGTCCGGGTTCACCAAGTTCGACCTGACGGTGTCCCTGCGCGAGGAGCGCACCCCGGACGGGGCCGCCGACGGCCTGGCGGGCGTACTGGAGTACGCGACCGACCTGTACGACGCGGACACCGCCGCGATGCTCGCCGTCCACCTGGAGCGGACCCTGCGCGCGGTGGCCGCCGACCCGGGGCTGCGCGTCGGGGACCTGCCGCTGCTCTCCGCGGAGGAGGAGCACCGGCTGGTGGTGGAGTACAACGACACCGCCGTCCCGCGGGCCGCCCTCGGCCTGGTCCACGAGCGGTTCTCCGCGCAGGCCCGCCGCACCCCCGACCGCACGGCGCTGTCCTTCGGCGACGAGCGGGTGAGCTACGCCGAGCTGGACGCCCGCGCCAACGCGCTGGCGCACCGCCTGATCGCGGCCGGGGTCGCCCGCGAGGACGCCGTCGGCGTGCTCATGGACCGCACCCCGCTGCTGCTGGTGGCCGCGCTGGCGGTGCTCAAGTGCGGTGCGGCGTACGTGCCGCTGGACCCGCGGCTGCCCGAGGCCCGGGTCCGCATGGTCCGGGAGGACACCGGGGCGCGGGTGCTGCTCACGCAGGGCGGGCACCTGGGCTCGGCGGCAGCGGTGCAGGAGGCCGCCGCGGGGGTGCTGGTGCTGGCCGCGGACGCGGCGGGCGAGGACCCGGGCGGGGCCGCCGGCTGGGAGGCCCGCACCGAGGACCCGGGCGTCGCGGTGGGCGAGGACTCCCTGATGTACGTGATGTTCACCTCGGGCTCCACCGGCCGCCCCAAGGGCGTCGGGGTCACCCACCGCAACGTCACCGAGCTGGTGACGGACCGCTGCTGGGACCTGGAGCACCACCGGCGGATGCTGGTGCACTCGGCGATCGGCTTCGACGCCTCCACGTACGAGCTGTGGGTGCCGCTGCTGGGCGGCGGCGAGCTGGTCGTCTGCCCCGGGGACGGCACCGACCTCGCGGAGATCGACCACACGGTCCGCAGCCAGGGCGTGAGCGCCGCCTACTTCACGATGGGCCTGTTCCACATCATGGCCGACGAGGGCCTGGACACCCTGAAGCTGCTGGACGAGGTGTGGACGGGCGGCGACGTGGCCTCCCCCAGCGCCCTGCAGCGGGTCCTCACCCACTGCCCGGACACGGTGCTGGTGCACAGCTACGGGCCCACCGAGACCACCTTCGCCTCGCACTGGCAGCGCTTCTCCACCGAGGAGCGGACCGTGCACGGGGTGTACCTGGGGGCGGCCCTGGACAACACCCGGGTCTACGTCCTGGACGAGAAGCTGCGGCCGGTGCCGCGCGGCGTGGCCGGGGAGATGTACCTGGCGGGCAGTCAGGTGGCACGCGGCTACCTGGGGCGGCCGGGGCTCACCTCGGAGCGCTTCCTGCCGGACCCGTTCGGCGCGGACGGCGGCCGGATGTACCGCACCGGCGACCTGGTGCACTGGACCGCCGGGGGCGAACTGCGCTTCCTGGGACGGGCGGACGGGCAGGTCAAGCTCCGCGGGTTCCGGATCGAGCCCGGCGAGATCGAGGCCACGCTGGCCCGGCACCCCGGGGTCGGGCAGGTCGCGGTGGTGGTCTTCGAGGAGGGCCCCGGCGGGAAGCGCCTGGTGGCGTACGCCGTGCCGCGCGCCGGGCACGGGCTGACCCCGGAGGGCCTGCTGCGCTGGGCCGCGGACGAGCTGCCCGAGCACATGGTGCCCTCGGCGGCGGTCCTGCTTGACGCCATCCCGCTGACCGTCAACGGCAAGCCGGACCGCGCGGCGCTGCCCGCGCCCGCCCCGGCGGAGCGCACCGCGGGGCGGGCCCCGCGCACCCCGCGCGAGGAGCTGCTGTGCGGGCTGTTCTCCGAGGTGCTGGGGGTGGCGGAGGTCGGCATCGACGACAACTTCTTCACCCTGGGCGGGCATTCGCTGCTCGGCGTGCGGCTGATCAGCCGGATGCGGGCGGTGCTCGGCCTGGAGCTGGGCGTACGGGACCTGTTCCGCACGCCGACCGTGGCGGGGCTGCTCGGGGACGAGCCCACCGGCTTCGACCCGATGGGCGTGGTGCTGCCGCTGCACGCGAAGGGCAGCAGGAACCCGCTGTTCTGCCTCCACCCGGGCACGGGCGTCGGCTGGACCTACGCCGGCCTCACCCGCCACCTGGGCCCGGACCAGCCGCTCTACGCCATCCAGGCGCGGGCGCTGAGCGAGCTGGGGCACTCCCCGGAGTCGGTGGAGGAGATGGTGGCGGACTACCTGCCGCTGATCCGCGAGGTCCAGCCGCACGGCCCGTACCGCTTCCTGGGCTGGTCCTTCGGCGGGACCGTCGCGCACGCCCTGGCGGTGCGCCTGGCCGAACTGGGCGAGCGCACCGAGCTGCTGGCCATGATGGACGTCCACCTGCTGCCGACGGAGCCCGTGCGCCGCCGGATGACCCCGGCGCAGAAGCGGGACATGCTGGTCGGCGACGCCTCGGACGAGCCCGAGGACGCGCCCTTCGACACGGACGCCCTGATCGACCTGGTCCGGCTGAAGGACCCGGTGCTCGGCGCCTTCTCCGACGAGGAGATCCGCTCGGTGATCGGTGCCTCCATCGACCACGCCGAAATCATGAACCTCTATTCCCCGCGCCCCGTGAAAACGGACATGCTCTTCCTCGGCGCACTGGAGGACGGGGAAACGGAGAACACCCTCGCACAGCACTGGATTCCCTATGTAGACGGCACCGTGGAAAACCACTTGATCGGAGTTCCGCACACCAGAATGGGTGAACCGGAACCGCTTTCCCTGATCGGCCGCATCCTTTCCGAGAAACTGAGGAGCCTGTCATGACCAACCCCTTCGACGACGCCGATGGCACCTTCCACGTCGTGGTGAACAGCGAGGGCCAGCACGCCCTGTGGCCCGTGTTCGCGGACGTTCCCGCAGGCTGGGACGTGGCGTGGGGTCCGGGTACGCACGCCGGCGCGCTGGCCTACGTGGAGCAGAACTGGACCGACATCCGCCCGCTGAGCCTCGTGGCCCAGTACTCCTGAACGACCCCGGGGAATTCCTCGGAGGAATCCCCCGGACAATCCCGGAAGGCCGTGCCCACACCCGTGCGGGCACGGCCTTCCGCGTGCCTGGAGGAGATTCGACCGGGCCCGCCGGCCGCGTTTCCGCATTGCGCTAGTTCCCCTCATACTGCCGCCGGAACTTCCCCTCGGAAGGCCCGGCGTTTCCTATATTTCTGAGCATGCGACGACGGAATGTCAACATCCTGCTGACGGGCACGGCCTCGGATTCCCATACCTGGAACCTCGTCTACCTCCAGCTGTTCCTGGAGGAGCTCGGGCACCCGGTCCGCAACCTCGGGCCGTGCGTCACCGACGAGCTGCTGACCGCGGCCTGCGCCGCGGACCGGCCGGACCTCGTGGTCGTCAGCAGCGTCAACGGGCACGGCTACCGCGACGGGCTGGGCGCGGTGCGCGCCCTGCGCGGGGCGGGCCTGGGCACCCCCGTCGTCGTCGGCGGCAAGCTGAGCACCGCGGGCCGGCCCGACCCGGTGCAGCGCGGCCGGCTGCTGGCGGCGGGCTGCGCGGCCGTGTTCGACGACGGCGACACCGGCGCCCTGCGCACCTGGCTGGACACCGCCTTCGACCGGCGGGCCGCCGCATGAGCGGCACCGCCACCCGCCCCGCCACGGCGGCGCCCGCCTCCCCCGCGGCCACGCCGCACCCGTCGTTCGGCGGCTTCGTCGCCGCCGCGGCGGCCGCGGGCCGGCTGGTGGTCCAGCCCCGGATGGGCTTCGCCGACCCCGCCCTGATGCGGCACGGGCTGTCCCGTACCCGCAGGGCCGTCGCCACCACCGTCGGCACCCTGACCATCGACAGCTACACCCGCGTCGGGGACCTGGCCGGCGCCCGGGCCGCCCTGGACGAGGGGGCCCGCCTCAACGGCTACCCCATCGCCAGCCACCCCGCCGCCGTCACCCGGGACCTGCTCGACGGGGTGCGCGACGCCTCCTTCCCGGTGCAGGTCCGGCACGGCTCCTCCCGCCCGGAGGCGATCATCCGGGCCGCGGCGGCGGCCGGGCTCGACGCGACCGAGGGCGGCCCCGTCTCGTACTGCCTGCCCTACGGCCGCACCCCGCTCGCCCGGTCGGTGGACAACTGGGCCCGCGCCTGCGAGCTGCTGGCCGAGCTGGCGCCCGCCCCGCGCAGGCCGCACCTGGAGACCTTCGGGGGCTGCATGCTCGGCCAGCTCTGCCCGCCCGGACTGCTGGTGGCCATCAGCCTGCTGGAGGCGGTGTTCTTCGTACGCCACGGCATCCGCAGCGTCTCCCTGAGCTACGCCCAGCAGACCCACCCCGGGCAGGACGCCGAGGCCGTCCGCGCGCTGCGCCGCCTCGCGCGGGAGTTCCTGCCCGCGGACGTGGACCGGCACGTGGTGCTGTACGCGTACATGGGCGTCTTCCCGCACACCGAACGGGGCGCCACCCGGCTCCTGGAGGACTCCGCGCAGCTCGCGGTCCGGGCCGGGGCGCAGCGCCTGATCGTCAAGACCACCGCGGAGGCGCACCGCATCCCCTCGGTCCGGGAGAACGTCCGGGCCCTGGAGACGGCCGCCGCCGCGTCCTCCCTGGCCGGGCGGCCGGTGGCCGGCCCCGAGCCGGAGGAGGCGGACGGCGAGGTGTACCGCGAGGCCCGGGCCCTGGTGGAGGCCGTCCTGGAGCTCTCCGACGACCCGGGGCGGGCGCTGCGCGCGGCCTTCGCGCGGGGCGTGCTCGACGTCCCGTTCTGCCTGCACCCCGACAACGCGGGGCGCAGCCGGAGCTTCCTCGACCCGGCCGGACGGCTGCGCTGGTCCGACACCGGCGCCATGCCGGTGGTCCCGTACGCGTCCCCGACCGGGCGGACCCCGCTGACCTCGGACGGACTGCTGCGGGCCCTGTACGCGGTGGCCGACCGCTACGACGGCCCGGACGGCCCGCCCGCCCGGGCCCGCCCCGCCCGGGAGCGGGACGCCGTCACCGCCGCGAGCCCGTCGTGACCCCGCCCGCTCCGCCCGCCCCGCCGTCACCCCCATCCCCCGCACAAGGAGTCGACATGGACCTCACCACCCCGCCCCCGCTGGGCGAACACCTGGCCTCACCGCGGCTGCGGTCCGCGATGCTGGTCCAGCAGGAAGCCCTGTACGCGGCGCGGCAGTTCCTGCGCGGCGAGGGGTTCACCGAGCTGCTGCCGCCGCTGGTGGGCCCGGTCACCGACCCGGGCGGCCGCGGGGCGAAGGCCCTGGACGTGGACTACTACGGCCGCCCCTACAAGCTGATGACCAGCGCGATCCTGTACAAGCAGGCGTCCTTGAAGGGCTTCCCGCGACTGTTCTACATCGCCCCGAACGTGCGGGTGGAGCCGCCGGAGACGGCCGGTACGGGACGGCACCTGGTGGAGTTCCACCAGATCGACGTGGAGATGGCCGGCGGGACCCGCGAGGACGCCCAGGAGATCGCCGCCGGGCTGCTGGCCCACGTGGTGGAGCACGTGTGGACGGCCGTCCCCGAGGTGCTGCGCAAACTGGGCCGCGACGAGCTGGACTTCGCCGAGCTGCGGGCCGGCAAGTTCGAGGTCCGCACCCACGAGGAGGTGGTGGGCCAGCTGATCGCCGAGGGCCACCCGCAGAGCCCCGACGCCGAGATCGACTGGGCGGGCGAGCGGATCCTCTCCCTCGCCGCCGACCGGCCCTTCTTCGTGGACGACTACCCCAAGGGCTCGCGCGGCTTCTACGACCGCGAGGACCCCGAACGCCCGGGCGTGCTGCGCAACTTCGACCTGCTGGCCCACGGCGGCTACGGGGAGATCGTCAGCGGCAGCGAGCGCGAGTCGGACTACGCCACCATCGTGACCCGGATGCGGGAGAGCGGGGAGAACCCCGCCAAGTACGCCTGGTACCTGGACCTGGCCCGCGAGGGCATCTCCCCCAGCGCCGGGTTCGGCATGGGCCTCCAGCGCCTGGTGCGCTTCCTGACCGGACTGGACGCCCTGTGGCAGGTCAGCGCCTACCCGAAGCTCCCGGGGGTGATCGCGCCGTGAGCTCCCTGCACGCGGACGGCTTCCCCGAGCGCGAGGTGCGGGCCCGGGCCCGCACCGGCACCGGCGAGGTGTTCCCCTCCCCCGACGGCTACGGCGACGGCGGCGGGCTCTACGGCGCGGGCGGCTCCCCCGCCCCCGCGCAGGGTCCGGACGCCCTGGACCGGCTGCGGATCGTGCCACCGGTGTTCATGCCCCGGCGCCTGGAGAAGCTCATCGACCTGGGCCGCGAACCCTCCTACGAGGACGTGGAACTCGGCGGCACCACCGGCGGGTTCACCACCCCGCTGCCCCTGTACCTGTCGGCCTTCGGCTCCACCCGCGCGGGCAGCGGGGACCTGGCCCTGGCCGCCACCCGGCAGGCCGCGCGGCTCGGCCTGCCGATGGTCATCGGCGAGAACATGGTCCCGGTGCACGGATACCGCCGCGGCGAGGGCGACGGCGTGCGCTCCGCCCTCCTGGAGCGCATCGCCGTCTACGCGGAGACCGTCCCCGACGGCCTCGGCGGGGTGGTCGTGCAGCAGTCCACCGAGGACGCCGACTCCGAGGTGTGGAACCTCCTCTACAGCGACCCCGGCACCCGCGCCCTGCGCGACTCCGGGCGGCTCGGCTTCGAGCTGAAGGTGGGCCAGGGCGCCAAGCCCGGCCTCGGCGGGATGACCGTGGTCGGCGGCGGGGAAGCCGGGCGGCTCGCCGGGCAGTTCGCCGTACGCGACGTGTTCGGCGACCCGGACCGGTGGCTGCGCTGCGCCACCCCCGGCACCTTCACCGAGGAGATCGTCCGCCAGCAGCTGCGGTTCATGCGGAACAACTTCCCGCTGGCCAGGACCTGGGTGAAGTTCCACCCGGGCCGTGACATCGGCCGGGCCGCGGCCACCGCCTGGGCCGCCGGCGCCGACGCCGTCACCGTCGACGGCGCCGAGGGCGGCACCGGCTGGGCGCCCCGGGTCTTCCTGGACCAGGTGGGCCTGCCGCTCGGCGAGTGCCTGCGCCGGATCGGGACCCCCGCCGGGGACCTGCTGGCCACCGGCAGGATCTGGGAGGGCGGCCGCGCGGTGCGCGCCCTCGCCCTCGGCGCCCGCGCCGTGGGCCTGGGCCGGGCGGCCCTGGTCGCCGTGGACGAGGACCCCGGGCACGGCCTGGAGCGCCTGGTCGACGCCCTCGCCCTGGAACTGCGGCTGCTGGTCAGCGCGCTGGGCAAGTACCGGACCGAGGACCTGGACCCGGCCGACCTGTGGGACCCGACGGCCGCACCCGAGCCGGCGCCCGCGCCGGCACCCGCGCCCTCCGGCGCCGCGCTGCCCGCCGGGGGCCGGCCGTGAGGCGGGCCGCACCGGGCCCGTCCCGGCTGCGCCGCGCCCTGGTCCGCGCCCGGTTCCGGCCGGCCGGCCCCGGAGGACCTCCCTTGCTCACCGTCCGCCCCGGACCGGGCGCGGGACCCGCCGCGGCGGCCGCCGCCCGCGCGCTCACCGAGGCGGGGCACGGCCACCTGGGCGGACACCTGGAACTCCGTACGTACGGACCGGCGCCCCGCCCGCAGGACGCGGCCGACGCGGCCCGCCGGGCGGTACGCCGGGCCCTGGCCGCCTGACGGGACCCGCACCCGCCTCCTCCTCCTCCTTCCTCCCCCTCCCCCCTCCTCCCTCGGCTCCTCCCAGAGAACGGGTACTCCGCCCATGACCACCACCGACGCCCCCGGCACCGACACCACGGGATCCGCCGCGCCGCAGCAGCCGCCGGTCCCGTGGGGCCGCGTCGCCTCCCTCGTCAGCGGGCAGGCCGCCGTCCAGCTCGGCAGCTTCGCCCTGCTCATCGCGATGAACTGGACCGCCGTCGAGATCGGCGGCACCCGTGCCGTCACCCTGCTGATGCTCGCCGCCACGGTCCCGCGCGCCCTGATGCTGATCTTCGGCGGGGCGATCGCCGACACGCTCGGCCCCCGGTTCGTCCTGCTGCGCACCACCACGGCCCGCGTGGCGCTCCTGGCGGCAGGCGCCGTCGTCGTCGCCGGCACCGAGACGCTGTGGCCGCTGGTGGTGATCGCCCTCGTCGAAGGGGTGCTGCTGGGCCTGGCCGGACCCGCTTCGGGGGTGCTGCTGCCGATGTTCGCGCGCGGGGACCAGCTCGCCCGTGCCAACTCCCTCTACGCGATGGTCCTGCGGGTCGCCCCGATCCTGGGCGCGCCCGCCGGGGCCTTCCTGATCACGGTCGGCGAGCTCTGGGTCGCCCTGGCCGTCGGGGCCCTCACCGGGGCCGTCTGGCTCGGCTGCCTCCTGCACGTCACGCACGGCTTCACCCGGCCCGAGCCGGAGCCCGGCGTCTCCCTGGTCAAGCGCTCCGGCGACGGCTTCCGGCTGCTCGCCCGTCACCCCCGGCTGCGCTGGATGTTCATCGCCTCGCTCTGCCTGGACCTCGCCTTCTCCTGGCCCGCCGAGGTCGCGCTGCCGCTGCTGGTGTCCCAGCGGGGCTGGGGCGTCGGCGCGGTGGGCGTGGTCCTGGCCGCCTTCAGCGTGGGGGCCCTCGGCTCCAGCGCGCTCGGCGCCGCCCTCGCGCACCGCATCCCGATGTACGTACGCCTGGTGGTCACCGGCGCCGGGCTGGCCGCGGGCATCCTGGTCATGGCCCTGATGCCGTCCGTGGTCTCGCTGACCGCCGTCGCCGCGGGCGTGGGCCTGCTCTCCGGGCTCAACGGCCCCGCCATCGTCACCCTCTACCAGCAGTCCGCGCCCGAGGAGCGGATGGGAGCCGCGATGTCCACGCTGTCGCTCGCCGGCATCGGTACCGCCCCGCTCTCCATCGCCGTCTTCAGCAGCCTGTCCCTGTGGCTCGGCGTGCAGACCACCTGGCTGGTGTGCGGGGCGATCGCCTTCGTCTCCCCGGTGGCCGCCGTCCTCGCCCTGCGCCACCCGGCGCGCGCCGAGGAGCCGGCCCCCGCCGTCGCCACCAGCGCCGACCTGCCCGTGCCCGCCGCCGTCTGAAGGGGAACCCGATGACCGTCCTGACCGTCCCCCGGCTGCTGGTCCCCCAGCGGCTGACCGACCCCGGCCCCGACCCGGGCGAGACCGTCACGGTGAGCGCCCGCCCCGCCCCGGGACCCGAGGTGTGGCTGGTGGACACCACCGAGTACCGCGACCACGCCCACCGCCGGGCCCCCGCCACCCTGGACGCCCAGGAGCTCACCCGGGCCGCCGAGTTCGTACGGAACTCCGACCGCGACTCCTACGTCTGCGCGCACGTGGCGCTGCGCCGTCTGCTCGGCGCCTACCTGGGCCTGTCGCCCCGCGAGGTGACCGTGGAACGCGCTCCCTGCGCGCACTGCGACGAACCGCACGGACGCCCGGTCCTGCCGGGCGGCGCCCTGCACTTCTCGCTCTCGCACGGGGCGGGCCTGAGCCTGCTGGCGTTCGCGACCGCCCCGGTCGGCGTGGACGTGGAGGAGCTGGTCCCGACCGCGACCATCGCGGACACCCTCTCGGTCCTGCACCCCCGGGAAGCCGCCGAACTCGCCCTGCTCCCCGCCCCGGACCGCCCACTGGCCTTCACCCGGGTCTGGACCCGCAAGGAGGCCTACCTCAAGGGCCTGGGCGTCGGCCTCTCCGCCGACCCGTCGTCCGACTACGTCGGCTCGGGCCCGACCCCGGCCCCGATCCCCGGCTGGTCCCTGATGGACGTCTCGGTCCCCGAGGGCCACTGCGCGGCGGTGGCACTGCGGGTGCCCTGACCGGAAGGAGCCCCGTCCCCCGTCCGCCGTCCCCCGTCCCCCCGTCCGCCCAGCAGGGGCCCGGGCGGGGACGGGGTGCGCCTGGGTCAGGGGCGACGCCCACCGCGGACGCGTCGCTGCCGCTACCGCGCCACACTGCCCAGCCACAACAGGTCACGCGCCCGAGTCATCGCCACGAAGAGCTGGCTCCGCAGCAACTCCTCGCGTTCCTGGGCCGTTTCGACCACGCCAGCAGCACCGGGAGTGCCGGCTGACGCCGCGTTCGGCAGGGCCGCGTCGTGCTGGGGCAGGTACACGTGCTTGAACTCCAGACCCTTGGCCCTTCGGTAGCTGCCGAGCTTGACCGCGTCGACGGGGCGGCCGTCGTAGTGCTCCAACAGGCATACCGGGACGTTCGCCTGCGTGAGCAGTCGCTGGTAATGGCCGATGGACCGCATGGACGGGCACAGCACCGCGGCGTCCGCCCGTGCGGCGTCGGACAGGGCGCGCAGGGCCTCCAGGAGCGCCTGGTCATGAGCACTCACGGTCGGCCTCGTGACGCGGACCACCTGCCCGTCGTGGTAGGTGACGTCGACCTCGCGGCGGCCGGGTGTACGCAGGCCGTCGATGTCCTCGAAGGCGTCGTCGGCCACGACCGCGAGCGCGGCGTCAAGGATCTGTTTGCTGTTGCGGTAGTTGGTGCGCAGTACTTGTCCGCGGTCGCCCCGAATGTCGATGCCCGCGTCAGCGAGGCGGAACCCACCCGGATAGACGGCTTGCTGGCCGTCACCGATCAGCAGCAGGCCGTTGGCGACGTCACCGGTCAGTGCGTGCAGGAGACGGACTCCGACGAGCGTGAGGTCCTGGACCTCATCCACGATGACGGCCGCGTACGACGGCTGTCGCCCCGCGTGACGCACCACTTCTGCCAGGGCCAGCGACAGCACGTCGTTGAAGTCGTGCACGCCACGCTCGACGCGGAGCGACTCGTACGCCTCGTACAGTGCCCACACCGCTTGCCGGTGCGGGCGGCGCAGGCTCGCCCGGCGCCGGCGCCGGGGCACGATCGCGTACTCCTCGAAGGAGGTGATGCCGCGCCCCTTGATGACGTGGTCGATCTCCTCGCGCCAGTACAGCGGCGCCGGATCGATCTCGGCCAGGCAGCTGTCGCGCCCGACGTGCTTCCAAGCGAGGCTGAAGGCGGTCTCGGCCTTGTCTCCGTGCAGCCGCACGGGGACGCCTCGCTCGTGGAGGAACTCCTGCGCCCAGGAGTGCAGGCTGCGGAACTCCACGCGTTCCGCGACGGCCGGGGCCATGGTCCTGAGGAAGGTGCCCTGTACTCGGGGCAGGTTGTTGGCGAACGTGACGTAGAGGATCCGGCCGCCGGTGCGCCTGGCGAGGTGGGCGGCGCGATGCAGTCCGACCACGGTCTTTCCCGTACCCGCCGGACCGCTGACGCGCGCCGGACCGGCCCAATTGCGGCGCACCAGGGCAACCTGGTCGGGGTGGAGAAAGGTCATCCACTGCTCGATCGGGGCCCGCAACGCCTCTTCCAGGGCCGCGTCCCGCAGGCCCTCCAGATCGAACAGCCCCTCAGGCGGCTCCTGTTGCGATTGCTCGGGAAGCGGAGGAATCCTCTGCGCAAGCGCCGATCCCTCGTAGTCGGGGAAGACTCGTTCCAAGTGGTCGGCAATCGCCCGGACGGACTCCGCACGCAGTCGACGGCACTCGGAGAGCAGCGCGGGGGCGACCTCACGCTCTCCCAGGAGCCGGATCCGGTCGAGGCCGGCGTCGACCCTCTGCCCCGCGAACACCATGAGCGGCTGGACTGCCACCGGAGACAGACCGAGCGACGCGACCGCCCCCTCGGCGGCCTTGGTGACCGCGAGCAGTTTCGCCGCGTGCCCGTCGCGCGACTCGCCTCCAGCACGGAGTCTGCCGTCCGAGACCTCCGGGGCAGAGCGCCAGTTCTTGACGTCGATGACGAAGACACCACCAGGTCCCACCATCAACATGTCCACGTTGGCGGCGCGAGTTCCCGGCCATCGGCGATCGACGAGCAGTCGCCATCCGCGGTCGGTGAGTACCAGGAGCTGAGCGGCGACCCGGCGTTCCCCCTCGCTCGCCGCTTCCCACTGACGCGCCTGCCGACGGGCTGCCTGCCACTGCTCACGCAGCAACCGCTCCTGCCGTCGTGCCTCCTGCGCCCGTCGCGACGCCGAACCTCCTGCCGCCATACCTGCCCCCTCAGTACGCGGAGTGGCGAGCATAGGACGGTCCGCGACCGTTGCGACAGGGCTTCCCGCGCCGGGCTGTGCCGCCCGGCCGGAGGCCTCTGGTTCACAGCGGGACGTTCATCCCCGCGGGCACGGCCACGGTCCAGAAGACCGCAACTGGCCGAATCCCGACGGACGGTCGGCTCACGACCACGTTGAGCCTGCCCACCATCGGTCGTTCACTTTATGTGACAACGAGCAGGTGGACAGGGTGCGGCGGACCGGTGACCGGACCGGACGGATCGGGGGTGGTGGGTGGGTTGGCGCGAGGAGATCGCCTCGGCGCTCGGCGAGTGGATCGCCGTCGAGGGCGGCGCGGGCAAGCCCGCACGGTGGCAGCTCGTCGGGCGGGCGGCCCGCAGCGGTGATCCGGGCCGGTACGTGGTCGATCTACGGGGCTCCGACATCGGCCCGGAGCAGCTCGACTCGCTGAGGCTGGCCGGACCGGACGGCGACGGCATCGAGGCCAAGGGCTTCGCCGTCTCCGAAACCGTGCAGAACGGATCTCTGCTCACCCTGGTCGTACCGGAGTTCGCGGACATCACCGACCCCCACCTGTGGATGCTCAAGCAGCCGCCCACCTTCCTGGTCGAGGCCCTGCGCGACGGCATCGCAGGACTGGGGGAACACCCACTCGCCACGGCCCTCGCGACCGCCGCGATCGGTGGATCATCGGTCCACGCCGCCGACCCGCCGGGCTTCCACCCTGCCCAGGCGGACGCCTACCGCGCGTGCCTGGGCGAAGGCGTCCACCTCGTGTGGGGGCCACCGGGGACGGGGAAGACCACCGTGCTCAAGCGGGCCATCGGCGATCTGATCGCCCAGGGACGGCGCGTGCTGCTCGTGTCCGCGACGAACATCGCCGTGGACAACGCGCTACTGGGGGTGGTGCGGGAGAAGCGCCACGGGTCCGGTGACATCGTCCGAGTGGGACCGCCGCACCTGCGCGAGGTGGCCGAGGACCCTTCCGTGTCTCTCCCCCTGATGGTCCGGGCCCGGCTGAGCGAGGCGGCGGCCCGGCGCACGGCGCTCGAGGCCGAACTCGTCGCCGTCCGGGACCGGGCCGAACAGCTGGCGGTGCTGGACAGCGAGCTTGAGGAGTTCGACGCTCCCGCCTACTTCGCGGCGCTGAAGCTCGTACGGACGCCCGGACAGGACGCGGCGGCGACGCAAGCCCGGACGGCAGCGGCGGAAGAGCGGCTCGGCCAGGTGGTCCAGCGCCTGCACGACCTCGGGGAGGCCGTCGGGACGGCGCACGCTCGCCAGCGGGCCGCGGACGCGGCGAAGGTCCAGTGGCGCGAAGTCGACAACCTCTCGGAGGAGGTCATCCGTGTGCGGGAGGCGGCCGGGAACAGGGAGGCCGACGCGCTGCTCGCAGAGGACGAGCGACGGGCCCTGGAGCTCAGGCTGAGGGCACTCGAAGCGAAGGGAGCCGTCGGCAGGTGGCGTCAGCGCGGCACGATCACCGCCCTTGAGGACGAGCTGGCGCGATCCCGGCGGACAGCGGACGAAGCCCGCACGGCGGCGCAGGAAGCCCGCACCGTCGCGACCGCCCACATCGCCCGTATCGGTGCCCGTATCAACGTGCTGACGGAGGCCATCCCGCTCAGCCGCGACCAGATCCGCCAGCTCGAAGCCGACTCCGTGTCGCTCGTGGCCGCGCGCGAGCAGGCCGGGCAGCAGGCACTCGCCCTCGAGCGGGAGGCGATCAGGGCTTCCGAGGCCGCTGCCCGCGCCCGGCGGGCCCAGGAGCTGGCCGAAGGAGCCGCGAGAAGGGGCTGGCCGGCCCAGCACGACCGGGCCGAACGGCTGCGTCCCGCGGTGGCAGCCGACCGCACCCGCCGCCCGGACCTGGAGAAGCAGTACCAGCAGGCGCAGGAGGGGTACGAACGGCTCGCACGCAACGCCCAGGGCGAGATCATCAAGTCGGCCAAGCTGGTTGCCACGACCCTGGCGCGGTTTCGCACCAACCGGACGGTCCTGGAAGGGCCGTACGACGTGGTGCTCGTCGACGAAGCGGGTGCCGCGACCCTTCCCGAGGTGCTGCTCGCCGCGGGCAAGGCAGGCCGGGCAGCCGTCCTCCTCGGGGACTTCATGCAGCTCGGGCCGGTCATCCCGCCGGCTCTCGGCGACAACGACCGCCCGGACATCAAGCGGTGGTTGCACCCGGACGTCTTCCAGCACTGCGGCATCCACGAACCGTCGGACGCCGAGGCGCATCCGTCGTGCGTCACGCTCACCGAACAGCACCGTTTCGGCCCCGCCGTCATGCGCCTGGCCAACGACCTGGCGTACGGCGGTGTCCTCACGGGCGGTCCGCAGGCGTTGCGGGAGAGACCGGACAACGACCCCGAGATCGTCCTCATCGACACCGACGGGCTGGACGATCTGGCCCGCGTCCACCTGACCGGCAGCCGCAAGGGATGGTGGCCCGCCGGGTCGCTCATCGCTCGGGCCCTGGTGGAACTCCACCGCGAACAGGGGGAGGAAGCCGGCATCGTCACGCCGTACGGCGTCCAGGCCGAGGCCACCCTGGAGGCCCTGCGCGACGTCGAAGGCACGGGGCGTCCCCTCGCGGAGGTCGGCACGGCCCACCGGTTCCAGGGCCGGGAGTTCGACGTCGTCGTCTTCGACACCGTGGAAGGCAGCGGTGACAGCCGGGAGTTGTGGATGGCCCTCGCCCACCGGCAGCCGGGGGCCGAAGCCTGGCACCGCAACGGCATCCGGCTGTTCAACGTCGCGGTGACCCGGACGAGAACCCGGTTGTACGTCGTGGCCGGCGGGGCCCGCGTCAAGAACGCGAAGCCCGGAACAGCCCTGTCGCGGCTCGCCGCGCTGATCGGTTCCCCGGGCGTGCGAGTCCTGAAGGCCAAGCAGCTCGTCGTTCCGCCGACGGCCCCTGTCCCGCTGCGCGGCGAGTTCGGAACGGCTCTGGCGGAGGTGCTGGGTCGGCACGTGGAAGTGACCGACGTCCACGACGAGACCACGTTCTACGACACCTTCGCCGAGGAGATCAACCGGACACAGCACTCCCTGTGGCTCTGGGCGCCGTGGGTCGCGAAGCGGCTCCGCTCCCTGCTGCCGCTCCTCGCGGCCGCCGCCGGCCGGGGCGTACGGATCACTGTCTTCATTCGTGACGACACCGACCAGTTGCAGCGCAAGCCCGAGAGCCAGGCACTGATCACGGACCTCCGCACCGTGGCCCGGACAGTGGTCCCGATGAACGTCATGCACCAGAAGATCGCGGTGTTCGACGAGCGGACCGTGCTGCTCGGCAGCCTGAACGCCCTGTCCCAGAGCTGGACGCGAGAGGTGATGATCACGATGCGCGGCGCGTACTTCGCCCGCAAGCTGCTGGCGCACGAGCACGCGGAGGCCTTCGCCCGCCCGCCGAAGTGCGGCCGGTGTCGGGGAACGCAGATCGAGATCCGGCGGCGGAGGAACGGCAACTGGTTCTGGCGCTGCTACGACACCACGTGCAAGGCAACGCCGTCCGGGCGTCCCAGCGCCTGGACACAGGACATGCGCCTACGGGGCAGCCGGTAGGGCCCCGCTCGCCCGACCGACGGCCCGACGCGATCCACGACGGTGGCCCCCACCTGCGCCCATCACCCACCGTGTTCGCCCGAATGGCAGGACGTCACCGGTCGACGTAGCGTTGTGCCGCACCCATGAAGCCGGGGGGAGGCAGCCGAGGTGAACCTCCATGAACTCCCTGCATCTGCCGATACTGCTGGTGCTGGCAGTTGCCGCGTTCCTGTTGTTCCGGAAGGGCGGCGTCAAGCTGTCGCACGTGCTGATCTGCGCCGGGTTCGGCTTCTACCTCGCCGACACCTCCGCCGCGTCGACCATGCAGTCCGCGCTCGACTCCGCCCTCGCCGCCTTCAGCAGTTTCGTGCAGTGAGCGGGGCCGTCGTGGCTAGGACCTGTCCGGTCGATCACGCCGGCATCGGTGCCGGGCGACTTCTGGTCCTGGTGAGCGGTGGCTGGTGCGTGCGATCGCAAGGCGGAGGAGGGAAGCAACGCGGAGCGTTGTCGACCGACGAGAACGCAGCGAGCAATGGGGTCTCCCCTGCTCGAGCGAAGCCGAGAGCTTGGGGAAGTGCCAGGCGCCGCGGCCCAGGCGTGAGCGACCGGACAGGTCCTAGAGGCCCAGCTGGGTCCTCGCCGCGTGGACCGTCTGTTCCAGGAGCACCGCGATCGTCATCGGGCCCACGCCGCCCGGGACCGGGGTGATCAGGCTCGCGCGGGTCGACGCGGAGGCGAAGTCGACGTCGCCGACGTTGCCCTCGTTGTAGCCCGCGTCGATCACCACCGCGCCCGGCTTCAGGTCCTCGCCCCGGATGAAGCGCGGGCGGCCCACCGCGGCGATCAGGACGTCGGCCTCGCGGAGGTGGCGGGACAGGTCCGTGGTGCGGGAGTGGCAGTAGGTGACCGTGGCGTCCCGGCCGAGCAGCAGCATCCCGGCGGGCTTGCCCAGGATCGCGCTGCGGCCCACCACCACCGCGTGCTTGCCGGTCAGGTCGACCTCGTACTCCGCCAGCAGGCGCATGATGCCCGCCGGGGTGCACGACGCGAAGCCGGGCAGGCCGAAGCCCATCGCGGCGAAGGAGTGCATGGTCACCCCGTCCACGTCCTTGGCCGGGGAGATCGCCTCGAAGGCCGCGCGCTCGTCGATGTGCGGGCCCACCGGGTGCTGGAGCAGGATGCCGTGCACCCCGGGGTCCTCGGACAGGGCGGTGACCGTGTCGACGAGTTCGGCGGTGGTGACCGTCGCGGGCAGCGGGACGTGCTTCGAGCGGATGCCCGCCTGCTCGCAGCGGCGGCGCTTCATCCGTACGTACGTCACCGAGGCCGGGTCCTCGCCGACCAGCACCGTCGCCAGGCAGGGCGCGGTGCCGGTGCGCTCCAGGACGCGGGCGGCCTCGGCGGCGGTCTCCTCGGTGGTGCGGCGCGCGAGGGCGGTGCCGTCCATCAGGCGGGCGGTGCGCGGGAGTTCGGAAAGGGACACGGGTGCGGCTCCTGGGTCGTAAGTCGTCCTACGTCGCCCAGGCGCGCGGCTGCGGCACTCGGTGCCGGGCCGCTCCCCGGTGGTGATCCACCTCAGCGCCAGTCACGGCCCGGCGCCATTTAATCATGTCGACATATGGATGCCGGCGGCCCTAGAACGCGTCCACCGTGTGCGGCAGCCGGGGCGTGCGCAGCGCCTCGTCCAGTGCCCGCGCCGCCCCCTTCGTGCGTTCCTCCACCACCCCCGCCGCCACCAGCGCGCCCACCTCCGAGCCGCCCAGGTAGCACTCCCCCAGGTCGCGGACGTCCAGGACCAGGTCCGCCGCCGCGTCCGTCGGGCCGTACGTCGCACCGCCCGGGGAGGCGAGGAGGCGGAAGCGGCCCGCGTTGGCCGGCACGTGCGCGTCCCGCACCTCCAGGACCAGGTCCGCCTCCGCCGCCCAGGAGCGGGCGGTCAGCGCCGCCGCCACGTCCACCAGGCGCAGGCGCAGCGCCGGGAAGCACGAGGTGATCCGCACCTGGTCGCGGTCTCCGGCGAACCTGAGCAGCGGCTCGTCCAGCGGCACGCCCCACGCCCGCACCAGGCCGGTGAGGTCGATCGACGCCAGGTAGCGCCAGAGCGCGGCGGCCTCCCGGGGGCCGTCCGCCTCCAGGTCGTCCACCCGGACCAGTCCCGGCCGGTGCGCGTCCTCGTCCTCGCCCTTGGTGCGGTAGACCGCGTACCCCGCGACCGGGTCGCCGAGGACCACCACCCGCGGCGGGCTCAGCTCGTCGTCGTCCTCGTCCTCCTCCACCAGCCACTCGTCCGCCCACCAGGACGCGCCACGGGCGATCCGGCCGGCCCGCTCGGCGCGGGTGCGCTCGTAGTACGGGCCGAGGAGCGCGGGCGCGTCCGCCGGGTCGACGAGTCGCAGCGGCCGCTCGTCCGGCTCGACGCGCAGGGCCAGCGGGCGCCGCGAGTCGACCTCCAGGGTGAGCCCCTGGGTGGCGGTGCCGAAGCCGAAGCGGCCGTAGATCACGTCCTCGGAGGCCCAGAGCGCGGTGACCGGGGCGCCCTGCCCGGTGCAGCGCGCGAACAGCTCGCGCAGCATCGCGGTGAGCACGCCGCGCCGCCGGTGGGTGGGTGCCACGCAGACGAACGTCAGCCCGGGGCAGGGGAGTTCGCCGCCCGGTACGGAGAGGGTGAAGCGGAACGCGGCGGCGAAGCCGACCAGTACGTCCCCGTCGTACGCGCCGATCCGCTCGCAGTCCAGCATCAGCTGGGCGTAGTGCTTGCGCCGCGCCTCGTCGGGGCGGTGGTGGAAGACGAGGTAGGCCAGTTCGAGTGCGCGGTCGATGTGTGCTTCGGGCACGGCACGGATGTCCATACTGCGGACTGTAACTCGCGCATTTCGGACGGGCATCCGTATTTCGCCACGCCCGCCCGGAACGCGTGGGCGGGGCGCCGCCCGCGGGAGGCGGCGCCCCGGGCGTCAGAGCGCGGCGAGGCGCTCCAGCGGGAACGGCGGTCTGGCCAGCGGGCCCACCGCGAGGCGGGTCAGCGGCAGGGCGTTGTCGTCGCCCGCCGTGCGGTTGGCGTGCAGGACGCCGCAGTGCACGCAGCGGTGGATCAGGACCCATTCGCCGTCCCCGCGCACGGAGATGGCGAGCGGCTCCATCCGGGCCCCGCACTCCGCCGCGCGGTCGCCGGGGGTGTCGTCGAGGTGACGGCTCCACAGGCAGTGCGGGCAGTGGTTGCGGTGGCCGGTGCCCGCGGCGGTCATCGGTACGTCGAGACCGCACTGGAGGCAGCGGAAGGAGCGGGCGCGCGCCTCGGTGCGGGCGCGTCTGGAGGTGTTGCCGTTGCGGGACATCGTCGGGACGTCTCCTCGTGAGGTGTGCCAGCGTGGAAGGTCGACGCCGCCTCACAGCAGGGGAGTTCGCGTCCGCGCGGGTCCGCGGGTGCCGGTCTCAGCCGGTGCGCCGCGGGCTCGCGGGAGCCCTTCCCCGGGTGCGAGGGCGGTTCCACGGGGCACTGGGCATACAACACCACCTTGTCGCGTGACAGGTCACGTCACACCGTGACATGTCACGCATCACGTCATACGGGGACGCCCCCGGGCGCGGTGCGCTACCCGGTGACGCCCCCATGAGACGTGCGGCGTCCGGTCCGCCGCAACCGAATTTCCGTCGGAGCCAGCGGGCCCCGACGCGACGGAGCCCGGAGGACCGGAAGCCCGGAAGCCCCCGCGAGCGGGTCCTCAGGCCACCGAACCGATCCGCCCCGCCGGCGCCCTCGGGCCGTCGTGGTGGATCGGCGTGTGCGCGCCGGTCAGCGACACGCCGGTGCCGCCGCGCCGGTTGGCGACGATCTCCGCGCCGATCGACAGCGCGGTCTCCTCCGGCGTACGGGCGCCGAGGTCCAGGCCGATCGGCGAGCGCAGCCTGGCCAGTTCGAGCTCGGTGACGCCGACCTCGCGCAGCCGCTCGTTGCGCTCCACGTGGGTGCGGCGCGAGCCCATCGCGCCGACGTACGCCACCGGGAGCGTCAGGGCCAGCTTCAGCAGCGGCACGTCGAACTTGGCGTCGTGGGTGAGCACGCACAGGACCGTGCGCGCGTCCGTGGTGGTGGCCTCCAGGTAGCGGTGCGGCCAGTCGATGACGATCTCGTCGGCCTCGGGGAAGCGGGCCCTGGTGGCGAAGACGGGCCGGGCGTCGCAGACGGTGACGTGGTAGCCGAGGAACTTGCCGACCCGTACCAGCGCGGACGCGAAGTCGATGGCCCCGAAGACGATCATGCGGGGCGCGGGGACGGACGACTCGACCAGGAGCGTGAGCGGCTGTCCGCAGCGCGAGCCGTCCTCGCCGATCGTCACGGTGCCGGTGCGGCCCGCGTCGAGCAGGGCGCGCGCCTCGGACGCGGCGGTGCGGTCCAGTTCGGGGTGGCCGCCGAGCCCGCCCTCGTAACTGCCGTCGGGGCGCACCAGGAGGGCCCGGCCCATCAGGTCGGACGGGCCCTCGGTGATGCGCGCGAGGGCCGCCGCCTCCCCCCGGACGGCGGCGGCCAGGGCGGCGGGGTAGACCCCGCCGCGGACCGGGGTGACGAGGATGTCGATGATGCCGCCGCAGGTCAGGCCGACCGCGAAGGCGTCCTCGTCGCTGTAGCCGAAGCGCTCCATGACGGTCTCGCCGTCTTCGAGGGCCTGTTGGCACAGTTCGTACACCGCGCCCTCGACGCAGCCTCCGGACACGGAGCCGATCGCCGTGCCGTCGGCGTCGACGGCGAGCGCCGCACCGGGCTGGCGGGGCGCGCTGCCGCCGACGGCCACCACGGTGGCGACGGCGAAGTCGCGGCCCTGCTCGACCCACCGGTTCAGCTCGTCGGCGATGTCCAGCATGGTCGTCTCCGTTCCTGGTACGTCCGGGGAACCCCGGTGGGGCCCGGGATGTTCCCGGGTGCCCCGGGAGGGTTCCCGGGGCACCTGGTGGCTGTCAGTGGTGCGCTGGTGCGGTTCTCGTGATCAGTGTCCGGTGCCGGAGGCGAAGTAGAAGACGAAGACCGCCGAGAGGATCCACATGAAGACCCCCGGCTCCCTCCACTTGCCCTGGGCGCCCTTGATGGCGCAGTAGGCGATGACGCCGGCGCCGACACCGGTGGTGATGGTGTACGTGAACGGCATGAGGACGACCGTCAGGAAGACCGGGACGGCGACGGACCAGTCGGTCCAGTCCACGTGCCGGGCGTTCTGCAGCATCATCGCGCCGATGACGACCAGGGCGGCCGAGGCGACCTGGCCGGGGACGAGCTGGGTGAGCGGGGTGAAGAACAGGCAGGCGGCGAAGAACAGGCCGGTGACCGTGGCGGACAGGCCGGTCCGCGCGCCCTCGCCGACGCCGGTGGCCGACTCGATGAAGACGGTCTGGCCGGAGGCGCCGGAGACGCCGCCGATCGCGCCGCCGGCGCCGTCGATGAAGAGCGCCTTGTTCAGGCCGGGCATGCGGCCCTTGTCGTCGGCGAGCTTGGCCTCCTGGCCGACGGCGATGATGGTCGCCATGGCGTCGAAGAAGCCCGCGAGGACCAGGGTGAAGACGATCATGCCGACGGTGGTGACGCCGAGCTTGCCCCAGCCGCCGAACTCGACGCTGCCGATGAGGTCGAAGTTGGGCATCGACACGAAGTTGCCGTGCAGCGTGGGGGCCTTGCCGCCCCACTCCTTCTCGCTGATCAGGCCGGTGGAGGTGGCGATGACCGAGACGATGGTGCCGACGACGATGCCCAGCAGGATGGCGCCGGGCACCTTGCGGGCCTGGAGCATGAAGATCAGCAGCAGGGTGACCGAGAACAGCAGCACGGGCCAGCCGGCCAGGTGGCCGCCGACGCCGAGGGTGACCGGGCCGCCCTCGCCCTTGCCGACGAAGCCGGCGTTGACGAAGCCGATCATCGCGATGAAGAGGCCGATGCCCATGGTGATCGCGTGCTTCAGCGCGAGCGGGATGGCGTTCATGATGATCTCGCGGACGCCGGTGACCACCAGGAGCATGATCACGCCGCCGTAGATGACGCACATGCCCATGGCCTGCGGCCAGGTCATGTCCGGGGCGACCTGGGTCGCCATCACGCCGGAGACGCTGAGGCCGGCCGCGAGCGCGAGCGGGACCTTGCCGATGAGGCCCATCGCCAGGGTGGTCACGGCCGCCGCGAGGGCGGTGGCGGTGATCAGGGCCGGCTGGCTGAGCTTGTGGCCGAGGACGTCCTCGCCGCCGAGGAGCAGCGGGTTGAGCAGCAGGATGTAGGCCATCGCCATGAAGGTGGTGATGCCTCCGCGCACCTCGCGGGCGACGGTCGATCCTCGCTGGGATATGTGAAAGTACCGGTCGAGCCAAGACCTGCCGGCGGGGACGCGCGAGCCACTGCCCGCGTCCTGTGCGACGGTCTTCGGCTCCACTGACGACTGGGTCATGGTGCCTACTCCCAAGGTTCAAAGGGGCACCCGCTGGAACTTCGACGACGAGGCGGCGAGCTGCGGGATTTGGGTGGGCTGCACGACCCGGGGGACGGCCCGAGACGAACGGGGTGGTACGGGGATGCTCCCGACCGCGAGCGGTGCGGTTCGGGTGTGGGGGTTGCTCCGGGCGGCGCGGGCGGGGAAGTGTGACGTTCCGTGGGAGGCGCGCGCCACCCGGAGAGCCTGGGGCGGGACCGGGGCCCTGACGGGGGCCGGGGTCCCGGCGGGGACCCGGGCGAGCGGCCCGGGTCCCGCGGGTCCTACAGGGTGCCGGTCAGGTGCTCGGGGCGCACCGGCGTCTTGTTGAGCTCCAGTCCGGTCGCCGCCCGGATCGCCGCGAGGACGGCCGGGGTGGACGACAGGGTGGGGGCCTCGCCGATGCCGCGCAGTCCGTACGGCGCGTGCTCGTCGGCCAGTTCCAGCACGTCGACGGGGATGGTCGGCGTGTCGAGGATGGTCGGGATCAGGTAGTCCGTGAAGGAGGGGTTGCGCACCTTCGCGGTCTTGGGGTCGACGATGATCTCCTCCATGACCGCGACGCCCAGGCCCTGGGTGGTGCCACCCTGGATCTGGCCGACGACGGACAGCGGGTTGAGCGCCTTGCCGACGTCCTGCGCGACGGCCAGCTCGATGACCTTGACCAGGCCGAGCTCGGTGTCGACCTCGACGACCGCGCGGTGCGCGGCGAAGGAGTACTGGACGTGGCCGAAGCCCTGTCCGGTGCGCAGGTCGAAGGCCTCGGTGGGGCGGTGGCGCCACTCGGCCTCGATCTCGACGACCTCGTCCTCCAGCAGCTCGACCAGGTCCGCGAGGACCTCGCCGCCGTCGGTGACGACCTTGCCGGCCTCCAGCAGGAGTTCGGCGGTGGCCCAGGCCGGGTGGTACGAGCCGAACTTGCGCCGGCCGATCTCCAGGACCTTCTCGCGGACCAGCTCGCAGGAGTTCTTGACGGCGCCGCCGGTGACGTACGTCTGGCGGGAGGCCGACGTCGATCCGGCCGAGCCGACCTGGGTGTCGGCCGGGTTGATGGTCACCTGGGTGACGCCGAGCTCGGTGCGGGCGATCTGGGCGTGCACGGTGACGCCGCCCTGGCCGACCTCGGCCATCGCGGTGTGCACGGTGGCGACGGCCTCGCCGTTGATGACCTCCATGCGCACCTTGGCGGTGGAGTAGTCGTCGAAGCCCTCGGAGAAGCCGACGTTCTTGATGCCGACCGCGTAGCCGATGCCGCGCACGACGCCCTCGCCGTGGGTGGTGTTCGACAGGCCGCCGGGCAGCTGGCGGACGTCCGCGCCCTGGCCGGCG
Organism: Streptomyces sp. NPDC001941; assembly: GCF_040296945.1. NCBI lineage: Bacteria > Bacillati > Actinomycetota > Actinomycetes > Kitasatosporales > Streptomycetaceae > Streptomyces > Streptomyces sp. NPDC001941. The sequence continues at coordinate 48,245 of NZ_JBEOYE010000003.1, read as the reverse complement.
GTCTCCCACTGGCGCTCGGGCGGCAGCGGGCGGGCCTTGATGCGGCGCAGCAGCTCGGCGACCGGGGCCGGGGAGTCGACCGGCTGGCCGGTCGGCATGATCGTGCCCTGCTCCATCGCGTTCAGCTGGCGGAACTCGACGGGGTCGATGCCCAGCTTGGCGGCGAGCTTGTCCATCTGCGCCTCGTAGGCGAAGCACGCCTGGACCGCGCCGAAGCCGCGCATGGCGCCGCAGGGCGGGTTGTTGGAGTAGAGCGCGATGGCCTCGATGTCGACGTCGTCGATCACGTACGGGCCGACCGAGAGGGACGAGGCGTTGCCCACGACCGCCGGGGAGGCCGACGCGTAGGCGCCGCCGTCCAGGACGATCTTGCACTTCATGTGGGTGAGCTTGCCGTCCTTGGTGGCGCCGTGCTCGTAGTAGAGCTTCGCCGGGTGGCGGTGCACGTGGCCGAAGAAGGACTCGAACCGGTTGTAGACGATCTTGACCGGCTTGCCGGTGCGCAGCGCGAGCAGCGAGGCGTGGATCTGCATCGAGATGTCCTCGCGGCCGCCGAAGGCACCGCCGACGCCGGAGAGCGTCATGCGCACCTTCTCCTCGGGCAGGCCGAGGACGGGGGCGATCTGCTTGAGGTCCGAGTGCAGCCACTGGGTGGCGACGTAGAGGTCGACGCCGCCGTCCTCGGAGGGCACGGCGAGGCCGGACTCCGGGCCGAGGAAGGCCTGGTCCTGCATGCCGAAGGTGTACTCGCCCTCGACGATCACGTCGGCCCGCTCGCGGGCCTCTTCCACGTTCCCGCGGACGATCGGCTGGCGGTGCACGATGTTGGGGTGCGGCACGTGACCGATGTGGTGGTCGTCGCGGCCCTCGTGGACCAGGATCGCGTCGGGCGCGGTGGCCGAGGCCTCGTCGGTGATGAGCGGCAGCTCGACGTAGTCGATCTTGATCTTGGCGGCGGCGCGGCGCGCGGTCTCCGGGTGGTCGGCGGCCACCAGGGCCACCGGCTCGCCGTGGTGGCGCACCTTGCCGTGGGCCAGGACGGGCGTGTCCTGGATCTCCAGGCCGTAGTTCTTCACCTCGGCCGGGAGGTCGTCATAGGTCAGCACGGCGTACACGCCGGGCATCGCGACGGCCTCGGAGATGTCGATCGAGCGGATCTCGGCGTGGGCCACGGTGGAGCGCAGCGTCTGGCCCCAGAGCATGTCCTCGTGCCACATGTCCGAGGAGTACGCGAACTCGCCGGTGACCTTCAGCGTGCCGTCGGGGCGCAGCGTGGACTCGCCGATGCCGCCCTTGGTCTGCGACTTCTGGCTGACGCTGGTGGGCGTGCCGGCCGGAACAGTCTTCTGAGCCATCGTCAGACCGCCTCTCCCTGGCGCTCCTGGCGCGCGGCCGCCAGGCGGACCGCGTCGAGGATCTTCTCGTAACCGGTGCAGCGGCAGAGGTTGCCGGAGAGCGCCTCGCGGATGTCCGCGTCCGTCGGGGACGGGTTGCGCTCCAGCATCTCGTCGGCCGCGACGAGCAGGCCCGGGGTGCAGAAGCCGCACTGCACGGCGCCCGCGTCGATGAAGGCCTGCTGGATCGGGGAGAGCTCGCCGCCCTCGCCGGTCTGCGAGTCGGTGGGCTTGGCCTGCCAGCGCTGCGCGGAGTCCAGCGAGGTGCCGCAGGCGCCGGAGGCGCAGCCGCCGCCCGGGTGGGCGTCCTGGCGGTGGGTCGCGTAGTCGGCGAGGCCCTCGACGGTGACGACCTCGCGGCCCTCGACCTGGCCGGCGGCGACCAGACAGGAACAGACCGGGACGCCGTCCAGGCGGACGGTGCAGGAGCCGCACTCACCCTGCTCGCAGGCGTTCTTGGAACCGGGCAGGCCCATGCGCTCGCGCAGGACGTACAGCAGGGACTCGCCCTCCCAGACGTCGTCCGCTTCCTGCGGACGGCCGTTGACCGTGAAATTCACGCGCATGGTTATGCAGCTCCTTCGAGGGTGCGGCCGCTGCCGCGGTACTGCTCCCAGGTCCAGCCGAGCGTGCGGCGGGCCATGATGCCCACCGCGTGGCGGCGGTACCGGGCGGTGCCCCGGACGTCGTCGATCGGGTTGCAGGCGCCGGAGGCGAGCTCGGCGAACTGCTTGGCGATCGAGGGGGTGATGATCTTGCCGCTGTCCCAGAAGCCGCCCTCGTCGAGCGCGGCGTTCAGGAACTCCTCGGCCGCCTTCGCCCGCACGGGGGTGGGGGCGGCGGAGCCGATGCCGGTGCGGACCGTACGGGTCTCGGGGTGCAGCGCCAGGCCGAACGCGCAGACGGCGATCACCATGGCGTTGCGGGTGCCGACCTTGGAGTACTGCTGGGGGCCGTCCGCCTTCTTGATGTGCACGGACTTGATCAGCTCGTCCTGGGCCATCGCGTTGCGCTTCACGCCGGTGTAGAACTCGTCGATCGGGATCAGCCGCGATCCGCGCACCGACTCGACCTCGACCTGCGCGCCCGCCGCGAGGAGCGCGGGGTGGGCGTCACCGGCCGGGGAGGCGGTGCCCAGGTTGCCGCCGACACCGCCGCGGTTGCGGATCTGCGGCGAGGCCACGGTGTGCGAGGCGAGCGCCAGACCCGGCAGCTCGGTCCTCAGGTGCTCCATGATCTGGGTGTACGGAACGGAGGCGCCCAGACGGACGTCCTCCTCCCCGACCTCCCACTGGGTCAGCAGGTCGATGCGGTTCAGGTCCAGGAGGTACTCGGGCCGCCGGTGGTCGAAATTGATCTCGACCATGACATCGGTGCCACCCGCAATGGGCACAGCGGTGGGGTGCTCGGCCTTGGCGGCGAGCGCCTCCTCCCAGCTGGCGGGGCGAAGGAAGTCCATGAGTGGCTCTCTTCTACGTATCGGGTCGTTCGCTGAGGCCCCGGGGGACGGCCGGCCCTCGACTTCTTATTCATGTGGTGTTAACGCGGTGTGGGCCAAGTACACGCCGCCGTCGTCCACCCGGTGCAGTCACCGAAACCATGAAGGAGTTGGCTGGTCGCCTTCCTCGTCTTGTAGATTCGAACGAAAGGCGAAGCTCAGTAACCCCTCCGTTTTCCGGAGGAAACCGTGGCCACGGGTCACCATCGACAACGAGACACCTACTGGGCCCGTTCCAAGGACCACCACGAGAGAGATCGGACGGCGAGAAGATGCGGCTGCGCGCACTGCTGGAGACCGACGCGCTGGGGCTGCGGCTGCTCGGCGGCGACGACGAGCTGGACCGCACGGTCCGTGGCGTGATGACTACGGATCTACGGGATCCGAGCCGCTACCTGTCGGGCGGCGAGCTCGTCCTGACCGGTCTGGCCTGGCGGCGCGACGCCGATGACTCGGAGCCGTTCGTACGGATCCTGGCGAGTGCCGGGGTGGCGGGCCTGGCGGCCGGCGAGGCCGAGCTGGGGGACGTTCCCGACGATCTGGTGGCGGCGTGTTTGCGCCATCGGCTTCCCCTGTTCGCAGTAAACGAATCGGTAGCTTTCGCAACGATCACCGAGCACGTGGTGCGCCAGGTGTCGGGCGAGCGGGCCGGGGACCTGGCCGCCGTTGTGGATCGCCACAGGCGCCTGATGACCTCGGGACCGGCCGGTGGCGGCCCGGAGGTCGTCCTGGACCTCCTCGGCTCCGACCTGGACCTGCGGGCCTGGGTGCTGTCCCCCACGGGCCGCCAGGTGGCCGGGGCGAGCGAGCCGCTGCCGCCCGCGCTGAGCGCCTCGCTGGCCGGTGAGCACCTGGCCGCGACCCGCACCGGGCGGCGCGGGCCGCACCGGGTGAGCACGGGCGGGAGCACGTACTCGCTCTTCCCGATCCGTAACACCGGACGGGGTGCGGTTCCGGCCTCGCGCGACGTGCGGGAGACCGTGCTCTCCGACTGGCTGCTCGCCGTCGAGGCCGACGCCTCCGACTGGCCCGCGGCCCGCCTGGACCTGCTCCAGGGCGTCACCCAGCTGATCGCGGTGGAGCGCGACCGGCGCGACGCGGCCCGTACGGTCCGGCGCAGGCTCGCCCAGGAGGTCCTGGAGCTGGTGCAGACCGGCGCGGCCCCGGCCGAGATCGCCGCCCGCCTCCGGGTGGCCGCCCCGGTGCTGCTGCCCGGCCTGGGCACCGCCCCGCACTGGCAGGTCGTGGTGGCCCGGGTCGAGTGGGGCGCGGACGGCGGCGCGGTGCCGGGCGGCCCGGTCGCCCAGTCGCTCCTGGAGGAGATCCTGGTGGACCCGGCGGCCAGCGGCGCCGACACCGCCGACCGGATCGCGGTGGCGCACACCGGCGACGAGGCCATCGCGCTGGTGCCGCTGCCCGCGGTGCCCGCGCCCGACGCGGAGGGCGGGGCCGACGCGGGGCTGCACGCGGACGTGCTGCTGGCCGCGGTGCGCGAGCCGCTGGCCGCGGGCCTGGCCGACGACGGCCGGCTCACCATCGGCGTCAGCGCCGCCGTGCACTCCGCCGAGGGGCTGCGCGGCGCCCTGGAGGAGGCCCGGCACGCCCGCCGGGTGGCCGCGGCCCGCCCCGGCCGGGTCTGCGCGGCCGGGCACCACGAGCTGGCCTCGCACGTGCTGCTGCTGCCGTTCGTCCCCGACGACGTGCGCCGCGCCTTCACGGCACGGCTGCTCGACCCGCTGCGCGACTACGACCGGCGCCACCGCGCCGAGCTGATCCCGACGCTGGAGGCGTTCCTGGACTGCGACGGGTCCTGGACCCGCTGCGCGACCCGGCTGCACCTGCACGTCAACACGCTGCGCTACCGGGTGGGGCGCATCGAGCAGCTGACGGGCCGTGACCTGTCCCGCCTGGAGGACAAGCTGGACTTCTTCCTGGCCCTGCGGATGAGCTGAGCGACCGGGGCCCCGCTCCCGGGGCCTCGATCTGATCTTCGAACTGTCGCCCTCTGAGGGCGAGTTGGGCGCCGCTTCCGAACAGGAGCGGCGCCCTCGGCGATCCGTGCGAGCGACGGCCCGCGCCACCACCCAAGATTGTGAAACTTTTCACCTGACCCCTTGGCCCAGCCGCCCGATCCGTGCTGAGATGCATCCACTCAACAGCACAATGGCGCGCTCGGGGAGGGCAATGTGGCGGATACCGCCATGTCTGGTTCCGGAACGACAGCGGCTCCCGATCCACTCCAGACCGCGGTATGGCGGCTGCGCTCGCGCGGCTGTTGGACCGACGCAGCCGCACTGCTCGCCCCCCGCGCCGCCGACCCGGCGGCCGCGCTGCAGCGCGCGGCGCTGCTGGTCGAGCAGTGCCTGTACACCGAGCGCGGCTGGCCCGAGGCCGAGGACGCGCTGCGGGCCGCCGAGGCGGTCGCCCAGGGCGACGAGGAGCGCGGCGCCGCCGCCTGCGAGCGCGGCGCGCTGGCCTACGCCTCCACCCTGCTCGGCGTACGGGACCGGGCCGACGAGGCCCGCTCGGCGCTGGGCCGGGCCGCCGCGCTGATCCCGCCCGAGGCCCCGGGGCGGGCCCTGCTGGACTTCCGGCGCGGGCTGATCGCGGAGAACCTGGGCGACTCGCCGCAGGCCGCCCGGGCCGCGTACCGCAGGGCGCACGCGGGCGCGACCGCCCACGACGACCCGCTGCTGCTCTCCTCCACCTGGCGCCACCTGGCCGGCCTCGCGCTGCGCGAGGGCGAGCTGGCGGAGGCCCGGCACGGCTTCGCGGAGTCGCTGCGGATCCGCGAGGAGCTGGGCTACCTGGTCGGTACGGCCCCGGCGCTGGCCGCCCTCGCCGACGCGGAGCCGGAGCCCGAGTCGGGCCGGCTGCTCGCGGAGGCGGCGCGGCTGTTCCGGCTGCTCGACGGCGTGCCGACCTGGCTGGCCCGGCGGCTGAACCAGGTCCCGCCGCCCCGCCCGGCCACGGCGTAGCGGGCGCGTGCGGGAGCCCGGGGCGCGAACCGGGTGATTCCCGGCTCCCGGCGGCCCCGGACGATCACCGCGCGCGGGGCCCGGCCAGGATGGCGGGCATGAACGACGCACCTTCCTTCCTGCGGGAACAGTTCGGGCTCGACGGCCGCACGGCGCTGGTGACCGGCGCCAGCTCCGGCATCGGGCGGGCCATCGCGCAGGCCCTGGCCGCGGCCGGGGCCCGGGTCGTGCTGCTCGGCCGCGACGAGGCGCGGCTGGCCGAGGCGGTCACGGCGGTACGGGACGCGGGCGGCGAGGCCGCGTCGGTGGCCGCGGACGTCGGCGACCGCGAGGCGCTGCGGGCCGCCGCCGAGCGGGCCGTGGAGCCGTTCGGCGAGCCCGACGTGCTGGTCGCCTCGGCCGGGGTCAACCTGCGCCCGCCGCTGGAGCAGCTCTCCGAGTCCGACTGGGACACCACGATGGCCGTCAACCTGGACGCCCCGTTCCTGCTCGGGCAGCGCTTCGGCCCGGGCATGGCCCGCCGGGGCTGGGGCCGCATCATCCACCTGGCCTCACAGCAGTCGGTCCGCGCCTTCGGCAACAGCGGGGCGTACGGGGTGTCCAAGGCCGCCGTCAGCGCGCTCACCCGCTCCCAGGCGGAGGCCTGGTCGCGGCACGGGGTGTGCGTGAACGCGATCGCCCCCGGCTTCGTGCGCACCCCGCTGACCCGCCCGGTCTTCGAGGACCCGGAGCGGGTGGCGGCCCTGGCGGGGCGCACGATGGCGGGGCGCAACGGCGAACTGGAGGACTTCCAGGGGATCGCGGTGTTCCTGGCGAGCGAGTCCGCGCGCTACGTCACCGGCCAGACGGTGTTCGTGGACGGCGGTTTCTCGGCGACCTGACGAGGGCGCCGGGCCCGGGGCAGGTCGCGCGGTACGGGGACGCCGGGTCCGGCGCGCGGCACGGGCCCGGCTGCCGGATCCGTACCGCGTCCGCTCCCCGGTACGGGAACTCCCGCCCCCCGTCCGTACGTTGAGGGGACGGCAAAGGGGGAACGCCATGGCGAGGACCCGTCAGAAGGACCGGGACGTCCCGGCTCCGCGCAGTCCCTGGGACGAGGTCATCCAGCACCTCTGGATGGGCGGCCACTACTGGACCGACGAGCGCGGCGAGTTCCAGGCGGCCGTCCCCGAGGCGGAGTTCGGCCTGGTCGTCAGCCTCTACGCGCGCTCCGGACACGGTCCTTCGCCGGGCGTCCCGCACCTGATCCACGAGATTCCCGACGGCCCGCTGGGGCCGCACCAGATCGACCAGGTGCTGGACGCGGCGCACGCCACCGCCGAGGCGGTCCGGGCCGGGCGCCCCACGCTGGTGCGCTGCTTCTCCGGCTACAACCGCTCGGGCCTGGTCACCGCGCAGGCGCTGATCGAGCTGGGCGGGCTCGACCCCTACGAGGCGATCGCCCTGATCCGGCGCCGCCGCTCGCCGTGGGCGCTGCACAACGAGACGTTCGTCGAGTACCTGGACACGGGCCTGTCGGTGGCCCGGCTGCTCACCGACCTGGACTCGCCCATCTGAGGCACGCCACGGCCTCGGCCGTGCCCACGACCACCCGCTCCCCCGCCAGCACCGCCACCGCGCGCACCGCGGGCCCCGGCCTGAACTCCCGTACCACTCCGGCCTCCTGGGGGTGCACGGCGACCAGGCCGTCGGCCCAGGCCACCGCGAGCGCGCCGTGCGCCGCGTGCAGGGCGCGCACGGGGCAGCCGCGCTCGACGACGGACTTGCGGGCCGGGGCGCGGCCTGGCACCCAGGCGCGCACGGCCCCGTCGGCGCCGCCGCTGAAGACCACCGGCGGCTCCCCGGCGCCCCCGCCCGGCTCCACGGCCAGGGCGGTGACCCGGCCCGCGTGCACGGCGGCCTGCTCCACGCCCGCGTGACCGAAGGCGTGCAGCGAACCCATCCGGTCCCCCGCCACCACGAGCCCCCCGGTGGCGGTGAGCGCGGTGCAGGGGTGGCGCTCCAGGGTGGCCGCGACCGCGTCGGCGAGCCGTGCGGAGGGGCCGCGTCCGACGGGCCGCAGCGCCCGGCCGCGCTCGTCGAGCAGCAGCAGCGTCCCGTCGGGGAACGGGGCGAGCGCCTTGACGCGCCTGCCGCTCGGGGCCGCGTCGCCGAGCGGCGCGCCGGTGCGGGCGTCCAGGGTGCGGACCAGGCCGTGGTCGTCGGCCGCGACGGGGCCGCCCGGCCCGACGGCCAGGGCGGCGACCGGCCCGGGCCAGGGCGGCGCCGTGTCGTCCCGCACCCTGGCCCAGGACACCTCGAACTCCTCGGCGCGGGCCAGCTCCCGCAGGGCCGGGCGCAGCCGGGGGTCGGCGCCGTCGCCGAGGGCGGTGAGCAGGACCAGGGCGCGGCGGCCGGGGTCCTGGTCGCGGATCAGCGACTGCCCGGCCCGCAGCCAGGCGGGGCGCAGCCCGCCGTGCGGGTCGCCGGAGCGCTCGTAGGCCGCGGTGACCTCCAGCGGGGCGGCGGCGCACACGGCGCGCGGGTCGTCCAGGTCGGCGCCGCACCCGCCCGGGCCGGTGTCCGGGCCCGGGTCGTCCGCCAGGGCCTCCGGGTCCCAGGCCAGGCCCGCGGCCAGGAGCGCCGCCATCAGTTCGCCGGGGGTCCCGGCCACCACGCCGAGCCGGTTGGCCGCGCCCCACACGGCGGCGCGGCCGGTCGTGTCCCGGTCCGCCTCGTCACGCACGCCGTCAGCCCCGCGCCCCCGTGAAGTGCTCCCTTACGAGTGACTGGACCACCGGCAGGTCCTGGGCGGCCAGCGCGTCGAGCAGCGCGGTGTGCTCGGCGGCGTCCGCGACCAGGTCGGCCCGGCGCGCCACCGGGGCGCTGACCAGTGGCCACTGCGAGCGCCTGTGCAGGTCCTCGGCGACCGCGACCAGCTGTTCGTTGCCCGCGAGGCGGAGCACGGCGCGGTGGAAGGCCCGGTCGGCCTCGGCGTAGCGGGCGCGGTCGCCGCGGGCGGCGGCCGCGACGGTGGCCTCGGCCAGCGGGCGCAGCTCGTCCCAGCGCGCGGCCGGCTCGCTGCGGGCCAGCCGCAGCATCACGGGGACCTCGATCAGGGCCCGGACCTCGGCGAGTTCGGCCAGTTCGCGCGGGGTGCGGCGGACCACCCGGAAGCCCCGGTTGGGGACGACCTCGACGGCGCCCTCGACGGCGAGCTGCTGCATGGCCTCGCGCACCGGGGTGGCGGAGACGCCGAGACGCTCGCCGAGCGCGGGGGCGGAGTAGACCTCGCCGGGGACGAGGTCGCCGCTGACCAGGGCGGTGCGCAGGGCGTCGAGGACCTGGCCGCGCACCGAGTGGCGCTGGACGAGGCGGGGCGCGGGGGGCTCGCTGTGGACGTGCTCCCCGCGCGCGGGGTCGGCGGGGCGGGCCGGGCCGGGTTCGGGGAGGGAGTCCGCCGCGCCGGGGGTTCCGGGCCCGGTGTCCCGTACCTCGTCGTGCCTCCCGGCGGGCGGCGGGACGGCGCCCCGCGCCCCCGCGGGTCCGGCCGCGGCCGCGCGCACGGCGTCCGGGGGGAACTCCCCCCGGGCCTGCTGCGGCACGCGCACGCGGGCGCGCGCCTGCGACGCGACGTCCTCGCGCGCTCTGCCCTGCTCCACTCGGGTCCCTCCTGCGGCTTCCTGCCGGGCCCGGCTCGCGGTGAAAGGGCCCCTTGTGCACCATAGGCGAACAGGGCCGCCCCGTGGGCGTCCGGGGCGCGGCGGCGGGACGTCCCCGCGGCGCCGCCGAGCCAAACATCACGCGCATCGGGTAAGGTAAGGCTTACCTGCCAACGATCGCGATTCGGTGGTCCCGCATGACCGTCCCCGCCCTGTTGCCCGCGCTCTCCTCCCCCGTCACGGAAGCGTACGAACGCCTCTCCGACGCCTTCTCAGGCCTGCGCGTGCGCGAGCTGGCCGAGGGCGAGGCGGCGCCGCGCGACGGCGGCTGGGTCGGGGCCTGGGAGCTCGCCGCGGGCGGCCCGGCCCTGGACGCCTTCCTCGCCTGGGACAACGCGCAGGTGCTGCGGGACTACGGGCAGCAGGCCCGGCCCGACGTGATCGCCAGCTTCGGCTTCCACCGGTACGCCTGGCCCGCCTGCCTGCTGGTCACCGTCCCCTGGTTCCTCCAGCGACGGGTGCCCCGGCTGCCCGTGGAGGGCGTGGCGTTCCAGCGCGCGCTGGGCCACATGACCGTGTCCGTCACCGAGTTCGCCTGTCTGCCCGGCGACCCGGCCGCCGCCCTGCCCGGCGCCCGGGTGCTGCCGGACGAGGACGCGCTGCGCGCCGAGGTGCGCGACGCGGTGGCCCAGCACCTCGGCCCGGTCCTGGAGGGCTTCGGCCCGCGCATGCGGCGCGGCCGGCGCGCGCTGTGGGGCATGGCGACCGACGAGATCGTCGAGGGGCTGTGGTACGTCGCGCACCTGCTCGGCGAGGAGGCGCGCGGCATGCGGGAGCTGGAGCTGCTGCTGCCGGGCACGGCCAAGCCGTACGTGGGCACTCCGGGCTTCCGCGAGCTGGCCGGGCCCGAGGGCCGGCCGCTGCCCACCCGGGACCGGGCGAGCTGCTGCCTCTTCTACACGCTGCGGCCCGAGGACACCTGCTCCACCTGCCCGCGCACCTGCGACGCCGAGCGCGTCCGGCGCCTCAGCGAGGCCGGCTGACCCCGGACGGTCCGGCCCCGGGGGCGTGACAGGACGTCAAGTCCTGCCGTCCACCCGGGGCATGATCCTCACGCCACTCGTTCGGGTGAGCCGAATCGAACTCGGATCCCGCCTCCCCCAAGGGAGTTCGAGCAGATCACACCTATTCGTATGTCCCGTCGGCCCTTTTCCCTTCTCTTGCACCGAAAACCCCTGTGGGCGTTCGGAGTTCGGCAAGTATGGCTCGCCGAAACGCCCTACGCGATGCAAGGGACACCGCATGAGACTGACCGACATATCGCTGGACTGGCTGCTTCCGGGCGGCGTGATGCTCCTGGGAGTCCTGACGGCGGTGGCGGTGCTCGCGCGCGGCAAGCGCGCCGGTGACAAGGCCGCGACCGAGGATTCCTGGGAGCGCAGCGAGGAGCGCCGCAGACGCAAGGAAGCGGTCTACGGCACCGCCTCCTACGTGCTGCTCTTCTGCTGCGCGGCGGTGGCCGCCGCCCTGTCCTTCCACGGCCTGGTGGGCTTCGGGCAGCAGAACCTGAACCTCGACGGGGGCTGGGAGTACCTGGTCCCGTTCGGCCTCGACGGCGCGGCCATGTTCTGCTCGGTGCTCGCGGTGCGCGAGGCCAGCCACGGCGACGCGGCCCTCGGCTCACGACTGCTCGTGTGGACCTTCGCCGGCGCGGCCGCCTGGTTCAACTGGGTGCACGCCCCACGGGGGTTGGGCCACGCGGGCGCCCCGCACTTCTTCGCGGGCATGTCGCTGTCGGCGGCGGTCCTCTTCGACCGGGCGCTGAAGCAGACCCGCCGGGCGGCGCTGCGCGAGCAGGGCCTGGTGCCCCGTCCGCTGCCGCAGATCCGGATCGTCCGGTGGCTGAGGGCGCCCCGGGAGACCTTCGGCGCCTGGTCGCTGATGCTCCTGGAGGGCGTGCGCACCCTGGACGAGGCGGTCGACGAGGTGCGCGAGGACCGGCGGCAGACGCAGGCGAACAAGCTGCGCCGCCGCGAGCAGGAGAAGCTGGAGCGGGCGCACCTGAAGGCGATCAGCCGTCAGCACCGCGCCTGGGGCCGTCGCGGCGGCCGTCAGATCGAGGTTCCGGCCGCCGCGGGCGGCCCGGGCTCCGCACCGGCCGTGGGGCCGGTCGCGGAGCCCGCCATAGCGGAACCAGGACAACTGCCGCTTCGACACCGGCCCTCCCTGCAGGCCGTGAAGGGCGCCGAGCCCCGCACGGTGGACCTCACCGCTGAGGACGACACCCAGACCCTGCCCCGACTCGACTCACTGGAGCAGAAGCTGAAGGACCTGGAGCAGCAGTTCGGCTGACGGGACGTCATGTCGCCGCTGAGGAGACGGTGGCCCGATGTGCGTACCACGAGCACGCGCACCGGCGGTCGTCGCGTACGCGACGGAACCACGCACCACGCCTCCCGCCCGGGGGTCCGTCCGGCTAAGGCCGGGCGGACCCCCCTTCCAGTTCGAACCACACCACCTTGCCCATCCCCTGCGCCCGTACTCCCCAGGAGTCGGCCAGGGCCTGGACCAGGACGAGTCCCCTGCCGTGCGTACCGTCGTCGGCGATCGGTACGTACGGCCTGGGCAGCGCCGCCACGAAGTCCCGCACCTCGACCCGGAGCCGGGCCGGGACGACGGTCGCCGTGACGACCGCGCCGCTGTCGGTGTGGACCAGGGCGTTGGTGACCAGCTCGCTGGTCAGCAGCTCCGCCACGTGGGCGGCGTCGGTATGGCCCCAGTGCCGCAGCAGTTCGCGCAGGGCACGCCTCACCTCCGGTACCGCCGTGAGGTCCGCGCAGCCGACCCTGCGGCACAGCTGCCCCAACTCTTCCGGATCCGCCCCAGGTTCACGGACTGGCCCGCTCCGCACGGGCTCGGCCTCTCCCTGACGCCCACTCATAACCCCCACCCGCACGTCTCCACTGCCTTTCCCCTCGAACAGGCACACGGGGATGCATGCCCCGCCCCGGCCCCGCCACGCCTGCCGGCCCCGGGGCCCGAGGGCGCACGGGAGTACGCGAGGGGGTAGTCCACAGTCGGCAGTCCGCCGCGTGACACATCCCGCAGTGACCGAGAGGAGCCGCCGTGCATGACGACCGCGAACTGGTGGAAGGGCGCCTGGAACGGGCCGTGAACCAGTTCGTCCGCCCGGCGGTGTACGCGCGACGTGCGCCGCTGTCCCTCTCCGTCTGGCACGCGCCGGGCGAGCCGCTCCCGGTGGCGCGGGCACTGGCCGCGTCGTACGAGCCCTTCAGCACCGGCACGGAGTGGGGCGCGCCCTGGTCGACGAGCTGGTTCCGGCTGCGCGGCACCGTGCCGCACGAGTGGGCCGGGCGCCGGGTGGAAGTGGTCCTCGACCCCGGATTCAGCGGTGACGGACCCGGTTTCCAGGCGGAGGGCATGGTCTACGACGCCCGGGGCGTGCCGGTCAAGGGGGTGCACCCGCGCAACCGCCACGTGCCGGTGGCCGCCCCCGCGGCGGGCGGGGAGCGGGTGGACCTGCTCCTGGAGGCGGCCGCCAATCCGGCGGTGCTGCACGGCTTCGCGCCGACGCTCCTGGGAGACGTACTGACCGCGGGCGACCGGCCGTTGTACCGATTCGCCGCTGCCGACCTCGCCGTACTGGACGAAGAGGTGTGGCACCTGGTGCTGGACGTGGAGGTGCTGTCGGAGCTGGTGCGCGAGCTGGAGCCGGACCGCTCGCGGGGCCGGGAGGTCCTGTGCGCCCTGGAGGACATGCTGGACGCGCTGGACCTGCACGACGTGGCCGGTACGGCGGCGGCCGCGCGGGCCCGGCTGGCCCCGGCGCTGGCCCGGCCCGCGTCGGCGAGCGCGCACCGGCTCTCGGCCACCGGGCACGCGCACATCGACTCGGCGTGGCTGTGGCCGCTGCGCGAGACGGTCCGCAAGGCCGCGCGCACGTTCGCCAACGTCACGGCGCTGGCGCGGGACTACCCGGAGCTGGTCTTCGCCTGCTCGCAGGCGCAGCAGTACGCCTGGGTCAAGGAGCACCAGCCGCACGTCTGGGAGCGGATCAAGAAGGCCGTGGCGGACGGCAACTGGGCGCCGGTGGGCTCGATGTGGGTGGAGTCGGACGCCAACATGCCGGGCGGCGAGGCGCTGGCCCGGCAGCTGACGCACGGCAAGCGCTTCTTCCTGGAGGAGCTGGGGGTGGAGACCGAGGAGGTCTGGCTGCCGGACTCCTTCGGCTACACGGCGGCGTTCCCGCAGCTGGCGCGGCTGGCGGGGGTGCGCTGGTTCCTGACCCAGAAGCTGTCGTGGAACCAGACCAACCGGATGCCGCACCACACCTTCTGGTGGGAGGGCATCGACGGCACCCGGGTCTTCACCCACTTCCCGCCGGTGGACACCTACAACGTGCACTTCCACGGGCGCGAACTGGCGCACGCGGAGAGGAACTTCGCGGAGAAGGGCCGGGCCACCCGCTCGCTGGCGCCGTTCGGCTGGGGCGACGGGGGCGGCGGGCCGACCCGGGAGATGATGGAGAAGGCCCGCAGGCTGCGCGACCTGGAGGGTTCGCCCCGGGTGAGCGTCGAGGCACCCGCGGCGTTCTTCGCCGCGGCCGAGCGGGAGTACGGCGCGCGGGCCCCGGTGTGGTCCGGGGAGCTGTACCTGGAGCTGCACCGGGCGACGTACACCACCCAGGCCAAGACCAAGCAGGGCAACCGGCGCGCCGAGCACCTGCTGCGGGAGGCCGAGTCGTGGGCGACGGCGGCCGCGCTGCGCGTGCCCGGGTACGCCTATCCGTACGAGGACGTCGACCGGATCTGGAAGACGGTGCTGCTGCACCAGTTCCACGACATCCTGCCCGGGTCGTCCATCGCGTGGGTGCACCGGGAGGCCCGGGAGACGTACGCGGGGGTACGCCGGGAGCTGGAGGGGGTCATCGACGCGGCACTGGCCGCGCTCGGCGGGGCGGAAGGGGAGGCCGGAGACCCGGGTGGCGCGGGAGGCGCGGGAGGCGGCGCGGTGGTCTGGAACGCCTCGCCGTACCCGCGCGCGGAGGTGGTGGACGTGCCGGGCCCGGCGGGCACGGCGGGCCCGGCCCTGGTGGTGGTGCCCGCGCTCGGTGCCGCGGCACCGGTGACGCGTGACGTGTCACCGGTCACGCCGGCACCACTCACCACCCCGGCACCGCTCGCCCCGGGGCTGTTCACCCCCGTCACGGCCGTACCGGACGGGGGCGGGTTCGTGCTGGACAACGGGGTGCTGCGGGTCGTGGTCGACGCCGACGGGCTGCTGTCCTCGGTGTACGACACGGCGGCCCGGCGCGAGGCGCTGGCACCGGGCGGGCGCGGCAACCTGCTCCAGCTGCACCCCGACCACCCCAACCGGTGGGACGCCTGGGACATCGACCGCCACTACCGGCACAGCCGCACCGACCTCACCGGGGCGTCCGGCGTCGAGCTGGCCGAGGACGGCCCGCTGCGGGCGACCGTACGGGTGACCCGTGCCTTCGGCGCCTCGCGCGTCGTCCAGGACCTCCGGCTCGCCGCGGGCAGCCGCCGGGTCGACGTGGTCACCGAGGTGGACTGGCGGGAGTCGGAGAAGGTGCTCAAGGCGGCGTTCGAGCTGGACGTGCACGCCGAACGGTCCACCGCCGAGATCCAGTTCGGGCACGTCCACCGGCCCACGCACGCCAACACCGGCTGGGACGCGGCCCGTTTCGAGATCTGCGCGCACCGCTGGCTGCGGGTGGCCGAACCCGGGTACGGCGTGGCGGTGCTCAACGACTCCACGTACGGGCACGACGTGACCCGTCTCGCGCACCAGGAGGGCCTGGGCACCACCGTGCGGCTCACGCTGCTGCGCGCCCCGCACAGTCCGGACCCGCACACCGACGTGGACGTGCACCGCTTCACGTACGCGCTGCTGCCCGGCGCCTCCACCTCCGACGCGGTGCGCGAGGGCCTGGCGCTCAACCTGCCCCTGCGCGTCCGCCCCGGGCCGGGCACCGGGGCCGCCGCCCTGCTCGACACCGGGCACCCCGGGGTCACGGTCGAGTCGGTGAAGCTCGCCGACGACCGCAGCGGCGACGTGGTGGTGCGGCTGTACGAGTCGTGCGGCGACCGGGCCTCGACGGCGCTGCGCCCGGGCTTCCCGGTGGCCCGGGCCCAGGTCACCGACCTGCTGGAACGCCCGCTGCGCGAGGCGGAGATGACGGAGGGTCAACTGCCACTCGCGCTGCGCCCGTTCCAGATCCTGACGCTACGGCTGACGCCCGGACGCGGCTGAACGCGCCGCCGCCCCGGTCCCCCCAGCAAGCGGGGACCAGGGCGGCGGCGGGCTGCTGCCGGCTCCGGCTAGAGCAGGCTGATGTGCGCGTCGACGTCGGCGTCGAGCAGGCCGCCGATGCCGAGGTCGATGTCCACGTCGGCGTCCAGGCCGAGGGCGACGGCCAGGTCGACGTCCAGGTCGACGTTGGCGTTGAGGCCGACGCCGACCTCGACGTCCGCGTCGGCGAAGACGCAGGTGTCCAGGGCCGCGTCGATGGCCGCGCCGGCCGTCGCGTCCAGGTGCAGCGCGCCGCCCACGAGGATGTCGGCGTTGACCGAGCCGCTGCCGCTGATGACCTCGGTGTCGCGGACGCCCAGGGTGCCCAGCTTGACGTTGACCTTGGCGCCGACGGTCGCCCAGAGGGACTTGGTCGCCAGGTCGACGCTGACGTTGGAGATCAGGACCGACTTGGCGCCCTTGTTCAGCTTGATGCCACCGGCCAGGACGAGCTTGCCGCCGACCAGCTTGCGGTTCTGGTGGACGAGCTTGCTGCCCGCGACGACCTTCAGGCCGACGCCCGCGTCCAGGTCGACGGCGCCGTTGACGCCGGCGAGCACCACGCCGTGGGCGTTCAGGTCCAGCGCGGCGGCCAGGTCCAGGGCCAGCACGCCGCCCTTGACCGGGGTGTCCGGCGACGGCGCGACCGCGACGGCCGCCGGGGCCTGGGCGGGGGCGGCGGCGAAGGCGGAGGGGGCCGCGAGGCCCGTGATGACGACGGCGGCGACGGCCGCGGCGGTGATGCGGCCGGAGCGACGGAGGGAAGACATGCGCGTCACAGACCTTTCCTGTGGATGAAGCGTGAAGATCACGTGATGTGAAGATTCCGCGACGCAGGGTGAAGCGAGCCGCCCCGACCCGTCTTCCACTCGTAAGGAGTTAGGGCCTGGGGACATTCCGCAGGTTGGAGCGGGCCATCTGGAGCATTCGGCCCACGCCCCCGTCCAGCACGATCTTGCCGGCGGACAGGGCGAAGCCGGTCACCATGTCCGCACTGATCTTCGGGGGGATGGACAGTGCGTTCGGATCGGTGACCACGTCGACCAGCGCCGGGCCCTTGTGCCGGAACGCGTCCTTCAGCGCCCCCGCCAGCTGCTTGGGCTTCTCCACCCGCACCCCGTAGGCGCCCGCCGCCCGGGCGATCGCGGCGAAGTCGGGGTTGTGGTTCGTGGTGCCGTACGAGGGCAGCCCGGCCACCAGCATCTCCAGTTCGACCATGCCGAGCGAGGAGTTGTTGAACAGCACCACCTTCACCGGCAGGTCGTACTGCACCAGGGTGAGGAAGTCGCCCATCAGCATCGAGAAGCCGCCGTCGCCGGACATCGAGATCACCTGGCGGCGCCGGTCGGTGAACTGCGCGCCGATCGCGTGCGGCAGCGCGTTCGCCATCGAGCCGTGGCTGAAGGAGCCGATGATGCGGCGCTTGCCGTTGGGCGAGACGTACCGCGCCGCCCAGACGTTGCACATCCCGGTGTCGACGGTGAACACCGCGTCGTCGTCGGCCAGTTCGTCCAGGACGGAGGCCACGTACTCGGGGTGGATCGGGACGTGCTTCTCCACCTTGCGGGTGTAGGCCTTGACCACGCCCTCCAGCGCGTCGGCGTGCTTCTTCAGCATCTTGTCCAGGAACCGCCGGTCGGACTTGGCCCGCACCCTCGGCGTCAGGCAGCGCAGCGTCTCGCGCACGTCGCCCCAGACCGCCAGGTCCAGCTTGGAGCGCCGCCCCAGGTGCTCGGGGCGCACGTCGACCTGGACGATCTTGACGTCGTCGGGCAGGAAGGCGTTGTACGGGAAGTCGGTGCCCAGCAGGATCAGCAGGTCGCACTCGTGGGTCGCCTCGTACGCGGCGCCGTAGCCGAGCAGCCCGCTCATGCCCACGTCGAACGGGTTGTCGTACTGGATCCACTCCTTGCCGCGCAGGGCGTGCCCGACCGGGGACTTCACCCGCTCGGCGAACTCCATCACCTCGGCGTGCGCCCCGGCGGTCCCGCTGCCGCAGAACAACGTCACCTTCGACGCCTCGTCGATCATGCGCACCAGCGCGTCGATCTCCGCGTCGCCCGGCCGGACCGAGGGCCGGGTGGTCACCAGGGCGTGCTCGACCGACTTCTCCGGCGCGGGCTGCGAGGCGATGTCGCCGGGCAGCGTCACCACGCTCACCCCGCTGCGCCCGATCGCGTGCTGCACGGCCGTCTGCAGCAGCCGCGGCATCTGCTGCGGGTTGGAGATCATCTCGCTGTAGTGGCTGCACTCGCGGAACAGCTGGTCGGGGTGGGTCTCCTGGAAGTACCCCAGGCCGATCTCGCTGGACGGGATGTGCGAGGCGAGCGCCAGCACCGGCGCCATCGAGCGGTGCGCGTCGTAGAGGCCGTTGATCAGGTGCAGGTTGCCGGGCCCGCAGGACCCCGCGCAGGCCGCCAGGCGTCCGGTGACCTGCGCCTCGGCCGCCGCGGCGAACGCCGCCGTCTCCTCGTGCCGCACCTGGATCCAGTCGATGGCGCCGTTGCGCCGGATGGCGTCCACGACCGGGTTGAGGCTGTCCCCGACCACGCCGTAGAGCCGCTGGACCCCCGCGCGCACGAGGATGTCGACGAACTGTTCCGCCACGTTCTTTCTGGCCATGCCTCCATCAACCCACGGCCCGGGCGGTTACGCCTCCCAGACCGCGACGGCCGTACGGTCGTCGGCGTACCCCTTCACCCTCAGCTGGGTGTCCGCCAGGAACTGGGCGAGCCCCGGCGGCTCCCCGTCGGCCCAGCGTCCGGCCAGCTCCCCGGCGAGCGCGGGCTCCCCGCGCAGCGGCTCGGCGAGCCCCCCGCTGGCCAGCAGCAGGGTGTCACCCGGCCGGGCGACGGAGGCCCGGAAGCGGAACGGCTCGGCGGGCGGCGGCACCGGCCCCTCGACGTAGGGTCCGGGGCCGGTGGCGATCCCCAGGTCCATGGTCAGCGGGTCCCCCTCCGGGCCGTGCCCGGCCGCGTCCCCGGCGGGCGGCGAGCCGAACCCGACGACGGGCTCCCCGGTGACCGCGGCCGGCTCGGGCACCAGCGGCTCGATGTCCTGCCACGCCCCGTCGCGCAGCCGGAACAGTCCCCCGCCGCCGACGCCGAAGAAGACCCGGGTGCGACAGGCCGGATCGGTGGAGAGCAGCAGGCAGCGCAGGCCCGCCGTGTACTCCTCGGGGTCCACCCCCAGCTCGGCGGCGCGGGCGCGCAGCCGTCCGTAGGAGCGGTCGGTGAGCCGGTGCAGGCCGGACTTCAGGTCGCCGCGGCGGCCCGCCCGGATGTCCTCGCCGAGCCGCGCGTGGCTGCGGCCGACGGCCTCGCCGATCCAGTGGCAGGCGTCGCGGGCGGCCAGGTGGGCGCCCTCGGCGGCGCGGGCGCCGCTGGCCACGGCGACCAGGACCAGGGCGGCGTCGCCGGCGCCGAAGCGGGCGGTGAGCAGCGCGTCGCGGCGCGGTTCGCCCCGGTAGCGCGCGGAGTCGCCGCGCACCGAGGCGGCGCGCAGGGTGTACGTGCCGTACCGGGCGCCGTCCAGCACGGTGTCGGCCACGAGTTCCTCGAGGGCGCGGGGCCGGGCCGTCGGCAGGGCGGTGGGTTCGGCGTCGTAGGTGGGCGGCCCGTCGCCGACGAACGCGGCGCGCGGGTGCGGCAGTCGGGGCGCACGGGGTGGCGCGGCGGGGGGCGGGGGCATCTCGGCCGTCACCGGCTCGCGCGTCTCCGGCTCCTGCTGCGCTTCCGGCTCCTGCTCCGGCTCTGGCTCTGGCTCCTGCTGAGGCTGCGGCTGCGGCTTCACGGAGCGCGGGTCGATGCCGGACGGCTGTTCGCCCGCCTTCTCGTACGGGTCGACGGGTTGGGGTTCAGGGGGCCCGAACTCCCGTTCCCGTACGCCCTGTTCCTCGTCCGCGAGGGTCGGCGGCGGGGCCTGGGGCCTCGGTGGCGCCGGGGGTTCCGGCGGGGGCGGTGCGGCGAGGGGTACCGGGGGCGCGTCCGCGAAGGTGCGCGGGGGCTCCGGGTCCTCGGGCGGCTCCCACGGGGCGCGGGCCCTGGGCTCGCGCACGGGCTCCCCGGCGGGCGCGGCCGGGGCCTCGCGGACGGGCGGCGGCGCCTGCGGCACCGGGGGCGCCGGGGCGGCCGGGCCCAGGGCGCCGTCGGGGCGGGTCGCGTCGTGGGGCACGGAGTCGAAGCGCTCGTCCAGGCTGTCGCCGGACGCGGCCGGGGCCGTGTCGGCCACGGAGTCGTCGTACAGCTTGTCCCACCAGTCGTCGCCCTTGGCGGGCCTCTCCCCCTGCTGGCTCATGCCCTTATTGTCCACGGATCGACCGGTGCGGAAACGGGACGGGGGCAAAATGCAGTCCGCCGGGCGACCCCACCCCCCACGGGAAGGACGCCCGGCGGACCGGCTCGCGGTCAGCGCACGTCGTAGGCGCGGACCACGGTCTGGGTGACGGAGTTGCCCTTGGCGTCCGTCAGTTCGAGGCGCAGCGTGACCGGCTTGCCGGAGGCGCCCGCGTGGTCCACGGTCGCCGCCCACCTGCCGCCCTGCTGTGCCGTGGCCGCCTGGGTCCAGGTCTCGCCGTCGTCGTACGAGTAGGCGAGCTTCGCGGCGGTGAGTGCGCCGGGCTGGTAGCCGGCGTGGCCCTTGACCGAGAGGGCGATCTTCTGGCCGCTGGTGGCGGCGACGGTCTTCAGCCCGTCCTCCGGTACCGAGTAGACCGGGAACAGCAGCGGAATGCCTTGAGAATAGGCGTTCTCGTCGAGCTGGGAGCGGAACTTCCACACGGTCCGCGTCGCGGTGGACCGCTTCCAGACAGTGGCGGGCTGTCCGAACTTCTGCGTGGACAGGGTGAGTTCGTACAAGGCCGGTCCGGCCGGGACCTCGAAGACCCCGAACGGGTAGCCGCTGTCGCCGACCACTTCGCCGTCGCGGCTGAGCTCCAGGTTGCCGAGGTCGCCGAACGAGCCCTGCTCACCGACGTGTTCGCCGTCGCCCCAGAAGGCGGGGGCGGCGCCGATCAGGTTGCCCTGGCGCTCGGCGGCGAGGGCGGGCGCGCCGGTCGCGTCCTCGGGGGCGGTCGGGGCGAGCGGTCCGCCGTACCAGGTCTCGGCGCGGCGCTGGCCTGACTTGTACGTACGGGTCGTGTCGTGCAGGTACTCGCCCCACGGGAAGCTGCTGGAGACGCTGTGGCCCCAGGCGGTGGTGCCGGTGGTGTAGTACTCGGCGCGGGTGCCGGGCGCGGGGACCGGGTCGAACAGGGCGCCGACGTAGACCGCGCCGCCGCCGATGGGCCGCTGGGCGAAGGCGTTGTCGATGTAGTCGGTGGTGACGCCCATGGCGCGGTACGTGGCGTCGGTGCGGCCGAGCGCGCGGTCGTGGACGCGGTAGCTGCGCTCCGAGCGGATCTGGCCGTCCTCGGGGAAAGCCAGGTTGTAGACGTACGGGCTCTTGGCGGTGGCCTTCCAGCGCAGGGTCACCGGGCCGGTCGCGAGTTTGGCCTGAAGTGACGCGGCCTCGTCGGCCGGGACCGACAGGGACGGGAGGTCGCCGCTGCCCCAGCCGACGGACGGGGTCCAGCTGCCGGGGGCGTCGCGGTGGACGAGCAGGGCGACGGCTCCGGCGGCCTTGGCGGCGCGGCCGAGCGTGATGACGTTCGGCTCGCCGTCGGGCACGTGGACCAGCGCGATCCTGCCCTCGGCCTGGGCGGCGGCGAGTTCGGCGGGGGTGCCGGACCCGGCGTCGACGAGCGCGGCGCTGCCGGTGCCGTCGAGGTTGACCGAGCCCGCCGACGCGGTCACCGGGTGCAGGGCGAGGCCGTCGGTGGTGGCCAGCGACGAGATCTGCGGGGCGAACCGGCGCCAGTAGCTGCCGAACTCGAACGCGCCGTCCCGGGCGGCTCCCTGGACGTCGGCGTAGTAGCCGCGCACCGCGCTGCCGCCGCTGAGGGTGCCGGCGTGCAGCCAGCTCCCGTCCCAGCTGCGGGCGAAGGAGAGGGTGGCCGAGCGGGTCACGGACGGCTGGTCGGTGCTGACCTGCAGGCGGTGGGCGGCCCGGGCGTCCAGGACGAGGGTGGTGTCCTTCTTCACCTCGAACTGCGGGCGGCCCAGATAGCTGACGGTGACGTCGGGGGACTCCACGAAGCTGGAGACGAAGTAGGAGCCGGGGCGGACCCGGAAGACCTGGTCGGCGGCGCCCTCGTTGTAGCGGCGTTCGCCGGTGGCGGTGTCGGTGCCGATCACGTCGAGGGAGGACACCCCGTCGGCGGGCTTGCCCTGTCGGTCGATCAGCTTGACCCGCAGGGTGACGGTCTGCGGCTCGACGTAGAGGGAGAACGGCGTGGAGACGTGGGTGCCGCCGGGGCCGGTGGCGGTGACGCGGCCGGTGACGTCCCCGTACTGGGCGCGCTCCAGGCGGGCCGTGGGGTCGAGCGCGAGGGGCACCTGGACGGTGGCCCCGGCCGGGACGGTGACGCTGGTGCGGCCGAGCCGGGCGACGGCCGAGCGGACCCGGGAGCCGTCGTTGCCGGTGACCCGGTCCACGGCGAGGCGCAGGGTGACCGGTGTCGTACCGGTGTTGGTGTAGGGCACCTGCACGGTGGTGCGGTCGGTGCGGTCCTGCGGCCAGTCGAACGTGCCGCCCTGGACGGCGGGGGCGCCCAGGACCCGCTGGTCGACGGCTGCCTTGACGTCGAGCCGGCCGCCGCCGACCCGGCGCGCGTCGCCGGGGACGCCGCTGTCGGCCGAGGAGACCAGCGCGGCCTTCAGCCGGTCGGCGCTCCAGTCGGGGTGGCGCTGCTTGAGCACGGCGGCGGCGCCCGCGACGTGCGGGGTGGCCATCGACGTACCGGACATCGACCGGTACGCGTACACGCCGCGGCCGCCCGCGGCGGCGGCCGAGATGTCCACGCCGGGCGCGGCGATCTCGGGCTTGAGCGTGTGGTGCACGAGCGTGGGGCCGCCGCTGGAGAAGGAGGCGGTGGAGTCGTCGCGGTCGACGGCGCCGACGGTGAGCACCGAGGGGGCGCAGCCGGGGGACGACACGGAGTTCAGCGAGGGGCCGGTGTTCCCGGCCGCGATGACGAACAACGCCTTGTTGCGGGAGGCCAGTTCCTCGGCCGCGGCACTCATCGGGTCGGTGCAGTCGGTGGGTTCGGCGCTGCCGAGGCTCATCGAGACGACGTCGGCGCCCTGTGCGACGGCCCACTCCATGCCCGCGATGATCCAGGAGGTGGCGCCGGAGCCGGAGTCGTCGAGGACCTTGCCGCTGAGCAGCGAGGTGCCGGGCGCGACGCCCCTCTTGGCGCCCCCGCTGGCCGCGCCGGAGCCGCCGACGGTGGAGATGGTGTGGGTGCCGTGGCCCTGGCGGTCGCGGTCGGTGTCGGAGTCGGTGAAGTTCTCCGAGGCGACGACGCGGCCCTTGAGGTCGGGGTGGTCCAGGTCGGTGCCGGTGTCCAGGACGGCGACCTTGGTGCCCTTGCCGTCGTACCCGGCGGCCCAGGCCTCGGGGGCGTGCACCTGCTTGGTGGAGCGGTCCAGGGTGGCCTTGACCTTGCGGTCGAGCCAGAGCTTGGCCGGGCCGGTGCCCGCGGCGCGGGTCGCGGGGGCGGAGAGCGGGGCCGAGACGTCGGCCCAGAAGGCCGCGGCCTGCTTCTTGTCGGCCGTGAGCGCGACGCCGTCGACCGCGTCGAGGACCAGGCCGCGCCGGGCGCCGCGCGGGGCGGCGGGCACCGAGCGGGCCAGGCTGCGGCCGTAGGTGGCGATCAGCGGGAGCGCCCCGGTGTGCCCGTCGTCGTAGCCCTGGCGGACCAGGCCGGTGACGTTGAACAGCTCCTGGTCGACGCGGCCCGCGGCGAGCGCGGCGACGGCGCCCCGGGGGTAGACGTACAGGTCCTTGCCCGAGCGGCGGGTCTGCACCAGCGGTACGGAGCCGTCGGCGCCCGGCAGCACGGTCGCGGCCGGGTTGCCCGCCGCGTCGTGCGTGACCAGGACCCGGTCGCCGGTCACCAGGGTGACGGCCACCGGGCGCTCCCCCGCGGCCCCGGCGGCCTGGCTGCCGACCAGCGGTCTCTTCCCGGCCGTGTCCTCCTGCGGCCGGGCGGCCGCGGAGGGCACGGCGGCGGTGACGGCCAGGACGGCGGCTGTCGCCGCGCCCAGGGCCGTACGCGATATCGGGCGCATCGCTCTCCCCAGTGAATTCCCGGACACCGGCCCGCAAAGGCCGCATGTCCGGAGGCTGTTGGTGCTGCGGTGGCGCCACATTGCCAAAGGGACGGGGGGTAAAGGGATGATGGGCGCGGCGGGTTTATGCCGTGGCCTCTTTCCGCCACACCCGCCACGGAACGAGTGCGTCCGGTGGCGTCCGGGAGGGGTGGGGAACAGGGTGCTGGGAGCGATAGGACTCGACGAGCGCCAGGAGTCGGCGTACCGCGCGCTGGTGGCGCTGGGCGCGGCCGAGGTGCGTGACCTGGCCCATCGGCTCGCGCTGCCGGAGACGGACACCGAGCGGGCGCTGCGCAGGCTGGAGAGCCAGGGCCTGGCCGCCCAGTCCTCCGCCCGCACCGGCCGCTGGGTCGCGGCGCCGCCCGCGGTGGCGCTGGGCGCGCTGCTCACCCAGCAGCGGCACGAGCTGGAGCGGGCGGAGCTGGCGGCGGCGCTGCTGGCCGAGGAGTACCGCGCGGAGGCCGCCGAGCCGGCCGTCCACGACCTGGTCGAGGTGGTCACCGGCGCGAGCGCGGTCGCCCACCGCTTCCTCCAGCTCCAGCTGGGCGCCGCCGAGGAGGTGTGCGCCCTGGTCACCGGCAGGCCCATCGCGGTCACCGGCATGGACAACGAGGCCGAGGAGCGGGCCGCCGTCCGGGGCGTGTCCTACCGGGTGGTCCTGGAGCGGGAGGTGCTGTCGCTGCCCAACGGGATCATCGAGCTGTCGGCCGCCCTCGGCCGGGACGAGCAGGTCAGGGTCGTCGACCGGGTCCCGACCAAGCTCGTCGTCGCCGACCGCTCGCTGGCCATGGTGCCGCTGACCGGGCGCGGCGCGGAGCCGGCCGCCCTGGTGGTGCACGCCAGCGGGCTGCTGGAGTCGCTGACGGGCCTGTTCGAGGCGGTGTGGCGGGACGCGCTGCCGCTGCGCCTGGGCCCCGGCGGGCAGGCCCGCGAGCTGCCGCCGGACGCCCCGGACGCCACCGACCTGGAGGTCCTCTCGCTGCTCCTTGCGGGCATGACGGACGCCAGCGTGGCCAAGCAGCTGGACCTGGGCCTGCGGACCGTGCAGCGGCGGGTGAAGGGCCTGATGGAGCTGGCCGGGGTGACCACCCGGCTGCAGCTGGGCTGGCACGCGTACGAGAAGGGGTGGGTGGCCCGCGACCTGCGCGGATGAGCGGAGTACCGCAGTCTTGGCCCATGGGTGTGTGGCAGCTCCTGATGGTGGGCCTGGTGATGCTGCTCGGCCTGCTCGGGGTCCTGGTGCCGGGCGTGCCGGGTCCGTGGCTGGTGTGGGCGGCGATGCTCTGGTGGGCGCTGCAGGTGCAGACCGGGCTCGCCTGGGTGCTCCTGGTGGCCTCGACGGTGCTGCTGCTCGTCACCCAGGTGGTGGTGTGGCAGCTGCCGCCGCGCCGGCTGCGCGGGGTGGGGGTGACGCGCCGAATGGCGGTGTTCGCCGGGGCGGGCGCGCTCCTGGGCTTCGTCCTGGTGCCGGTGGTGGGCGCGGTGCCGGGGTACGTCGGCGGGATCTACGGCAGCGAGCGGCTGCGCCTGGGCCGCCACGGGGAGGCCGTCGCGTCGACGCGTGCGGTGATGCGGGCGGTGGGCACGAGCGTGCTGGTGGACCTCTTCGCGTGCCTGCTGGTGGTGGGGGCGTGGGCGGGCGCGGTGCTCTGGGGGTGAGGCCGCCGTGCTCCGTGCGGGGGCGCGTGCCGCGATCGGAGCAGTGGGGTGCGGTGAATCCGGGGCGGGGCGCGGATCGGGCGGTCGCGGGCCGCAGGTCCTAGGACCTGGGTCGGTCCCGGTACCGATGCGCGGGCGGGCCCGGCGGGACCATCCTTGGCGCATGAGCGAATTCAGCGACGCCGAGCGCGCCTACCTCGCCTCCCAGCGCCTGGGGCGGCTGGCCACCGTCGACCCCAAGGGCCAGCCGCAGGCCAACCCGGTGGGCTTCTTCCCGCAGGAGGACGGCACGATCCTGGTCGGCGGCTACGACCTGGGGAACACCAAGAAGTGGCGCAACCTGCGGGCCAACCCGAAGGTCGCCCTGGTCGTGGACGACATCGTGAGCCTCACGCCCTGGCGGGTGCGCGGGATCGACATCCGGGGCGAGGCGGAGCTGCTGACCGGCCCGCACGAGCTGGGCGCCCACTTCAGCGAGGAGCTGATCCGGATCCACCCGCGCAAGATCATGAGCTGGGGCCTTGAGGAGGGCCTTGAGGAGGAGTCGCCCTAGGGACGGTCGGTCCGGGACGCCTCCAGGTGGCGCTGGGCGTACGAGCGCCAGGGGCGGTACGCCTCGTGGTCCGCGTCCGGCGTGAGCGCCACGTCCGGGTCGCCCAGGGCCCGCATCAGGATCGCCGCCGCCACCGGTTCCGGCAGGCCCGGCACCGCCGCGAGGGAGCGCCGGGCCTCCTCCCGGTCGGCGCCGGGGTCCAGGCGTACGGTCCCCTCCGCCAGCGCCCGGGCCAGCGGCCCCGCCACGGGGTGGCCGGTCAGGGCCCGGGCCTCGGGGAACAGGCGCGTGAGGCCGCCGCACGGCGCGTCCAGGGCGCTCCCGTGCTCCGCGACCAGGCGCGCCGCCCCGGCCCGTCCGACGACGGCCCGCAGCGCGAACTCCTCCGGCTCCGCCGCGCCCGGCGAGCGCACCCCGGGGCGGTCCTCCACCAGCGGCCCGAGCCGGGGGTCGGCGCCCAGCCGCTCGGCCACCGCGTACGGGTCGGCGTCCAGGTCGAAGAGCCGCCGCAGCCGCTGCACCGCGGTCGTCAGGTCGCGCAGGTCGGTGAGGTGGACGCGGGCCTCCAGCCAGGCGCCGGGCGCGCGCTCGTCGACGGCGGCGATCCCGGAGCCGTACGGCAGCCGCAGGGTGCGCCGGTAGGTCCGGGCGCCCGGCTCCCCCCGCACCTCCTCGATCCCGGGGACGGCCTCGGCGGCGAGCAGCCCGAAGACCTGCGCGGCGGCGTAGGGGCCGCGGTGGGCGAGCCTGAGCGGGATCCCGGCGGCGTCCGCGGCGGACCGGGGCGCCGTCCTCGTACCGGACTCGGCGCGCAGGGCGCTGGGGGTGCGGGCGTAGATCTGCCGGATGGTGTCGTTGAACTGCCGCACGCTGGCGAACCCGGCCGCGAAGGCGATCTCGGTGACCGCGAGGCCGGTCGTCTGCAGGAGCAGCCGCGCGGTGTGGGCGCGCTGGGCGCGGGCCAGGGCGACGGGCCCCGCGCCCAGTTCGGCGTTGAGCTGGCGCTGGACCTGGCGGGGGCTGTAGCCGAGGCGCCCGGCGAGCCCGGGGACGCCCTCGCGGTCGACGACGCCGTCGCCGATCATGCGCATGGCGCGGCCCACCACGTCGGCCCGCACGTTCCACTCGGCGGAGCCGGGGACGGCGTCGGGGCGGCAACGGCGGCAGGCGCGGAAGCCGTGGCCCTGGGCGGCCGCGGCGGTGGGGAAGAAGGTGACGTTGCGGCGCTTGGGGGTGACCGCCGGGCAGCTCGGGCGGCAGTAGATGCCGGTGGTGGCGACGGCGAAGAAGAACTCGCCGTCGAAGCGGGCGTCGCGGCTGGTGACCGCCTCGTACCTGGTGTCCTCGTCCATCACACCGTCCAGTGTGCGCCGGGGCGCGGGGCACGGCTGGCGGGAATCGGACACGGGTCTCGGGCGTGCCGGGCGTCGCGGGCGCGACTCTCGCGACACGCCCCGGGGCCGCGCGGGGACGGGGGCCCGGAGGCCCCCTCCCCCGCGTGCGGCGTCAGCGGGTACGGCCCCGCTTGGCCTCCATCGCGGCCCGGCCCTCGGCGCCCTTGCGCTTCCAGTCCTTGAGGATCTCCGCGCGCAGCCGGGCGTCGGTCTTGGCGACGATCCGCTGGTTCTCCCGCAGCAGCTTGCGGTAGCTC
This sequence comes from Streptomyces sp. NPDC001941, assembly GCF_040296945.1. Lineage (NCBI taxonomy): Bacteria > Bacillati > Actinomycetota > Actinomycetes > Kitasatosporales > Streptomycetaceae > Streptomyces > Streptomyces sp. NPDC001941. The sequence goes on along the minus strand of NZ_JBEOYE010000003.1, from coordinate 20,322 downwards.
TCCAGGCGGCGCTCCGGGAGCGAGCCGTCCTCCAGGGCCGCGAGCACGGCGCAGCCGGGCTCCGTCTCGTGGGCGCAGTCGTGGAAGCGGCAGCGGGAGGCCAGTTCCTCGATCTCCGAGAAGACCTGGCCGACGCCCGCCTCGGCGTCGTACAGCCCCACGCCCCGCAGTCCGGGCGTGTCGATCAGGGTGCCGCCGCCCGGCAGCACGAACAGGTTGCGCGTGGTCGTGGTGTGCCGGCCCTTGCCGTCCACGTCACGGGTGGCCTGGACCTCCATGGCGTCCTCGCCGAGGAGCGCGTTGGCGAGGGTGGACTTCCCGGCGCCGGAGACGCCGAGCAGCACGCTGGTGCCGGAGCCGACGACGGCGGCGAGCACGTCGACGCCCTCGCCGGTGGCGGAGCTGACCGGCAGGACCTGCACGCCGGGAGCGACCGTCTCGACGTCCTCGACCAGGTAGGACAGGCCGACCGGGTCGGGCACCAGGTCGGACTTGGTGAGCACGACCAGCGGCTGCGCGCCGCTCTCCCAGGCCAGGGCCAGGAAGCGCTCGACGCGGGCGAGGTCGAGCTCGACGGCGAGCGAGACCGCGATGACCGCGTGGTCGACGTTGGCCGCGAGGATCTGGCCCTCGGAGCGCGACGAGGACGTCGAGCGCACGAAGGCGGTGCGGCGCGGCAGGTAGGACCGGACGTAGCGGGGGCTGCCGACGGCGTCGACGGCGGCCCAGTCGCCGGTGCACAGGACGCGCAGCGGGTCGTGCGGGGTGACGTAGGTGGTGTCCGCCCGCACCGTGCCGTCGGGCGTGGCGATGTCGCACTGGCCGCGGTCGACCCGCACGACCCGCCCGGGCACGAGGCCCTGCGCGGCGTGGGGGGCGAACTCGGCGCTCCAGGCGTCGTCCCAGCCGTACGGGGTCAGCGCGGTGTGAGCAGCAGAGGTGAGAGACAAGGGGAACCCTTCACAAGGGGTGGCCCCGGCGCGCGCCCCACCGGTTTCGGTGCGGGGCGCGGCAGTTCGGCGAACGAGTGGTCAGCCGGTGGCCACGGAAATGGAGTCGATGAGTGCGGGGGTCTGGGCAGCGCCCAGTGCGGGGACAGTCACCACGGTCCACCTCCGGTTCGGCTCGTCTCGGGCCGGACCCGCTGCGGGTCGGCTGCGCACACCATAACGGGGGTGCGTCCCGGTTCGCCATCGATTAAATCGAGGACCGCCAGAGGGTCGGTAGAGGGCTGGTCGAGGGCCTGTCGAGGATCGGTCGAGGAGCGCTCGACCCCCGCGTGACCGGCCTGGTGACCGGCCGCGTGACCGGCCCGTTCGGGCGCGGCCGACTCAGAACAGCCGGGTGCCGAACCGCGCCAGGACGAGCACGACCACGACGCCGTAGAGCAGTACGGGGCCCACCCAGGCGTACTCCGTGAGGGTCCGCACCAGCGGGCGCGGCGCGCGGACCACCCCGGTGCGCAGGCAGTGCAGCGTCACGTACCAGAACAGCGGCAGCACGACGGCCCAGACGAGCATGCACCAGGGGCAGAGCGCCCCGATGACGAACAGGCACTGGCTGATCAGCCACACGACGAAGACGAACGCGGCCGTCACCCCGGCCTGCACCGCCAGCCACAGCCACCGGGGGAAGGCGGCGCCCGCGACCAGGGCGACGCCCAGGCCGCCCAGGGCGGCGAAGCCGGCGATGCCCAGCAGGGTGTTGGGGAAGCCGAGGACGTTGCTCTGCCAGGCGTCCATCACGTCGCCGCAGCTGAGCACCGAGTTGATGTTGCAGCCGGGCGCGTAGGACGGGTCGGCGAGCGACTGGATCCGGTCGTAGGCGAGGACCGCGGAGGCGAACGTGCCGAGGGCGCCCGCGAGGAGCAGCAGCAGGCTCAGGACGCGGCCGGCGCGCACGGGGGCGCCGGGACCACCCGGTCCGGCGGTCCCGGCCGGGCCTTCGGCGCCCGTGGACCCTGCGGTCCCGGCGGAGGCTTCGCTTCCGGCGCGGGTGTCCGCGCGGGCTTCGGTGGCGGGACGGTGTGCGGGCATGACTTCCAGCCTCCTCCGCCCGCGGCGGCCCGGACCAGGGCCGTTGGACCCGCGCGCGGGGGTCCTTGCGCCCCGGGCCCGGGGCGCGCGGCACGGTCGTCCTCCCCACCCGGCACCCGTCTTCCCCGGCCGGCACCTGTTTTCCCCGACCGGCACCCCCGGCCCGCCCCGCCCTCCTACCATGTGGTTCCTGACGGATCTCGGGGGCGGGGGCAGCGGTCATGGGAGAGCTCGTACGACTTGAAATGCCGGACGGCCAGCTGGTCTGGGCCACCGTCGCCGAGGACACCGGTCCCGGCGACGTGGGCCTGGGCGAGCGGGTCGTCGAGAAGCTCCAGGGCTTCCACGAGTCGCTGCGGGCGGTCGCGACCAACGTGCGCGACGCGGTGGCCCCGGCCCGCCCGGACGAGGTGAGCGTCGAGTTCGGCGTCGAGCTGGCCGTGGGCCGGGACGGGGTGATGGCGGCCCTGGTGGGCGCGGGCGGCTCGGCCGCGTTCACGGTGACGCTCACCTGGAGCGGTGCGGAACGGCCGCTCCCGGTGGGCCCGCCGCCCGCCGCCCCGGCCCCCTGACCAGCCCGGCCGGCCGTACGGACCACGGCCGAGCCCCTCACGACACGGACCGCGCCATGCACCCGGCCACCGCCCTCACCGCGCTCCAGGGCCTCCTGGAGGACTGCCGCGTGCGCGTCAGCGGACCCACCCACGGGACCGGGTTCTTCGTCGCGCCCGGGCTCGTGGTCACGTGCGCGCACGTGGCGGGCGCCACCGCCGGGGCGGAGGTACCGGTGCACTGGCGGGGCCGTGAGCACGCGGGCGTGGTGCTCGCCGCGTCGCCCGCGCCGGCGGGACCGCGCGGTCTGTGGCCGTTCCCCGACCTGGCCGTCGTCCGGGTGCCGGAGGTCGCGGGACACCCGTGCGTGTGGCTGGAGGACTCGGAGCCGCCGTCCGGCTCCGAGGTGACCGTGGTGGGCTACTCCGACGTCTACGGGCAGGGGTTGAGCGAGCGCACCGCCGAACTGACGCGCAGGGGGAGCGAGGGGCCGCACGGCGCGCGGATGACGGGGCTGGTCGGCGGCGAGGTCAACCGGGGCCTGTCGGGCGGTCCCGCGCTCAACCACGGTACGGGCGGGGTCTTCGCGGTCGTCAAGGCGACGCGGAAGCCCGACAGCACGATGGGCGGGGTCGGCACTCCGGTGGGCGCGCTGCGGCTGCTCGACGCGGACGTCTACCGCGAACTGGTGCGCGCGCACGACCTGTTCCACGCCGGCGACCCCCGCTGGGCGGTCCTGGCGGACCGGGTGCGGCGGCCGGAGGAGGACGGACCGTACGACCTGACCCGCGCCGAGTCCCGGCACCTCCTCGCCCTGATCGCGGAGTTACGGGACCGGGGCCACCCCACCGGCCACGGCGGGAGCCCGCCGCCCGGCCCCGCGCCCGGCCACCCGGGCGACGCGTCGGCGGCCCCGGGCCCGCCGGCCGACCCCGGCCCCTCCCACGCGGCCGCGTTCCTCGCGGTCGCCGCACCCGGGACCCCGCCGCCCGACCGGTTCCCGCTGCTCGACCACCGGGACGTGTTCACCGAGCTGGGCGCGCGGGAGCCCGCCGGGCCGGGGCGGCTGCCGTACGCGCTGGCCTACGCCGCCGACCTCGCGCGCCGCCACGACGCGCGGGCGCTGCGCCACCGCGTGCTGATCACGGCGGGGCGCCTGGGCCTCGGCGACGAGGCGGAGCGCCTGCTGCGGCGCGGGCCCGTGGAGGCCCCGCTGCCGTCGGTCATCGCGCGGATCAGGCACTCGCTGCGGGACCGGAGCCTGTACCACGTCACCGTGTGGCGCTACCTGTCGCAGGGCGACATCGCGCCCGCCGCCGCCCAGTCCCCCGCGCTCCCGCTGGCGGCGGCCTTCGAGCACCTCGCCGCGCTGCTCCCGGAGCAGATCGACCTGATGGGCGGCGTCGCCCGGCCGGGCCTGGTCGAGCTGATCCTGCCCGCCGAGGCACTGGACGTGGACGTCGCGCAGTGGCGGCTGTGGCCGCAGTCGTGGTTCGCGCTGGGCCGCAAGCAGAACGTCGTGGTGCGGCCGCTGGAGCGGCACGAGGCGCCGACGCTGCACGCGGCCTGGGCCGAGCGCTGGGAGCACCTGGACGGCAAGGGCGTGGGCGGGGCGCTGGTGTGCGTGTGCGGGCGGGACCGGCAGGGGCAGGAGGTGCTGGGGGCGAGCTTCGACAGCGACCCCTCGCTGGCCGCGCTGGCGCTGGCGGGCTCCCCGCACGAGGACCCGGTGTCGTCGGCGTACCAGGTGGCGGTGGCGTCCGGGGTGCCGCTGATGGTCTGGCGGCACGGCGGCGGGGCCCCGGCGCGCGAGGACGGCGGGGTGTGCGGGCTGCCGGGCCGGCACGCCTGCCCCGGTGACTCCTTCTACTCCGGGGTGTGCTCCGCGCTGACGGACGCCACCCGCGACGAACTGCCCGACCGGATCAGGCACTTGCGCGTGGAGGCGGTCAAGGCGGCGGCGTGCGGGGACGAGGACGGGGACGCGCACGTGGGCGGGCGGGTCGTGCTGCTGTGGGACGACCCGCGCCGCCGCATCCCCGGTGCCCCGCTGCGCACGGCCGCCGGGACGACAGCGGGAACGGAAGGGGCACAGGATGAGTGAGTGGCGCATCTACCAGGGGGTCGGCACGCCGCACGACGGGATCGGGCGGCTGCCCCCGCCGCCCCCGTGGCGGGACTTCGCGCACCCGGGCGAGCCGACCCCGTTCGACCGGGACGCCGAGCCCGACGGGGGGCGGCGGCTTCCGCACCAGGACGCCTACCGTGCCGACGAGGGGACGGTGGAGGCGGTCAACACCGCGCTGTACCTGCGCCGTCCGCTGCTGGTGACGGGTGATCCGGGCACCGGCAAGTCGACGCTGGCCCACGCGGTGGCGCGGGAGCTGCGCCTGGGTCCGGTGCTGCGCTGGCCGGTGAACAGCAAGACGGCGCTGCGCGACGGCCTGTATCGCTACGACTCGCTCGGCCGGCTCGAAGAGGCGGGCGTGGCGCGGGAGTCGGGCGAGGCGGCGGTGCGCAGCGACCTCGGCAGGTTCGTGCGCCTGGGGCCGCTGGGCACCGCGCTCGCGCCGTACGCCCTGCCGCGCGTGCTGCTGATCGACGAGATCGACAAGAGCGACATCGACCTGCCCAACGACCTGCTGGACGCCTTCGAGGAGGGCGCGTTCGAGATCCCCGAGCTGTCCCGGGTGGCTGACGCACAGCCGGTGGTGCGGGTGCGTCCGGCCGACGAGGGCGAGCCGGTGACGGTCACCGGCGGGGTGGTGCGCTGCCAGACGTTCCCGTTCGTCATCCTGACCAGCAACGGCGAGCGCGAGTTCCCGCCCGCGTTCCTGCGCCGCTGCGTGCGGCTGCACCTGCCGGCCGTGGACGACGACCAGCGGCTGCGGGCGATCGTCCGGGCGCACCTGGGCACGGCGGACGAGGACGCGGCGGAGGTGGTGCGCCGGTTCCGCGAGCACGCGGCGACGGGCGAGCTGGCGACGGACCAGCTGCTGAACGCGGTGTACCTGATGAGCCGCACCCCCGGCGACGGCGCGCCGGGCCCGGAGCGGCTGGCGGAGCTGGTGTTCCAGCACCTCGACGTGACGGTCCCGGCCCAGCCGTGACCTCCCGGGCCCTGGGCGCGCTGGCGGCGCTGCTCGACGCGGTGGGCGGCGGGCCCGCCTCGCCGCGCGAGCTGGCCGAACTGGTGTGGCTCGCGGGCGCGTTGCCGACGCCCGAACCGGCGGCGGGCCCGGCCCCCGGGCCGCCTCCCGCACCGGGACCCGACGCGCCACGGGCCGCCCCGGCGGAGGCGCCGGGCGCACCGGAGGCGCCGGGCGACCGTGCTCCCGCGCCCCGGCCGCGCGGGCCGGGACCGGAGTCGGGCCGCCTGTACCTGCCGGAGCGCGGCGGTGCGGCGGCCGGCGCGGTGGAGCGCGGGTCGCCGGTACGGGTCCCGGCGGCGCCCGCCCTGGCCCGGCGCCGCGAACTGGCGCGCGCCCTGCGCCCGTTGAAGCGTCGGGTGCCGTCCGCGACGCGCCGGGTCCTCGACGAGGAGGCCACGGCGGCCCGCATCGCCGAGCACGAGCGGCGGCACTGGACGCCGGTCCTGGCCCCGGCCGGGGAGCGCTGGCTGGACGTGGCGCTGGTGGTGGACGCGTACGGGGACGGGGCGCTGTTCTGGGAGCCGCTGGCCCGTGAACTGGCCGCCTTCCTGGGCCGCCTCGGCGCCTTCGGGGACGTACGGACGTACTGGCTGCGGCCGCACGGCCGGGCCGGGCGGCCCGGGCTGACCCCGGCCGCGGCGCGGCTGCCCCGCCCGCCCGGGGCGCTGATCGACCCGTCGGGCCGCACGGTGACCCTGGTCCTGACGGACGGCGTGGACCCGGCGTGGCGGACCCCCGCGCTGCGCGGGGCGCTGCGCACGTGGGCCGGGCACGGGCCGACGGCCCTGCTGCAGACGCTTCCCGAGCACACCTGGGACCGCACGGCGCTGCCGCCGCGCCCGGGCCGGTTCCGCTCCACCGAGCCCGGCGCGCCCAACTCGCGCCTGCGGTACGACCCGTACGGCCTGGAGCCGTACCGGCCCGGCGCCTCGCACCTGACGGTCCCGGTGCTCGGGGTGACGCCGGAGTGGCTGGGGCCGTGGGCGCGCGCGGTGGCGGGGGCCGGGGCGTTCGACGGCGCGGCGGTGCTGCTCGGGACCGCGCCGCCGCCCGAGCCCGGTCCGCCCGGGCGGGCCCCCGGCATCGAGGAGTTCAGGGCGAGGGCGGAGCCGGACGTGTACCGGCTCGCCGCCTTCCTGTCGGCGGCGCCGCTGAACCTGGCGGTGATGCGGCTGGTGCAGACGGCGATGCTGCCGGACAGCCCGCCGTCCGACCTCGCGGAGATCGTGTTCAGCGGCCTGCTGACCCGCGTCCCAGGCCCGCGCACCGGGGACGCTCTGGAGCAGGCGTACGAGTTCGTGCCGGGGGCGCGGGAGCGGCTGCTGGGCACGCTGCGCCGTGACGAGGCGGACGAGGTCCTCGCGACGGTCTCGGCGTACGTGGAGCGCCACGCCCCGACGACCGCGGCCCGCTTCACCGCGGCCCTCACCGACCCGGAGGGCCCGCTGCTCCTGCCGGTGGGGGCGCGGCACTTCGCGGAGGTGGAGCGGCTGGTGCGGGGGCGGCGGGGCGAGGGGCCGGTCCCGGCTTCGGGTTCGGGTGCGGCTCCTGAGCAGGCGCCCGCCTCCGAGGCCGTCCCCGCTCCCGAGGCCGTCCCCGCTCCCAAGACCGTCGAAAGTGCGCCCGTGGTGCGGCGGCGGTTCCTGATCGGGATCGTCGGGGACGCGGCGGGCGACGGGGCGCGGGACGACCACCGGCAGCTGGCCAGGGCCCTGCGCGGCCGGGGGTACTCCATCGTGCTGCCCGACCTGACCCGGTCGCCCGGGCAGCTGGAGACGCTGAGCGCCCTCGGCGGCTGGGCCCGCTCGGCGGAGCTCGGCGCGGGCGACCTGGTCGTGCTGCACGTCCAGGGCGAGCCGAGCCGCCGGCGCGGGCGCCCCGGGCTCGTCCTGAGGGACACCGACCCGGGCCGGCCGCTGCTGGTCGACGACCTCCTCGCCCAGCTGGGCCCGCACCTGGGCCACGTGCTCCTGCTCCTGGACGCCGCCCTGTCACCGGCGGTCCGGGCCATGGAGCTGGCGCCGCCCCCGCGCGGCGGGTCCGTCAGCGTGCTGACCCCGCTGTCGTCGCCGTCCGGCGGGCCCGGCGCCTTCACCCGGGCGCTGGCCACCGTACTGGCACGCCCCGGCGCGGAGGACTCCCCGTACCTGGAGCCGCGCACGCTGGTGGGCGAGGCCAAGCGGGTGCTGGAGCAAGGGGGCGGCACGGGCTCCGGGATCCTGCGCACGACCGTCGGGGCGGGGAACGTCGGGTACTTCCCGAACCCGGACCACGTACCGGTTCCGCGGGAGCCCGGCGACTGGTTCTTCGCGCCGCGCTACGAACAGCTCGGCGAGGTCTGCGCCTGGCTGCGCGAGGCGCCGCACGGCGAGTGCCTGGTGGTGACGGGCTCCCCCGGCTCGGGCAGGAGCACGCTCGTGCGGCGGCTCGTCGAACTCGCCGAGCCGGGCGGCCCGTGGCGCGCCGTGGCACCGGTCCACGCGCTGCCGCCGCCCGGCCTGTGGTTCGCGCGGCCGCGGGTCGACCAGGGGCTGACGAGGCTGCGCGAGCAGCTGGCCGGACTCCCCGGTCCGCCCCGGCCCGTGGTCCTCGTCCTGGACGACATCGGGCACGTGATGCCCTGGGAGCGGGAGCGGGTGCTGGAGGAGCTCACCGCCCGTCCCCTCACGCGGCTGGTGCTGACCGACCGGTCCCTGGAGCCCGCCGGGGTGACGCGCGTGGTGGACCTCGACCGGGCACCCGTGCGGGAATCGGACCTGCGGGAGCACGTCCGGCGCCTGCTGCTCGCCCCGCCCGCGCCGTACGACCCCTCCCCGCTCGCCGGGGACCCCGGGCGGGCGGGCGAGGTCGCCGCCGTGATCGCCGGGTCGGCGGCGGGGTCGCTGCGGTACGCGCGGGAGCGGACCACCCTCGTCCTCACCGGCGAGGTGGACTTCACGAGCCTGGACTGGCGCGGCGCGACGCGCGGGGTCCGGCCCCGCGCGCTGGTCGAGCAGGGCCAGCAGGACCTGCTGCGCCCGCTGGCCTTCGCCGAGGGGAGCGGGCTGCCCGACGTCGCGCTGTGGGCCGCCCTCGCCACCGCGCTGTCGCTGCGGACCTACACCCAGGAGGACGTGCGGGCGCTGTTCGCCTCCGCGGACTCCCGCGTCGCGTTCACCGGCGGCGGCTACCGGCTGGTGGACCCCGAACTGCGCCGCGAACTGCGGGCCGGGACGGACCCGGTGGCGGCGCAGGCGCAGTTCACGCAGGCCCTGCTGCGCACCGTGCCCGGCGGGCCCGCCCCGAAGTGGGCCGCCGCGAGCGCCTACGTGCGCGAGCACCTGATCGAGCACGCCGTCCGGGGAGGCGTGGCGGACCGGCTCCTGGACGAGACCGGGTTCGTGCTGCACGCCGAACCGGAGCCGCTGGCCGCCGTGCTGCGCACCGAGCCGGAGGTGGCCGGCCACTCGCTCGCCCACGTGTACGCCTCCTGCGCCGCGCGGCTGACCGGCCTGGGCCCGCGCGAGCGCGGCGACGTGCTGGCGATCACGGCCTGCGCGCTCGGCGAGCCGGGGGTCGCCGCCCGGTTCCGCGCCGACGCCTGGCGGGCCGCGTGGACGGCGGGCGACGTCAGCTCCGTACTGGTCGCCGAGAGCCCGTCGACGGTCGTCACGGGGCACTCCGACGGCTTCGTGCGCTTCCGCGACCCGCTGGGCGGCGGCAAGCGCTCGACGGTCGCCGCCCACCGGGGAGCGGTGACGCACATGGCGGGGTCGAGCCGCGCGGGCGAACCCGGGCTCATGGTGACCGGGGGCGAGGACGGCACCGTGCTGCCCTGGCGGCTCGACCAGGCCGCCCCGCTCGCCGCCCTGGTGCGCGGCGACCACCGGCTGGTCTCGCTCGACTGCTCGCACGCACCGGACCGTCCCCTGGTCGCCGCCAGGTTCTGGAACCGCAGCCCCCGGATCTGGCTCTCGGGGGACGCCGCGGAGCTCCCCGGCGGCTGGCAGGGCCACCGGGCGCACCACCTGGCCTGTACGCGCATGGACGGGAGCCGCTACCTGCTCGCGGCGGTCGAGCGCAACGTCCTGGTGTGGCGGACGTCGGCGGGCCCCCAGTACGCGCGCCAGCTCAACGGGGAGGTGACGGTGTCCGCGCTGGCCTGCTCGGACCGGGGCGGTGCCGCGGTCGGCTACGCCGACGGCGGCCTGCACGTCTTCACGGTCAGCGAACCGGGCTTCGGCAAGTGGCTGCACGGCCACGGCGCCACCGTCGCGGCCGTGGCCCTGTCACCGGACGGGAGCCTCGCGGCGTCCGCCGACACGACCGGCACCCTGTGCGTCTGGGACCTGTCGTCGCAGGGCCCGCGCTTCGCGCCGCTCGTCGCGCGGATCGCCCTGCCCGCTCCGGCCCGGGCGCTGTCGGCCGCGGGGCGCCGGGTGGCGGTCCTGATGGGCGAGGACCTCGTCCTCCTGGAGGTCGACGCCCCGCTGGGCGCGGGCGCCGGCCAGGGCCCCGTCACGCCTTCGTGAGCTCCGCGGCCCCGAACGACACGTCGAAGCGGTCGCACCAGATCGTCACGCTGCGGTACGCGTCCAGGTCCAGGCCGGCCGGCAGGGCGTAGTTCTGGTCGCCCTTGTTGCCCTTGAGCTTGCCCAGGCTCACGTACTCGCCGTCGTCGAAGACGCGCCAGCCGTCCCTGCCCTCCTTCACCTCCGCGTCCGTGAGCCAGATGCGCAGGTCGGGGCCGTCGCTGGTGTTCAGGCCCTCCAGGCGCAGGGTGCGGGTGCCGTCGGGGAGGCGGAGGATCTTGACCGTGCCGCTGGTGGCGTGCTCGTGGCTGATGAACGTGCCCGTCGCCTCGGTCACCGGGCCCCGCGCGGCCTGGCCGGGCTTCGGCTGGGCGGCCGGGGCGGAGGCCGTGGGCAGCGCCTCCCGCACCGTCGTGTCGGTCACCAGCTTCCAGGGCTGGAACCAGTACAGGCCGAGCCCGACCGCCAGGACCGCCACCGTCAGGGCCCCGATGCCCCAGGGGCCTCGCAGGAATCGTCCTGACTTCCGTACTCCGCGCATCGCCGTCTCCTCGGGTCGGATGTGTGCTTCCCGCCCTGTTCAACGGCCCGGGCCGCGGCCCGCACTCCCGTCGAAAGATGACAGGAGTCTTACGTCGGCCCTCCCCCGGGCCGCCCGGGCCCCCCGCCGCGTCCGATTCCTTCAAGACCGCGGAGGCTCCCGCGGCCTACGGTTCCCCCATGACCGCACAGAATCCACTGACCCCGCGACCGCGACTCGACGCCATCGGCATCGTCACCGCCGACCTGGCGGCCTCCCTCGCCTTCTACCGGCTCCTCGGCGTCGACCTGCCCGAGGACGCCGCGTCCGCCCCGCACGTCGAGGCCGCGCTGCCCGGCGGGCTGCGCCTCCTGTGGGACACCGAGGAGGTCATCCGCTCCTTCGACCCGTCCTGGACCCGGCCCGAGGCCGGTGGCGAGCGCCTGGGCCTCGCCTTCCTGTGCGAGAGCCCGGCGCAGGTGGACGCCACGTACGACGCGCTGCTCGCCGCGGGCCACCGCGGGCACCTGAAGCCCTGGGACGCCGTGTGGGGGCAGCGCTACGCGGTGGTGCTGGACCCGGACGGGCTCGGCGTCTCGCTGTTCGCCGACGCCACGTAGGCGCTCAGCGTCGTCCCGGCCAGGGCCCGCATCTCGCGGGCCAGGTGCGCCTGGTCGGCGCAGCCCGCCGCCAGGGCCGCGGTGGCGTATGACGTGCCACCGCGCACATGTGACAGTGCACGCTGTAGTCGCAGCACCCTGGCCAGCGTCTTCGGGCCGTAGCCGAACGCGTCCAGGGAGCGGCGGTGCAGCTGCCGGGCGCTCAGGGCCAGGGCGTCGGCGGTGCCCGCGACGCTCGCGCCGCCGTCCAGCGACCGGGCCACGGCCCGCATCAGCGGGTCCGGCTCCGGCGCCTCGGCGGCCCGGCGCAGCGCCACCTCCTCCAGGGCCCGCACCGGATCGCCCGCCCCCGCCACCCGGGCGGCCAGCCGGCGCGCCTCGGCGGCCGGCCACAGCTCGGCGAGGTCCACGCGCCGGTCGCGCAGCTCGTGCGCGGGGACCCCGAGCAGGGCGGGGGCGACGCCGGGCGCGAACCTGACCCCGGCCCAGTGGGCGGCCTGGCCGCCCGGCACGTACGCGTGGGTGTCGGGCCCCGCGACGTACAGCCGTCCCCCACTCCACAGCAGGTCCATGCAGCCGTCCGGCAGCACCGGCCGCACCGGGTCCGGCGCGCCGGGCTCCGCGCGGCCCGGGCTCCGGGTCCAGACGACGGCCCCGTCCAGCCGGGACGCCCACTCCTCGTACACCTTGACGAGGCTAGTCCCCGGAGTACGGCCCCGGCTTGTCGGACTTCTCCGCCTTCTCGCCCTTCTCCGGCTTCTCGACCCGGTCCCGGTGCGTGTGCAGGCGGGCCCGGACGTCGTCCGGCGGCAGGAACTTCGACCAGCGCTCGGGGAACTCCGAGGGCATGTCCGGGTCCCCGTCGTCCAGCGCCTCCACCGCGGCCTTGGCGCGGGCGACTATCGCCACCGCCTCCGCCGTGCGGGCCCGCTCGGTCTCGGCGCGGGCGGCGGCCGTGGCGACCGAGGGCCAGACCCGGTCGATCGCGGCGTTGACGGCGGCGCCGACCAGCACGGCGAACGCCGAGATGCCGATCCAGAGCAGTACGGCGATGGGCGCGGCCAGCGAGCCGTAGATCGTCGGCCCCTCCACCTGGCTGGTCAGGTAGATCCGCAGCAGGAAGCTGCCGAGCACCCACATCGCGAGGGCGACGAGCGCGCCCGGGATGTCCTCGATCCACGGCGAACGGACCGGTACGGAGACGTGGTAGAGGGTCGTCAGGAAGGCGATGGAGAGCAGGATGACCACCGGCCAGTACAGCACCGAGACCACTTCCGTGCCCCACGGGATCAGCTCCACCACCCGGTCCGGGCCGACCACCGCCAGCGGCAGCACCACCGCGCCGATCAGCAGGGCCACGATGTAGAGCAGGAAGGCGAGCAGCCGGGTCTTGACGATGCCGCGGTGGCCGTCGAGCCCGTACATCACGGTGATCGTGTCGATGAAGACGTTGACCGCGCGCGAGCCGGACCACAGGGCGATCGCGAAGCCCAGCGAGACCAGTTCGGGCCGCTTGCCCTGGGTGACGTCCTCCAGGAGCGGCCGGGCGATGTCCTGCACGCCGCGGTCGGACAGGACGGCGGAGGCTGCGTTGAGGATGTTCTCCTCGATGCTGGAGACCGTGTCCGTGTTCGTCCAGCCGTCGACGTAGCCGAGCAGGGCGATCAGGCCGAGCAGCAGCGGCGGCAGGGACAGCAGGGTGAAGAACGCCGCCTCGGCCGCGAGCCCGAGGATCCGGTACTCCACGCACGAGTTGACGGTGTCCTTCAGGAGCAGCCAGGCCATCTTCCGCTTGGAGACGTTGCGGTAGAGGACGCGGGCGCGGTGGAGCCTGCCCAGTTGCCGCTCGGGTGTTTCATTTGCTGCCTGCACCTCCTTACCGTATCCGTATGGCACCCAGCACCCACACCGTGACCAACCAGGCTCCGCCCCTGGTGGGACATGACGTCTTCACGTCCGACCGCGTGCTCGTGGAGTCCGTGGAGCGCCACGTCGCCCCCGAACTGCTCGACGAGGTGCGCACCGAGCTCCGCGAACTGGGCACGGCGGCTGGTTCGGCGCAGGCCCAGGAGTGGGGCGCGCAGGCCAACGAGAACCCGCCGAGGCTGCGTACGCACGACCGGTACGGCAACCGGATCGACGAGGTGGACTTCCACCCGGCCTGGCACCGGCTGCTCGGGCACGCCGTCACCTCCGGCCTGACCGACGCCTGGGGCCGGCCCGCCGGGCACGTGCGGCGCGCGGCCGGGTTCATGGCGTGGACGCAGGCCGAGGGCGGGCACGGCTGCCCGGTGTCGATGACGCACTCGGCGGTGCCCGCGCTGCGCACCGACCCGGAGCTCGCGGCCGAGTGGGAGCCCCGGCTGACCTCGCACGTGTACGAGGAGGGGCTGCGGCCGGCCGGGCAGAAGGCGGGCGTGCTGTTCGGGATGGGGATGACCGAGAAGCAGGGCGGCAGCGACGTCCGGGCGAACACCACGGCGGCGGCGCCGCTGGCGGACGACGGCGCGTACCTGCTCACCGGCCACAAGTGGTTCTGCTCGGCGCCGATGTCGGACGCGTTCCTGGTGCTCGGCCAGGCGCCGGGCGGGCTGACCTGCTTCCTGGTGCCCCGGGTCCTGGAGGACGGCACGCGCAACGCGTTCGCGATCCAGCGGCTCAAGGACAAGCTGGGCAACCGCTCGAACGCCTCCAGCGAGGTCGAGTTCGACGGCACGACCTGGGCGCGCCGGGTCGGCGAGGAGGGCCGCGGGGTGCGCACCATCATCGAGATGGTGGCGGCGACCCGGCTGGACTGCGTGATCGGCTCGGCCGGGCTGATGCGGCAGGCGGTGGTCCAGGCGGTCCACCACGCCGCCCACCGGAGCGCGTTCGGCGGCCTCCTCGTGGAGAAGCCGCTGATGCGCAACGTACTGGCGGACCTGGCCCTGGAGTCGGAGGCGGCCACGACGCTGGCGATGCGGCTCGCGGCGGCGTACGACGCGGACACGGAGGAGGAGCGGGCGTTCCTGCGCCTGGCGCTCCCGGCGGCCAAGTACTGGGTGACCAAGCGCTGTACGCCGGTGGCGGCGGAGGCCCTGGAGTGCCTGGGCGGCAACGGCTACGTCGAGGAGTCGGGGATGCCCCGGCTGCTGCGGGAGGCGCCGCTGAACTCGGTCTGGGAGGGGTCGGGCAACGTCCAGGCCCTGGACGTGCTGCGGGCGTTGGGGCGTGAACCCCGGGCCCTGGACGCGTACTTGAAGGAGGTGGGCCGGGCCAGGGGCGCGGACCACCGGCTTGACGCGGCGATCAAGGACCTGCTGACCGAGCTGTCGGACCTGGACGGCATCGAGGCGCGGGCGCGCCGCCTGGTGGAGCGGATGGCGCTGGTGCTCCAGGGGTCGCTGCTGGTGCGCTGGGCGCCGGCGGAGGTCGCGGACGCGTTCTGCGGGTCGCGCCTGGGGGGCGACTGGGGCGCGGCGTTCGGGACGCTGCCGCACACGCTGGACCTGGCGTCGGTGGTGGAGCGGGCGCGGGTCGCGGTCTGAGGGGGCCTCCGCCCCGCGGAGGCGTCCGGTCCGGTTCGCCCGGGAAGCCGGGGGTGGTGCTGCGCCGACACGGCACCACCCCCTGCTTGCTGCCACCTTCTTGGACCGCGCCCCGGTCCGCCAGAGTTGCAAACCGTTGCAGGATTATGTGAAGCGCCCCTCGGCGGGGGCGTACCGGCGGCACGATGGGAACCGGGGGCTCCGCGGGGCCGGGGCGGCGGCCCGCACGCCACCGCTTCGCAGCACCGGACCGGCACGACCGCAGGCGGGGGGACCCGATGACCGATTCCGAGCTCGACCTGGCCCGGCTGGCCTCGCTGGACGCCGAGCGGGCGAGCCGGCTGCTGCACCAGGTGCGGGCGGCCACGCTGGCCGGCGAGCGGCCGCCGGTCGCGCCGCGGCCGGTGATCGACGCGTCCTGGCGGCGGATGGTCCGCCTCGGCCTGGACCCGGACCGGAGCACCGTGAGCGTGCTGCTGCAGCAGGACGAGCTGGAGCACCGCAGGCGCACCACGGTCCTCGGCGAGGTGATGCGCACCCTGAGCGCGGGCCTGACCGGGATCGCCGACGCCTCGATGCAGATCATGGTGGTCACCGACGACCAGGGCCGGGTGCTGTGGCGGGAGGGGAACCCGGGGGTGATGCGCCAGGCCAGCGCGATCTGCCTGGAGGAGGGCGCGGCCTGGAGCGAGCAGACGACGGGGACGAACGCGATCGGTACGGCGCTGGCGGCGCGCCGCCCCGTCCAGGTGCACTCCGCCGAGCACTTCGTGCACTCGCTGCACAACTGGACGTGCGCCGCCGCCCCGGTGCACGACCCGCGCGACCGGGCGCTGCTCGGTGTGGTGGACGTGAGCGGGCCCGCCTCCAGCTTCCACCCGGCGACCCTGGCCCTGGTGCACTCGGTGGCCCAGCTGGCCGAGGCGGAGCTGCGGGAACGGCACCTGCGCACGATCGAGCGGCTGCGCTCGGTGGCCGCGCCGATCCTGTGCCGGGTGGGCGGGCGCGCGGTGGCGGTGGACGCGCACGGCTGGACGGCGGCGGTGACCGGGATGGCGCCGGTGGACCGGCTCGCGCTGCCCAAGTCCTTCCGGGCCGGGCGGGTGTGGCTGCCCCGGCTCGGGATGTGCGCGGTGGAGCCGCTGCCGGGCGGCTGGCTGGTACGGGTGGCGGAGGCGCCGCGCGAGCCGGAGGAGGCGAGCCGGGTGGTGCTCGACCTGAGCCGGGCGCGCCGCTGGTCGCTGTCGGTGTCGGGGCCCGCCGGGTCGTGGACGCACGAGCTGAGCCCGCGCCACGCGGAGCTGCTGTACGTGCTGGCGCTGCACCCGGGCGGGCGGAGCGCGGCGCAGCTGGCCGAGGACGTGTTCGGGGACCGTACCCGCACGGTGACGGTGCGCGCCGAGATGTCGCGCATCCGGCGCAACCTCGCGGCGGTCCTCGCGCACCGTCCGTACCGCTTCGCCGAGGAGGTCCGGGTGGAGGTGGTCCGGCCGGAGCACCCCTGGGACCTGCTGCCGCACTCCACCGCGCCGGCCGTGCTGGGCGCGCGGGCGGCGGGCGCGGGCCCCGGGCAGGTGGCCGTGGAGCACGCGTGATCCGATGGGGCGCATGAGCATCACGCTGACCACCTGGTCCCTGGAACAGACCTCGCCCGACGACCTGCGCCCGGCGGCGGTCCCGGACGGGGACGTCCGCGTCATCCGGGCCGAGGTGCCCTCGCCCGAGTTCAGCCGCTTCCTCTACACGGCGGTGGGTGGCGACATCCACTGGGGCGACCGGCTGGGCCTGGGCTACGAGGAGTGGCGGGCGATCGTGGAGCGGCCGGCGGCCGAGACCTGGGTGGCGTACGACCGCGGCACGCCGGCCGGGTACGTGGAGCTGGACCCGCAGCCCGACGGGGTCGTGGAGATCATGTACTTCGGCCTGATCCCGGCCTTCCGCGGCCGGCGCATCGGCGGCCACCTGCTGTCGTACGGGGTGGCGCGGGCCTGGGACCTGGCGGACCGCTGGCCGGACGAGCGGACGGCGACGAAGCGGGTGTGGGTGCACACCTGCTCGCTGGACGGCGAGCACGCGATGGACAACTACCTCCGGCGGGGCTTCCGGCTGTTCGACACCAAGGTGGAGCAGGCCGAGGAGGGCGCGACCCCCGGCCCATGGCCGGGCGCGCACGGCTGACCCCGACCGTGGCCCCGGCTCCGTCACACGGACAGGACCCGGCTCCGGAACCTGGACCGGCTCCGGGCTCCGGAACCGTGAGCGGCGTGACCCGCGACACACCGTCCCATGATGCGGGACTGTGTCGTCCACATTCTGGATGATGGTGGACTGCCGTCGGATCCGCGTGACACGCTTCCGCCATGTCTGGAACTGGGATTGCCTTGGTGAGTCGGCGGCACGTCGACCTCGGCCGCGTGTCCAGCGCCATCTGTCCGGCGAGCTGATTCCACCAGCTCCGCCGCGTCCCGCGTTTTCCCGACACCTTTCGCATCCTCCCCGAACTACCCTGAACCGCTGCGCACCGACGCCCTGTTGGCGTTGAAGTGTGCAGGTCAGAGCCGCCCTCCTGCAGTCCCGAAGGACGTACCTCCATGGCCGCCACCCCGGAACAGCCCTCCCCCGCCACGCCTCGCCGCAAGGCCGGACGCCACCGCGGCGAGGGCCAGTGGGCCGCTGGTCACTTCACGCCCCTGAACGGCAACGAGCAGTTCAAGAAGGACGACGACGGTCTCAACGTGCGGACACGCATTGAGACGATCTACTCCAAGCGGGGCTTCGACTCGATCGACCCCAACGACCTGCGCGGACGCATGCGCTGGTGGGGCCTGTACACCCAGCGCAAGCCCGGGATCGACGGCGGCAAGACGGCGATCCTGGAGCCGGAGGAGCTGGACGACGAGTACTTCATGCTGCGCGTCCGCATCGACGGCGGCCGGCTCACCACCGAGCAGCTGCGGGTGATCGGCGAGATCTCCCAGGAGTTCGCGCGCGGCACAGCGGACATCACCGACCGCCAGAACGTGCAGTACCACTGGATCCGCATCGAGGACGTCCCCGAGATCTGGAACCGCCTGGAGGCCGTCGGCCTGTCCACCACCGAGGCCTGCGGTGACACGCCCCGCGTGATCCTCGGCTCGCCGGTCGCCGGGATCGCGGAGGACGAGATCATCGACGGCACGCCCGCCGTCGACGAGATCCACCGCCGCATCGTGGGCAACCCCGACTTCTCCAACCTGCCCCGCAAGTTCAAGTCCGCCGTCTCCGGCTCGCCGCTGCTGGACGTGGCGCACGAGATCAACGACATCGCGTTCGTCGGCGTGGAGCACCCCGAGCACGGCCCCGGCTTCGACCTGTGGGTCGGCGGCGGCCTCTCCACCAACCCCAAGATCGGCGTGCGCCTGGGCGCCTGGGTCCCGCTGGACGAGGTCCCTGACGTGTACGAGGGGGTCATCTCGATCTTCCGCGACTACGGCTACCGCCGGCTGCGCACCCGCGCCCGGCTGAAGTTCCTGGTCGCCGACTGGGGCGCGGAGAAGTTCCGCCGGGTCCTGGAGGAGGAGTACCTCGAGCGGGAACTGGTCGACGGCCCCGCCCCCGCGCAGCCCGTCCAGCAGTGGCGCGACCACGTGGGCGTGCACCGCCAGCAGGACGGCAACTTCTACGTCGGCTTCGCGCCGCGCGTCGGCCGGGTCGACGGCGCCACCCTCACCAAGATCGCCGAGTTGGCCCAGGCACACGGCTCGGGCCGGCTGCGCACCACCGTCGAGCAGAAGATGATCGTGCTCGACGTCACCGAGGACCAGGTCGACTCGCTGGTCTCCGGCCTGGAGGCACTGGACCTGCGGGTCACCCCGTCGCCGTTCCGGCGCGGAACGATGGCCTGCACCGGCATCGAGTTCTGCAAGCTGGCCATCGTCGAGACCAAGGGCCGCGGCTCCACGCTGATCGACGAACTCGAGCGCCGCATGCCGGAGTTCGACCAGCCGATCACCATCAACATCAACGGCTGCCCCAACGCCTGCGCCCGCATCCAGGTCGCCGACATCGGCCTGAAGGGGCAGCTGGTCCTGGACGACGAGGGCCGCCAGGTCGAGGGCTACCAGGTGCACCTGGGCGGCGCGCTGGGCCTGGAGGCCGGCTTCGGCCGCAAGGTGCGCGGCCTGAAGGTGACCGCCGACGCCCTGCCCGACTACGTCGAGCGCGTGCTGACCCGCTTCCAGGCGGAGCGCGAGGACGGCGAGCGCTTCGCGACCTGGGCGGCGCGCGCCTCCGAGGAGGCCCTGTCATGAGCGAGCGAGCCGCCCCGTTCTACTGCCCCTACTGCGGCGACGAGGACCTGCGCCCCAGCGAGGAGGGCCACGGCGCCTGGGAGTGCGCCGCCTGCAACCGCGCCTTCCAGCTGAAGTTCCTCGGCCTGCTCAGCCGCGGCGTGCCGCGCAACGACAGCGGAGAGGAAGGGATATGACGCTCGAACAGAGTCAAAGTCAGAGTCAGAGTCAGAGTACGGACGTACGCGCGCTCGCCGAGCGCGCGGGCCGCGAGCTCGAGGACGCTTCCGCGCTGGACATCCTGCGCTGGGCCGCCGACACCTTCGGACCCCGGTTCTGCGTCACCTCCTCCATGGAGGACGCGGTGGTCGCCCACCTGGCCTCCCGCGCCCGCCCCGGCGTCGACGTCGTCTTCCTCGACACCGGCTACCACTTCCCCGAGACCATCGGCACCCGGGACGCGGTCGAGGCCGTGATGGACGTCAACGTCATCACCCTGACCCCGCGCCGGACGGTGGCCGAGCAGGACGCCGAGCACGGCCCGCGGCTGCACGACCGCGACCCCGACCTGTGCTGCGCGCTGCGCAAGGTCGCGCCCCTGGAAGAGGGCCTGGCCGGGTACGACGCCTGGGCGACCGGCCTGCGCCGCGACGAGTCCCCGACCCGGGCGAACACCCCGGTCGTCGCCTGGGACGAGCGGCGCGGCAAGGTCAAGGTCGCCCCGATAGCCCGCTGGACGCAGGACGACGTCGACGCGTACGTGACCGAGCACGGCGTCCTCACCAACCCGCTGCTGATGGACGGCTACGCCTCCGTGGGCTGCGCGCCCTGCACCCGCCGGGTCCTGGCGGGCGAGGACGCGCGGGCCGGCCGCTGGGCGGGCAGCGCCAAGACCGAGTGCGGGATACACCTGTGACGGATCATCAGAACCGATCGGAGCGGGAGGACACCTCCGTGAGCGGAGCCACCGTCTGGCTGACCGGCCTGCCCAGCGCGGGCAAGACGACCATCGCGTACGCGCTGGCCGAGCGGCTCCGTGGCGAGGGGCGGCGGGTGGAGGTGCTGGACGGGGATGAGATCCGTGAGTTCCTCTCCGCGGGCCTGGGCTTCAGCCGCGCGGACCGTGACACCAACGT